>JBJEXB010000071.1:0-10392 GCA_051885395.1 Candidatus Enterousia sp. | reverse complement strand
GATGGATTCGTGCCGCCAAGGGTACATTGGACCTGTCAGCATTAGATGTAAAGTTCAAGGAAGGGGACGAATTATTAACAGCATTCCACGCGATGTCCACAGATAAGATAAATATATTTGCATCAGGTGGAAAAATGTTCACATTGTCTGCAAATGAATTACCATCGGCACGCGGATTTGGTGAATCTGTGCGTATGATGGCGGATATCGGCGCAGACGAAGAAATTGTCCGTGCATTTGTGTTAAACACATCTGCAAAATACTTGCTGGTTGCGCGTCATGGTACTGGGTTTATTGTAAGTGGTGAAAACTGCCTGGCACAGACCCGTACAGGAAAACAGGTTATGAACACAGATGCCAAGAATATGGCAACAATGTGTGTACCTGTTGATGGTGACAGTATTGCAATGTCGGGGTCAAATGATAAATTGCTGATATTCAATACATCTGAAATTCCTGAGATGACACGGGGCAAGGGCGTAATCCTGCAAAAATATAACGCAGAACGCACGTATGTGTTGGATGTAATGTTCTTTAATGCGGCGGATGGTTTTGGATGGACAACAGGTCGTGGCACGACAAAACTGGATGACTGGAAATTGTGGTCTGGCAAGCGTGCATCCCAGGGACGCACCGTTCCATTCGGTTTCCCCCGCAGTGGTAAATTTGGAAAGTAAAAAATGGGGACGTGCTTCCCCATTTTTAATAATTTGCAAATCCAACTTGGTTGGGGGCACGATATATTTAAATAAGTGACACTACCGTTTCAGTAGCTATCAACCTCCAACCGCTTTTCATCAAAGCGCGATGCGGCATATGTGTTCGGATTAACAACACGTGAATATACTAAAATCGAACATGGACACAAACTGGTGTCACCGAATATGTTGGAATGCGTTCATACCACTTTTTTGTGCATTCTGGGCATATTTTAATCACTTGTTGATAATATTGTTCTGGCGTAAAATGTTTTGATTGCGAAAATAAATTTGGTAACAGTGTTCCTATTTTAATTTCGTTAAATGCAGGCGTATCAAAACCTTTGTCATTATGGGACTATTCATCAATTGCGATGATGAAAATCTTTAATTCATTTGCCAGTTTTATAACTGCATCTTTATCAACTACAAAGCAGGTCTTGGTATTAACAACAATTCCGCGCAGATGGGCGGCCGCCACGGCGCGTACAGTGTCCGTGCCAATTGCCGGAATATCAATGCGCAGATCCTGGCCTGGCTTTGTCATCTTGGCAAAAACGCCACTGCTGCGTTTGTTGTTTTTTCGCATTGCGACAACGCGGTCCAGCATTTTGGCGGTGCCTTCGGCGGCCTCTACCGCGATTACTTGTTTATCAACGACGACTGATGCACCAATGTCTGCTGCGCCGATTGTATGCGATACATCTATTGCGCGTTCAATATCACGTGTGTCGCGGGCGGTGGGCTTTGTCTTGGTTTGTACGCCAGCCGTTTCAAACGTTAATTCGGGTGCGATATCTTGGGCTGCAATAATTTCAAACCCGCGTTTTTCCAGTACTTTATTTAATGCAACCGCCATTGAATCATACCCCCGTTGATGTTTCATAATACTAATTAGTGCAAACAATGACCATAAATCAGGTCGAATATCAGATAAATTTGGATGCCCAATCGCACCGACAAATGTTAATTTGTGTATGCCACGTCGCCGAAATTCGCGCACCGCACGACCGCCACCACCCAGTCTGACGACAATGTCTGGATGCAGTTCGGGATTAACAAAGTTCTTTAACCCAACAACATATACATCCCAGCCAGCACGAATTAATGCATCGCGTGTATAAAACGGTAAATCCAGTGCGCCTGCGACTAATGCGATTTTTTTATCTGAACTGTTATTGTTTTTCATGCCTATAATGATACGAATAAGAACGCTTGAAATCAAGTTTCAAATTGTGCTAAGCTTTTTGTTAAGAAGGAAAAAAGAACATGAAATCAGCATATTCTATTGGACTGTTATTGGTGGCTTTAATGCCGAATGCGTCAAATGCATACACTGATAAACAATTTCGTAACGAAATATTAACAGGTGTTGATATCATCAGTGCGCGTGTTAATGCAGATGTTATCCCAGATACTGCGCCTGGGGCGTTGGGGGCGGATGTATATCAAACTGTTGGTGCAGTTGACACGTCAGACACACGCTTATTTATTCCAACAACAATGTATGTTCGTATGGGTGGTGGTATGAACCTGGGATTTGCCACTGACCAGGCAAGGGTTGGTGATAATAAATATGATGCATCTGGCGGATATACAACCCAGATTGGATTGGGATGGAATTTATCATCGTATGTTCGTACAGAAATTGATTTGCAGACAATGACACTGAAATTTTCAGACTTGGATGATTTATCTGCAAATTATAAAACAGCAGGTGCAATGTTGTACTTTGATTTTGCGCGTCGCTATGTCCAGACTGGTGATATTACGCGTCGCAGAACCTTTGTTCCATTTATGGGGATTGGGGCTGGATTTGGTGCGTATGATTTCGATGGTGCGAACGGTTCGGATGGATTTGTGATTGCCGCCCCACGCGCGTCAGTTGGATTTAATATAATGCTGAATGATTTGATTGGAATTGATGTTATGTATCAATACCAGATGATGATTGGCAATGGATTTGGATGGGATACGCGCCGTGGCGGTGTGGATAACATCAGTAATATTATGGCATCTTTGCGGGTTAATTTCTGATACGGGGTATAAAAATGAATACAAAAATATTGTTTGGTTTTATGTGTGCATTTGTTGCAACATCTAGCATGGCAGCAATTCCATATCGTGTTCAGCAGGTAAATATGCCAGCCCCCGACGCACCAAACGGACATGATGCCGAAGCATTTGCCCGTGACAAACGTTTCTATGTTGGGGGGATGTATAACTTTTCAATGTGGGACAGTTTTACAGATGATAAAAATGTGCATGTTGGTGGTAAAAACACATCATCTTTTGAAGGTATGGCAGGTGTGCGCCTGTACGATATATTCCGTATAGAGGCAAATTATATCCGCACAAATGCTGAATATAATGCATTCAAATTGACCGGCAATACCGCAATGATAAACGCGATATTTGATGCACGTGTTGGTAACTTGTATCGTCTGTTTTATAAACAGCATTTGGTACCGTATGTTGGTATTGGGGGTGGGCTGTCTTGGAATTCAGCAGATGATATTCATATAGATAATAAAATTTCACCTGTTGCAGCGGCAATGACTGGAATTGGAATTGAATTTGGACCATACTTTACAATTGATTTGGGATACAGATACATGTATATGTTCAGCCCAAAATTTGATGGTATCAAAGACTTGAATCCAACCGCAAACCAGTTTCGTGCAGGTGTGCGTGTGAATTTCTGATTGGCTTATGAAAACGTGTCCATTTTTTAACAAATGTGGTGGTTGTAAATATGATTTTACAGCCACTGATTATCGTGATAAAAAATTGGGTGAATTGCATAACATAAATCAGACAGAAGATGCTGTTTGGATTGCGCCTGGGGCGCGTCGTCGTGCAGAATTTTGTTTTGCAAATTCTGAATTTGGTTTTTTTGCATCATCATCAAAAGATATTGTACCTGTTACAAATTGTCCAAATGTGCTACCTGAAATTAACAGTATTTTGCCTGTATTATCTAAATTGCCGTGGGTGGGTGCTGGCGCATGTTTGGTAACAGTGTGTGATAACGGAATTGATATATGCATCACGTCGGATGTTCCATACTTTACGCCTGAATTTAAGGTTGCAGCTGAAAAATTACCAGTATTGCGTGTGACATGGAATGGACGTTGTGTATACCAGCGTGATGTGCCAATTGTTTCATTTAACGAACATACGGTTCCATATCCATCTGGGGCGTTTTTGCAGCCTGGGCGCGTGTCGGCTGATGTGTTGCGTAAAATGGTTACAGATGCCGCCCAGGGATTTTCGCATATTGCAGACTTGTTTTGCGGATTGGGAAATTTCACATTTGCATTGAATGCAGATGGTTTTGATATTGTGGGGACGGGCGCAAAACGCGATTTGTTTAAAAATCCATTAACCTTGGGTATGTTGCGTCAATATGATTGCGTTGTAATGGATCCACCACGTTCAGGTGCATTGGCACAGTGCAAAATATTGGCAAAATCAGATATAAAACGCATTATATACGTATCGTGTAATCCAAATACATTTCGTCGTGATGCGGGCATTCTGGGGCAGGGCGGCTATAAAATAAAAACATTAATCCCTGTTGACCAATTTGCAGGCAGCGCACATTGGGAAATATTTTCAATTTTTGAAAAATAATCGCGTAAAGTTTCACATAAAAAAACGCGCCCCAATTGGGACGCAAAATTTGCAATATACGCGTTTTATTAGTGAGGCATTTTTGCTTCTGTCATAACGACGTGTTTGCGTAATTTTGGATCATACTTGCGGAATTTCATTTTTCCCTGGGTATTTTCAGACTTTGTATTTTTTGTTGTTGTATAGAAGTAACCTGTTTCTTTGTTTTCCAGTTTTACAACTTCTTTTGAACCTTTCTTAGATGCCATTTTATGTACCTTTTATTATTCTGCCTTGGATTCTAGGCTAAAATTTACCATAAATCAAGTCTTTTTTATTAATGGTGGGCATACAGAGATTTGAACTCTTATGGGTTTCCCCACTGGAATCTAAATCCAGCGCGTCTACCAATTTGGCGCGCCTTTGGCTTGCCTCACTTCGCTACGCTTCGTAGTCGCCATAAATTTTTGGTGCTGGTAAAGAGATTTGAACTCTTATGGGTTTCCCCACTGGAACCTAAATCCAGCGCGTCTACCAATTTCGCCATACCAGCAAAAAATTTATATACCTTCACTGTCCGACAACGGCAACACTTTGTGGGCGTTATCGCCAGTATTAGCATTTTTAATATACTGGATAATTGCGCGGAAAACTGTCATCTGGACGTGCCAGTTCTGATTTTACGCCACATGCGGTGATTGTTAATGTCACTGCGAATAATAATCCAAGTATAATTTTTTGCATAGTGTGATTATAAATCTGTAACATTAACCTGTCAATGTATTTAGATTTTGCTTCCCAGGGATTTTATGCTAATATTTTTATCACAGGATGAGGGAATTTATGCGTAAAAAATTGGTGCGTGATTTGCATTTGATGGTTGGTTTTTCGGCGTTGCGTACCATCAGTGACTTGTTTCTGGGGACTTTTTTCGTGTCATTTGTAATGCAGGTTGCCACAAATGAAATTTTAAGCATATCAATTTATAAATTTTTTGAATATTTGGCAACTGTCGTTGGGTATTACATTTTTGCAAATTGGTGCAAGCGATTTGGCAAAGAATTTGTACTTTTATTAAGCCTATTGCCAAAGATTGCGGTACTGATACTGATTATTTTGCTGGGTGACGCTGCTGTCAGTTATATAGTTCCGCTGGGGATAATGTATGGGGTCAGTGCTGCAATGCATCACCTGCCAATGCATTTGATGGTGCGTTGCAAAGTTCCTGGAAATTCAATGTTGCGATATATCGGATTAAAAAATGCCGTTGGGCATGCGACCAGGGTTTTGGCACCTGTTATTTTGGGGCTGTTTATAACAATCGGTTCATATACAGAAATGGCATATGCTTTATTAGTTCTGTGTGCATTGGAATTTATAATGATGTTATTTTTATCACCATCACGTCATCATAATCTTCAACCTATTGATTTCAAAGGTTTCTTGGCATGTATGTCGCGATTCCCAATAATCCGCTATTTATTTTTAGCCGAGGTTTTACGTGGCTTTTCAATCAGTGGCGTTCTGGGGACTGTTATAACAATGTACACGGTATATATGTTTCATACCGATTTAAAATTGGGCTTTTTAACGACTGTATTTGCAATGTGCTCAATTGCGACAACGTATCTGGCAGGACGCTTTGCAGTACGTAAAAATTTCCCAAAAATCTTGGTAATATGCACTGTGATATCAATTGTGGTAATGGGTGGTTTTGTATTTTGGACAACGCCTGGAACATTTTTGCTGTATAACTTGTTATATGCAACTGTACTGACATTAATGCTGCAAATCAGCGATGTTAATGTATATAACCTTGCACAATCGAAATTTATAAAATCCGCACACCAGATTGAATATTTTGTCGCACGTGACACTGCATTGTTTATTGGTCGATGGACCGCATTAATTATATTAATGTATATTGGTATGTTTGGAAATTCTGGTCATTTACGTTGGTATTTGGTGGCTGCAACTATTGGTGTAATGCTGTCTGGGTTACTGTCAATGCGCCTGTCGCAGCATATTCGTCCCCGATAAAAGGAAATCGCTTTTTAGTTTCATGAAAACTGTCCTGTTATATGTGCTGTGCAATTGGTTTATTATTTAAAAAAATAACCAAGGGAGAATATCTATGTATCACAGCAGTGGAAATTATGAAGCATTTGCCAATCCATTACCACCAGTGGACGCAAAAAATAAATCCGCATATATTATTGGTGGTGGTCTGGCAGGTCTGGCAGCTGCGGTATTTTTAATCCGTGATGGTCGCATGCCTGGGCGCAAAATTCAAATATTCGAAGAACTGGGTATCGCAGGTGGCAGTATGGATGGCATATTCAATCCTGAACGCGGCTATATTATTCGTGGTGGTCGTGAAATGGAGGCGCACTTTGAAACCCTGTGGGATTTGTTCCGTTCAATTCCGTCCCTGGAAAATCCAGATATATCTGTATTGGATGAATTTTATTGGTTGAACAAAGCAGACCCCAGTTTTTCGCACTGTCGTGTGATTGTGCGTCGTGGTCATCGATTGCCATCAGATGGGAAACTGACACTGACCCAGAATGGAATAAAGCAATTAATTGACCTGGCATTAACACCAGAAGAAGACCTGCAAGATGTTCAAATAAATCAAGTCTTTACCGAAGAGTTTTTTGAATCGAATTTCTGGCTGTATTGGGCAACAATGTTTGCGTTTGAACGTTGGTCATCAGCGATGGAAATGCGTCGATACATATTGCGATTTATCCATCACGTTGGAACACTGGCAGATATGTCTGCATTAAAGTTCACAAAATATAATCAATACGAATCGCTGATAACACCATTGGTAAATTGGCTAAAATCTAATGGGGTAAAGTTTAATTTTGATACACGTGTAACAAATGTGATTATTGATGCCACCCCACAGCGCAAAATTGCCACAAAAATCGAAACAATAAAAAATAGTCGTCGTAGCACAATAAATCTGACACCTGATGACCTGGTCTTTGTTACGAATGGTTCGATTACAGAAAGCACAACGTATGGCGATAATGACACGCCTGCGTCCCCACGACATGAACTGGGGGGCAGTTGGCAATTGTGGCAAAATATCGCGGCACAAAGTCCAGAATTTGGTCATCCTGAAAAGTTCTGTACAAATATCCCATTGGCAAATTGGGTAATGTCTGCGACGATAACGTTAACCGATGACAGGGTTGTCCCGTATATAGAAAAAATATGCAAGAAAGATCCACACAGTGGTTCTATCGTCACCAGTGGGCCTGTGACGATAAAGGATTCAAATTGGTTGTATGGATTCAGTATTTCACGCCAGCCACATTTTCGTTCCCAGAAGCCGAATGAAATAATTGTTTGGACGTATGGGTTGCTGTCTGATACCGACGGAAATTATGTGAAAAAGAAAATTACTGAATGTACCGGTGCCGAATTATGTGCAGAATGGCTTTATCATATCGGCGTTCCCGAAAAAGAAATCGAAGACATCGCACATAATGCATCAAATACCGTGCCGTGCCATATGCCGTATATATCGACATACTTTATGCCACGTGCGCTGGGCGACCGACCACTGGTTGTGCCACGTGGGTCAGTTAACTTGGCGTTTATTGGGAACTATGCGGAAACAGAACGCGATACAGTATTTACCACCGAATATTCTGTCCGCACCGCGATGCAGGCAGTATATAGCCTGTTAAAAATTGACCGCGGTGTTCCAGAGGTATTTGCATCGTGCTTTGATGTTCGTGTATTGCTGCGCAGTATTTATTACCTGAACGATAAAAAGAAATTATCTGAAATAGATATGCCGTGGCTGATGAAGGTCTTGGAACGTCAAGGAATAAAGAAAATCCGTGGCACATACATAGAACAATTATTACATCAAGAAGGCTTGGTATAATATAAACGATTAATTGGCAGGTTACCCTGCCCATTAGTTTTTATTTCAAGAATCGATACAAAAATAAAAACCACCTGAAAACAGGTGGTATTATCTTGGCAGCCCCAACCAGATTCGAACTGGTGTTCTCGCCTTGAAAGGGCGGTGTCCTAGGCCTCTAGACGATGGGGCCAAAACTGCCACAAATTTAAATGATTTTATTCAAATTTGCTGGCTGATTATAACCTGATTTTTTTGCAGTGTCAAGTTATATTATTCCGAAACAGTTTCTGTTTCCACCACTGTTTCAGATTCCGTAACCGTTTCTGAATTGTCGGCGGCATTTGGGTCGGGCAAAGTATCAACCTGGGTAAATACCATTTCACGCCCGTTTGCGTCGCGCAGTATCAATTTCCCGTTACTCAGGTCATATTTTTCAACTGTTGCCATGAATTGGAAATATTCTTGTTCCGCATTCATTGCATCCATTGGACCCATCATCATAGTTGATAACATATCGCCAAATTTTATGTTGTCACCGTTTGCTGTATATGATGCGTTATACAGGTTAACAACACGTCCGTTGATGCGCATATCTTCTGGTGCGAATGCCAGTGTGATTTGCGTATCACCTGATGTTGTGACAAAGTTTGCACCCTTTAATTTTTCAGGATTTTGTGACGCGTCGCCACATGCTGCCAGTGCGACCAAACTGCATGCTAATGCGATAGTTTTTAGTTTCATATTATATCCCCCTGTTAATTGTTAATACACATTAAGTATATGCCAAGAACCATTGCGTGTAAATTGAATTTTATGGGAATAAAGACTGGAAAAATTGGCTTGCCACAAATATGGGGTTTTTATCGTCATTAAGACGATTGCAGGGATCTGCAATTAAGGCGTCGAAACCTTAATAAGAAGTGTCTGTGGGGGCAGAAAATACCTACAACTACCAAATGACAGCGCAATGTGGTATGCCAATCGGCAATTTAACCAGTCAATGGTTGGGCAATCTGTATATGAATGACCTGGATATGTTTGTAAAGCGTGGATTGCATATAAAAAACTATATCAGATACTGTGATGATTTCTGTATGCAACCGAACTGGTGCGCCTGCGTGCGATATTGACGCAATGGCTGCAGTTTTCCCGATTTTTTAATAAACATATTGGATAAAAAAAAGCACCAACAAATGGTGCATTTTTTACTT
The DNA here is from genome assembly GCA_051885395.1 of Candidatus Enterousia sp. Lineage (GTDB taxonomy): Bacteria > Pseudomonadota > Alphaproteobacteria > Rs-D84 > Rs-D84 > Enterousia. Next base: position 979 of record JBJEXB010000071.1, on the reverse strand, counting down.
AACCTGGCGGGATTGAAGGGGCTCGAACCCTCGACCTTCTGCGTGACAGGCAGACGCTCTAACCAGCTGAGCTACAACCCCAAAGCAATGATTATATTATATTGTTATTTAAATAAATGCAAGTGCTTTTTTTATATTTTTTAATAAATAAAAAATCGCCCCATTTGGGGCGGATTATTTAAATTAATTTTCCCATTGCGACGGCTGTGTCACTCATGCGGTTTGAAAAGCCCCATTCGTTGTCATACCATGCGGTCACATGTACCAGACGGTCGCCCAAGACCTTGGTCTGACCTGCGTCAAATATTGAACTGTGGGCATCATGTGTGAAATCAATTGATACCAATGGTTTATCATTGTAACCAAATGTACGTGATGCGGCGTTTTTCATTGCTTCGTTAATACCGTCAACTGTCGCATCGCGTTCCAAATTCACAACCAATTCAACAACTGATACGTCTGGGGTTGGTACGCGGATTGCCATACCGTCCAGTTTGCCAGCCAATTTTGGTAAAACCAAACCAATTGCTTTGGCTGCACCCGTGCTGGTTGGAATCATAGACAGGTTTGCTGCGCGTGCGCGGCGGAAATCTTTGTGATTCTTGTCCAACAACTGCTGGTCGCCAGTGTATGCATGAACAGTTGTCATCCATCCAGATATAATGCCGTATTTGTCGTCCAGAACCTTTGCCACAGGTGCCAGGCAGTTTGTTGTGCATGATGCATTTGATACAATCATATCTGTTGATTTCAATGTATCCTGGTTTACACCATATACAATTGTTGCATCCGCACCAGCAGATGGGGCAGATACCAATACGCGTTTTGCGCCGGCTTCCAGATGAACACGTGCCTTGTCAGCGGCGGTGAATAATCCTGTGCATTCCATCACAACGTCGATATTTAATTCACGCCATGGTAATTTTGATGGGTCGCGTTCTGCCAAACATTTTACTTTCTGGTTTCCAACGACAATTGT
>JBJEXB010000070.1:0-10538 GCA_051885395.1 Candidatus Enterousia sp. | reverse complement strand
CGCCACGTTGTGCGCGAATTGGGATGGGATTGTCACGGATTGCCTGCGGAAAATTCGGTTGAGAAAAAGCAAAACCGCACCGCCAAAGATATTGTTGCAACCGATGGTATTGCCGCATTTTGCGATATGTGTCGCACGGACGTTATGACATACACCACAGAATGGGAAAAGTTTATTGAACGTATGGGGCGCTGGGTTGATATTGGCGACGGATACGGATATAAAACCATGAACAAAGATTACATGGAATCGATGTTATGGACATTGAAAACCTTGCATGAAAAAGGTCTGTTGTACAAAGACTATTCTGTTAATTGGTTTGATTGGGTAAATGGTACAATTGTTTCTAATTCCGAAGCGTCCCAGGATTATCGCGATGTTGTTGATGACGCTGTGACTGTTTGGTTTGAACTGGAAAATGGTGACAGGGCGATTGCATGGACAACAACGCCATGGACATTGCCTGCAAACAGCGCATTGGCTGTAAATCCGAATATGAAGTATGTCCGCATGCAGGATGCCGATGGTGCGGTTTATGTTATCGCAGAAAGTCGCATTGCTGCATATGAAAAGCAATTTGCAAACGCAACAAAAGTTGGTGAAGTATTGGGTTCTGAATTGGCAGGGTTACATTATAAGCCACTGTTCCCATATTATGAAAACACATCAGAATTGTTGTATCAGGTAATACCTGCGGATTATGTTTCTGATTCTGATGGTACAGGTATCGTGCATATTGCGCCTGCGTACGGTGCAGATGACTTTTGGGCGGCGAAAAATATCGACCCAAAATTCCCTGTGTTGTTAAATGTTGATAACTATGGCAACTTTACCGACGAAGTGCGCGATTTCGCAGGTCAAAATATATTTGCCGCCCAGCCTGCGATTATTGCAATGTTGCGTGAAGCGGGGCACTTGGTAAAGAAAGAACAGTACAAGCATAACTATCCGTATGGCGACCGCAGCAAAGAAAAATTGATTCAGCGTGCGACAGATTCATGGTATATCGATGTTCCAAAAATAAAGGAAAAATTACTGGCGAACAACGCAACTGTAAATTGGACATCTGCTGGGGAACGTTTCCGTATGTGGATTGAAAATGCACGTCCGTGGGCAATATCGCGCAACCGTTTCTGGGGAACACCACTGCCGATTTGGGAACGCGATGGTGAATACAAGATTTTTGGTTCAATTGCCGAAATCGAAGAATTCTTTGGTGAAAAAATCAATGATTTGCATCGTCCAACCCTGGATAAATTGACGCGTGACGGCTGGCATCGCATAACAGATGTTTTGGATTGCTGGGTTGAATCTGGGTCAATGCCATGGGCATCATTGCATTATCCGTTTGAAAACGTTGATAAGTTTAATGCACGTTTCCCCGCAGATTATATTATCGAAGGTCAAGACCAAACCCGTGGTTGGTTCTATGCATTAATGGTATTGGCAACTGCTTTGTTTGATGCGCCTGCATTTAAATGCGTATCTGCAAATGGAATGGTGGTTGATGAAAATAAAAAGAAGTTTTCAAAATCATTAAAGAACTTTGTAAATCCCGAACAACAGATTGAACAGTTTGGTGCAGACAGTATTCGCCTGTTTATCCTTGGCTCAAACTTTATGAAGGCAGAACCTGTTCCTGTTGATAAAGATGGCAAAGTATTCGCAGAATCTATCAAGACAATTTTGACACCATTGTGGAACGCATATCATTTCTTTACGCTTTATGCGAATGCTGGAAATATAACCGCAACGGACGACGTGTCTTCGACAAATCCGCTGGATAAATATATTTTGGCAGAATTGAATGAACTGGTACGTATTACAGGCGCAGCACTGGATGAATATAAACCAGATATCGCAGTAAAAGAATTCGTACGATTCTTGGACGTTTTGAATAACTGGTACATTCGCCGTGGACGCACACGTTTCTGGGACGAAGAATTGGCAGCGTTTAATACCCTGTATCACGTGCTGACGGTGTTGACACGCGCACTGGCACCATTTGCGCCGTTTGTATCAGAATACATTTATCGCAATTTGACGGGTGGTGCATCTGTTCATTTGACATCATTCCCAACCGCGGTTGCAATGGATACACAAATCGTTACCGATATGCGTCGTGTTCAAATGATAGTATCTGTGGGCAAACAATTGCGCGAACAGCATAAATTACGTAACCGTTTGCCATTGGCTCGTATAACGGTTGCAGGTGTTAATCTGGACACCTATTCAGATATTATCCGTGATGAACTGAATGTAAAATCGGTTGAATTTACAGATGACGTATCAACCGTCGCAGACAGTTTTATATACCTGATTACGCCAAAGATTGGCGCGCGCCTTGGTGGCGCATTGCGTGAAATTATCCCTGCGGTAAAGCGTGGCGATTATGAAATATCGGATGACAAATTAATTGTTGGCGATTACATATTAAATTCAGACGAATTTGAAAAGCGTTTAACCGTACGTGATGCAAACGGTGCGGCTGGCGCCCTGCCAGATAATACGGCGGTTGTGATATTAGATACAGAAATTAATTCTGAATTGGTCGCCGAAGGTTTGGCGAACGATGTCTTGCGCTTTATCCAAGACACGCGCAAGGCAGCAGGATTTGATGTATCTGACCGTATAAATTTGACATATTCGGCAGACCCTGCGTTATCAATGGCGATTGAACAGCACAGACGTCGTATAATGAGTGATGCATTGATACGCGAAATGAATTCTGGCATTGCTGATGACTATACGACCGATGTCGAAGGATACAATCTGGCAATATCTGTTGAGAAAGTAAAATAAAATGACACCGACTGAATATTTTGAAATTGTGCCAAAATCGGTGGATATGAACATCCGCAGCGAACTGTATTCAACCAATGAATTTACATTCGCTGTGGCTGTAATATTATCTGCCCAGGCAACGGATAAAAAAGTGAACGAGGTAACGCCCGCGCTGTTTGCCGTTGCACCAACGCCCGCAAAAATGATTGCGCTGGGGATTGATGGGCTGAAATCATATATAAAGGTTATTTCGTTCTTTAATAACAAGGCAAAAAGTATTATTGGACTTGCGACGCAATTAATGGACGCAGATAACAATAATGATGTGAATTATAAATTCCCAGCCAAATATCATAATCGCGAAAGCCTTATGAAGTTGCCTGGCATCGGTCAAAAGACTGCAAATGTTGTAATGAATGTTTTGTGGGGCGCGCCAAATATTGGTGTTGATACTCACGTATTCCGTAATGCACATCGATATGGTTGGGTTGGCGCAGATGCAAACACGCCAGAACGCGTCGAAGAACAATTGTTACAGGTTATTCCGAAAAAATATCACCCAATTGTAAATCATGTAATGGTATTGCATGGGCGTTATACGTGCAAAGCACTGCGTCCACAATGCGCCACATGCCCTGTGGCACACATCTGCACTGCGCCAGATAAAGTCGTATAATTCCCCTATGCGGAATGCGTGACAGGTAAAATCTGGGATTTTGTTAATAAAAATTGCACCCATTGGGTGCAATTTTTATTGTGGAGGCCTGGGTCGGAATCGAACCGGCATACAAGGATTTGCAGTCCTCTGCATAACCACTCTGCCACCAGGCCTGAACTGAGTATCCAAATACTAGGATAAATAAAAACTTATTTCAACATAAAAATTATTTGATATAATATTTTTGCGATTATTTGTACGGGGGGAATCTTATAAATGACAAAACAACACACGCAAGATATTTCGCAATCAACACCGCGACAAAACGTGTCACGCACACGTCGTATTACGCGTTGGGTTTGGCGTAAAAAATTGTGGGTGATGATTGCGATGTTTTTATTAATTGCAGGATGCATGATGTTTGGTGATAAAACCGAAAGTGTTCAATTTGCAACTGTGAATATAACGCGTGGCAACTTGCGATATATTGTAACGGCAACTGGTGAAATTCAACCACTGAACACGGTCAGTGTCGGTTCCCAGGTGTCAGGCACAATCGCAGAATTATTCGTTGATTATAATTCTAAGGTAAAGCAGGGCGATATATTGTTGAAAATTGAACCGTCTGTATTACAGGCATCTGTTGATGAAGCGCGCGCAACATTAACATCCGCCGAATCCCAACGAAATTATGCAAAAAGTGAATATCTGCGTAATAAAACACTGTATTCTGACGGGTATATTTCACGCGCAGAAATGGAACAATCACAAACCACATATGAGCAGGCAGAACAATCTGTTAATCGCGCCCAATCGCAATATGAACGCGCGGTTACAAACCTGGGATATGCGACGATTATATCGCCTGTGGACGGCACTGTAATATCGCGCAAGGTTGATAAAGGTCAAACGGTCGCCGCATCATTCCAAACACCAGACTTGTTCGAAATTGCCGAAGATTTAACAAAAATGCAAATTGAAACCGCTGTATCCGAAGCGGACATCGGCGTTATCACTGATGGTCAACCTGTGACCTTTACAGTTGATGCATATCCAAATCAAACATTTAATGGCGTGGTGCGTCAAATACGATTGTCGCCAACGACAACATCGAACGTTGTTGTTTATACTGTGGTAATAGATGTGGATAATTCTGATTTAAAATTAATGCCAGGTATGACCGCATTTGTGACAATTGTTGTGTCGGAAAAATTCGATGTTTTCAAGGCACCAAATGCAGCATTTTTGGTTCGTTCATTTGAAAACATTATGGAAAATACAGGTGATGCGACACCACAAACACATCTGGCAATCCAGCGTGCTGATAAAAAAGATTTGATTTTGGTTCCGTATGAAAAAGGACTGGTTACAGCAACAGAAACGGAAATTATATCTGATGGGGTGCAAAATGGTGACAAGGTTGTTGTTGGGCGTATTGGCGATAAAAAATCCAGCACAGGTAACAATAAACGCCGTATGGGTGGGGTTGGCGGACCACGATAAATTAAAATAAAAAAACGCCCGTTCGGGCGCTTTTTTATTTTGTTTTTTATTCTTTATCCCGTTTATCCAATATGGCGGAAAATGTTGCCTCGGCAACTTTTATGCCGTCCACCATTGCAACACCGTGGAATTTAAACAGGCGCATTTTGCTGCCTAAAATATCAACATGTAATTCCAACACGTCGCCAGGCTTTACCATATGCGAAAAACGAATTTTATCCATTGTGGTAAAATATCCCAGTGTGCTGCCATCTGTTGCGCCAATATAATGCAATGCAACAAAGCAAGCTGTTTGTGCCATTGCTTCTATCTGTAAAACACCGGGCATAATTGGTTTGCCTGGGAAATGTCCTGCACACCAGAATTCATCATCGCGAACATAGTGAATCCCAACACCGTGTGTGTCATCAAATTCGCGAATTTCATCAATCAGACGCATATGGCCACGATGTGGTATAATCTTTTCTATCCCGTTTGAATCTATCATTCTTATCTCTCCATACCTTATTTACTTGTATTTTTTCGCAGCCACGCATAATGCCGCATAAATTCTGTACCAGGTCCTGCAGGATAGCCCATATGACGTGCGCCGTCTGGAACATTACGGAATACACCACTGTTGGCGCCAACTTCGGCATCGTTACCAATATGTACGCCGTTTGCAATACCAACATGACCGGCTAATAATGCACGGTCACCAACAACAACGCCACCTGCCAATCCAACACCACTTGCCAGGAAACATTCACACCCGATTACAACACCATGTGCAATCTGGCACAGATTATCAATTTTGGTACCGTCCCCCACGCGCGTGTCTGTCATCGCGCCACGGTCAATGCATGTGTTTGCACCAACAGATACACGGTCGCCCAAAACAACGCGTCCAACATGTGGAATAAATACGTTATGTCCATTTTGACGGGTGTAACCAAAACCGTCTTTGCCGATAACAGCACCAGCATTAATAACGCATTCTGCACCAATGGTCGCATTTTCAATATGTGCGCCTGTTTGGACAATCGTACCACGCCCCAGTGTTACACCACGACCGATATATGCACCAGGATAAATTTTTACGTCTGATTCAATAACTGCGCCACGTTCAATTGTTGCAAATTGACCAACATATACTGTGCGACGTTTACGGAAAAATACACCACGTTCAACAACTGCATTCCTGTCAATGCCAAAGCGCGGTTTTTCGCGATAAATTTCGCCCAATATTTTAACAATATTTCCACGTGGGCTGTCTGTTATTAACAGTGTTGCACCACGTGGTGCCACATCTGCATTTTCAGGCTGTACCAATATAACGGTTGCACGCGTATTTTTTAACGTATCAATCGGCAGAATTTTAAAAGCCGCACTGTTTTGTTCTGTTGAATAGAACGCCAGTTGTCCAGGCTTTGCGTCTGCGATTGGTGCAATACCGCACACGGGCGCGTTTTCGTCCCCACGTAATTCCAAGCCAAATTTTTTGGCTAACTCACCGGCTGTTGTTTTTGTTGCTGCCGGTCCCAGCAAAGATTTTATTATTTTTAGCATAGCCCGATTATAATCGTAAAAAATGCAAAATAAAAGCATATTTTGTGTTGTATCAATATGAAAAAAAACCGCCCATCGGACGGTTTTTTGTAACGATATGGAATTAGAAACCTTTTGGTTTTTCCATTTTAACGCTGGATACCTTTTTGTTCAAGGCATTGATAACTTCGTTTGTGATGTCCAGATTTTCTGTGTTTGCGCCAACACGTGCAAAACGACCATCAATTACCAATGACAAATTCTTTTTTGCAATTACGCCTTCGATAATTGGGTCCAAGTGTTTTGTCTGCAAATCATTTAGTGCCTTTTGATACGCAACATCAATGCTTTGTGCGCGTTCGGTCAAACTACGTTGTAAATTTGTTACACGGTTTTGATAGTCAACGATGCGGCGTTGCAGTGCATCACGTGATAATACATCCTGTGATTTTTCTATTTCTGCTTTTTCTTTTTCCAATGCTTTTTGTTCACGTGTTAATTCGTCGCGTAATTTTTCCTCAAAATTTTCTTTTTGTTTACGCAGGTCTTTTAAAGCATCCGCTTCTGTTTGGATTGCGTCCATACGTATTACAGCCATACGTAAATTTGCACCGTTTACAGCATCACTTGATACAGCGCTTAAAGCCTGGTCAACAGATACTGTTTTATTTGACAGACTGGATACTGCCCATATTCCCAATGCCGCAACGACAACAACTGCCGCGGCGATGATTCCTGTACGTGCATACTTTTTTGCAGCAGGATTTACTGTGTTTTTGTTATTTGCCATAATTTTCATCCTTTCGTTTAATTTTGGTTGGTTTCAGTATAGCAATAAAAATTTAAAATGGAAAGGGAAACTTATCGTCATTCGCACTTAGTTTATCGTGCAGGTGCAATGCGTAATTCAACGCGACGATTGGTCAAACGTCCGATATTATCCTGGGCGGCAATTGGACGCGCCGCGCCACGTGCGACAATAAACATACGTGTTGTGTTTATCCCATCTTGTGCCAGATATACCCCGACCCTTTGTGCCATATCCATAGACAGATTTTTAGCAGCGTCTGTATTGCGCATCGCGTCAGTATATCCCGCAATTTCAATAAAGGTCGCGTTATATTTCTTTAATATATTGGCAATTGTGTGCAGGGTATCTGCACCTGTTGATGAAATGTCAGGCGCATCCAGTTCCATAATTGCATCGCGCACCAGAATTACAACAACTTCGGTCCCTGCGCGCTGAACAGAAATGCCGGGTTTGCGTAACGCATCATACAGTGCATATTCCAGATTTGCCATATAATTCAAACTGACAGCGTTATCATTAGCCGTTTTGTCGCCATATTCCATTTTTGCGTTTTGTGCGTCTGCCGTCACCAATTTACCACCCGCCCCCAGATAAACAGGTCGCTTTGCAACACGGGACATTTCGGTCATATCTGTGAAACTGGCACCGCGTAAATACTGACCCCATTGGGCATGGTCTGGACTGCTGTATTTTGCGCATCCAGCGATAATGATACTGATTGCAACGATAAAGATTTTATTTCGCAGCCACATATACTTTTATTTAACTATCAACGATACCTGATTTGCACCACCTGCAAAACAATGTGATTCTGGTTCTGTTTCGTATCCGTTTATCAATATTGCCGATGCCCACTGTGGAATTGCAACTGCAAAGTAGTCACAGTCGCTTTCACTAAGGTTCGTTAAATTAATCGCAAAGAACGTGCCATCCGCACTGGCAGTAACAGACCAGTCATCGCCACCAATTGGCGCAGCGTCTGTTTTTAATGCACCCGATTTTATCAGGTAGTCAACAGATACGCCTTCGTACGAGCCACGCATTTCCATCAACAGTTTTACATCTGATGCAATTTGTTCCATTTTGTGCGATGCAATTGTACGTGTTTGATTTTTGTGTATCATTGAATATACACCAATGCTGGATACCGCCATAACGCCAGTTATTGCCAATACACCGATAATTTCAATCAAAGAACGTCCTGATTCTGCACGCATATTTTTCCCTTTCTTTTAATTATTTTGATACACCAACAATTTCTGCACCTTCAAATAAACTCATTGCGTCAGCAACCATTGGGTCAGATTCTAATTCTTGCTGCTTTTGTTCGCTGAATGTTTGGGCATTTGAAGATTGGCTTAAACGTTCCATTTTCCATTGGTGACCTGTTTTATCCATCAGCCATGATGCCAGTTTCTGTTGAAAATCTGCATCACCCTTGCGGTCAAAGTATTTCAAATCGCCGTCAGATATTGATGATATTTCGATGTTGCTGCTGTAATAAGAATATAGCAATATTTCCTTGGATTCTTTCAATGCATTTGCCAAATCTGATGCAGATGCAATCACGCGATGCGCAGGCTTTTGCACATCTGACTGTGGTTGCGATGCCACAGACACAGGTTGCTTTGCAACTGTTTGTGATTGCTGTTTTATTATGTCGGGGATATATGGCATATCTGCAATATGCATACAGCGTACGACCAACATATCAAAACATTGCTTTTGATTGCCTGTTGCCTGCATTTCAGGAACGCTGGCAACCAATACCTGCCATATACGTGACAGGGTATTCAAACTGACAGGTTTGATAATTTCTGCAATTTGTGCGCGCTGGTCTGCGGTGTATGGCGAATTTGTAATATCGCCTGCGTGTAATGCAGGATGCATACGCGTTGCCCAGTGCGTCCATTCCATCATATCTGTCAGCAACATTGACAGGTCTGCACCATTAGTGTAAATCTGGTCAACCTTGGCGAGGGTCGCGGCAGTATCGCCTGATAATAATGTTTTCATAAAATCAACGACAACACCACGGTCGGCGCGCTTTAACATATCCAGTACAGCCGTTTCATCAACGTGACCACCGGTTTGTGCAATTGCTTGGTCCAGCAAAGACAGCCCGTCACGAACAGAACCGTCCGCCGCGCGTGCCAATAATTCATTTGCTGCATCTGATAATTCAACGTGTTCTTGTTCTGCAATCCAGGAAAAATGTTTTTTCAGTGTTTCAACAGGAACGCGTACCAAATCAAATCGCTGGCATCGGGATAAAATAGTAACCGGTATTTGGCGAATTTCAGTTGTTGCCAAAATAAATATTACGTGTTCTGGTGGTTCTTCCAGTGTTTTCAGCAATGCGTTAAATGCCGCCTTGGATAACATGTGAACTTCGTCGATAATATATACTTTATATCGACCGTTTGTTGGGCGGTATTGTGCTGCGTCCAAGATATCGCGCATATTATCAACACCAGTATGTGATGCGGCGTCAATTTCCATAACGTCAATATGTTGCCCTGATGCAATTGCCCGACAGTTTTCGCATTTACCACACGGGGTCGCAGTTGCACGATCTGATGACAGACAGTTTAAAGCCTTGGCTAGTATTCGTGCTGTACTGGTTTTTCCAGTTCCACGAATTCCAGTAAAAATATAAGCGTGCGCAATGCGCGATGTGTTGATTGCCGTTGTTAAGGTTTTTACCAAAACATCTTGCCCGATAAGGGATTGAAAATCCTGGCTGCGATACTTGCGTGCCAAAACAGTGTAATTGTTATCCATGGTTACAACTTTCCTTTATCAGAACCATAGCAAAATGTGTCACAATTTCAACAATTAAAACGCAATATTTTTATAAAGAATGGGTCGGCACAGCATTGTTTGATTTTTAGAAAATAAGTGTGTATCATCTGCGACATGATTGAAACAATAACATTGACAGATTTTAGAAATCATCGGTATTGTCGTATTGATACGCACGGTTGCCATAATGTAATAATAACAGGGCCGAACGGCGCAGGTAAAACCGCGATAATAGAAGCGGTATCAATGTTATGTGGCGACCGTGGTCTGCGTGGTGCGCCAATGACAGACATTGCGCGTTTTGGTGGAACTGGCGCGTTTTCTGTTCATGCGAATTTATCTGATGAAACCGAGGTTTGTGTTTTTTACAACAATGGCGATGCAAATCGGCGTGCGCGGATTGATGGTGATGCCGCAACATTGTCGGATTTGGCGCAGTGTTTGCGTATG
>JBJEXB010000069.1:0-1978 GCA_051885395.1 Candidatus Enterousia sp. | reverse complement strand
CAGAAAAAAGTATCGTAACCACTATCAAAAACACTAATTTTTTAACAAAAAAACATAAAATTTTAGATTTACACTTGACATTTTTAGTTTTGTCACTATTATTAGTATGAATTTTGGTTCCCCAATTTATGGGGCGGGCTGCCGAAAGATATAGTGGCAAGTCGGAATACTTGGATAAAAGTATTTGAATGTACGTCGTAATTTTTTTACCGCGACGAACCAATCAACAAAAGAACAAGAACAAAAAATTGGACGTTGGGCGATTGCCTGTATGTCAGTTTGATTGCAAAAGGGGGTAAAATTATGTCTTATAAAATTATACTGCCGTATGTCATCACTGCTGTTGCTGCAATTGGGAATTCTGTCAATAATAAAGCGCAAGAAATCCACACAGACGACAACGACAATAAAAATAAAATTGAAAATTATACAGATTCTGCGCGCATTGCGTCACGTGATACAGTTCCAATGCTGGATTTGGTTTCAGACCATGAATTAGACAGCATTATGAACAGCATAATGGACAGTATCTTTGTCGCGCAAACAATGCCTATTCAGGTCGAACAGAATGGTAAATCTGTGATATACGTTTACAACAATGGTCGCAAGGTTGTACGTAACGGCGGAACACGCGCATGGCGTAATAATAACCCAGGTAATCTGCGTTATTATGATTTCGCCAAGGCTAACGGTGCCATTGGCGAAGCAGGAAACTTTGCTGTTTTTCCAGACGAAAAGACAGGAATGCAGGCATTGTATAAACTGCTGCAAACAGATTCTTATAAAAATTTGACCATTGCTGGGGCTTTAAAGCGTTATGACCCTTCTAATTGGCGTGCATATACGAATAAGTTAACCCGATTGACTGGATTGTCTGCGAATGCGAAATTGAGCAGTTTAAACGAAACTCAATTAGATGCAGTTGCACAATCAATCCGCCGTATGGAAGGTTGGGTCCCAGGTCGCGAACAACAAATCGATACGCCACAGTATGCAATGGCACGCGTTGCGACACAGCGGGTCAGATAAAAACAAATTTTTGGTTCCCCAGGGTTATGGGGCGGGCTGCTATATAGCGTGCCGGGGTGCAACGAAAAATATATGCACTTGAATGTACGTTGAGATTTTCTGTCACAACGAACCAATCAAATAATTAGCCGCATCCACAGATGCGACCAAAAAATTGAAGAGGTGATAGAAATGAAATTTAAACGCATTATTCCATATTTATTGGCTGGAATTTCAGTGTCTATGAATTCCAGCAATGCGTCTGCCCAGACCATATCTGCACCAGAAGCCAATTCAAACCTGATAGCAAATGTACTGAAAGTTAAAGGAACCAGTGATTTATTGGCATTAGCAGAACATGTAGACGTACACTTTCATGACCTATACAGCACTGATTTATGCCTGAATTTAAAGGCAGAAAATCTGTGCAATGTGTATATGGACAATATGCTGGATGCACAACAGCGATTGGCACCACATATCGGCAAGCGCGATTACCGCAACGCTGTACGCCAGGAATTACCTGGCGCACCGGTGGGTTTGCACTGTGTTTATGGTCAATACACACAATTAAATCGCGCACTGGATGAATTGGGTGATACTTTGACAATCGTCCCCAGCAGCGCACGCGCATCATGTGCGGAATTTAAAACCCAGATGCGCAAAAAATATACTGCAAATAACGGGTTCGAAAACTGCATATTTGAAGGCAAAATGTACGAATCTGATTCGGCATATATGGCAGCGATGAACGAATTTATATCACGCAAACACGCAACAACAGACAGCGCAGTAATGCATTACGCACAACAATTTGCCCAGAATAATTTTTCTGTTGATGCAATTTATGCGGGTTCAATGTTGATTGTTCCACGTACACCAGGAAACCAAAGAAAGTTTCATATGATTATGTATGTTGGACGTGGTCGCATTGAAAATGGCAAATTTATCCCAGACAATAATGGCAAAC
>JBJEXB010000068.1:0-10916 GCA_051885395.1 Candidatus Enterousia sp. | reverse complement strand
CACCTGATGTAATTGGGAAACTCGGCACACCATTATCAAAAATCCGTTCAATTGCGATGGATACAGATATATATACCCTGGGCATGCCAGTATATATCAGCACCAATTTGTCTGACGGTCGCAAGTTCCAGCGATTAATGATTGCCCAGGATACAGGCAGCGCGATAAAGGGCTGGATACGTGCAGACATATTCTTTGGCAAAGGTGACGAAGCATATAAATTCGCACACGGTCAACACGCCCAGGGTGAAATGTTCATCCTGCTGCCAAAGGAATATGAATATGTCAAGCCAACAAAATAAGAAACCAACTATTTCAACGCGCACTGCCCGTCCCCAAACATTGGGGGCGGCAATGGGTGGATTGATGAAAATATTTGGTGTACGTGCAACGGATGCCGACCTGGCATCGCGTTGGGATGAAATTATGGGTCCCGACATTGCGTCTATTGCGCGTCTGGCAGCGATACGAAAAAATCGTAATAATAAATATACCGTTGCCCTGCGACCAACCAGTCCTGCATTCACATTGCAATTATCGTATCAATCAGCCGACATCATAAAAAAAATCAACAAGTATTTTGGATATGACGCCGTTGAAAAAATCACTTTTCGTAAATAATAACAGGATTACAAAATGCCAAGCACTATACCAACCCCATTATACATATTTGTTGGATTTTTAATTGTTGCAATTATACTTACCCGTATATTCCGCCGCCGCCGCGAATAAGTACAATTTTATTTTGTATCAGACGCATGTCCCATCGCGATGGCTGGCACCAGAAAGAACGCAAAATTTAACACGCCCCATAACCCCAGCGCACCAATAACTGCAAAATGCATCATTGTTGCAGACAGCCCCGTCATTATCACGCCCAAGAATAAAAATCCTGGGATAAATGTCAGCAACCAAATAACCGCTATAAAAACTAAATTTATAACAAACGAACGTATCAATGTACGTTGACGTTCACGCATTTTAAAATTATGCGTATCAACAAAATCATATTTCATTTTTTCCCCCATATTTGAATTATATAAATTATAACAAAATGGGGAACATATTAAAAAACGAACGTATTCCTATACTTACACGAACCTGCGCGTATTTGCATGCGCCAGCGCAATTGCAATCGCGTCACTTTCGTCTGGCGTCTGGGGATGGACGGCTGGCAACAACATACGCACCATTTTATAAACCTGTTCTTTATCTGCATGCCCTGCCGATGTTAATGCTTTTTTTATCTTGTTCGGCTCGTATTCAAACAAGGGTATATCACAATCCGCAATCGCCACAATTGCGGCGGCACGCGCATGCCCCAACGCCAAAGTGGTTGTTGGATTTTTATTTACAAATGTGATTTCAATACTGCATTCATTCGGCTTAAAATTTTCACACAGTTCACGAACACCACGGAATATAAACGCCAAACGCTGTGAGAACGGTGCCTTTACAGGTGGCAATATTACACCACTGGCAATATATTTTAAATTACTGCCATTTGATTCAATAACAGCCCATCCCGTATGAACCAATCCTGGGTCAATACCTAATATTCGCATCAGTTCCCCTCCTGCCTTTTTATAAAAACAATAAGAATGATACAGATACGCACGGGGACGGCATCGCAGTGTACCCGTGTTACATAAGATGCCGCCCCCGTGTGCAGATGTGTTATTATAATTGTTTTTTATTTACGCCGCGGCAGTGAACACCTTCTGCACATCGTCATTGTCATCCAGCGCATCGACCAATTTTTCAACCTTGGCATAGGCTTCGTCGTCTAAATCCATTGGCATATTTGGAATCCAGGTCAATTCTGCACTTTCTGGTTCACCCAATTTATCCGCCAATACTTTTTGCGCATTGATGAAATCATCAGGTTTGGTTGTGATTATAAAGCCCTCTTCTGATGTTTCCAGATTATCTGCGTTTGCATCCATAATGATTTCCATCATTTCATCTTCGCTTTTACCAATAGATGCAGGATACATAATCTGACCTGCACGTGTGAACATAAACACAACGGAACCTTCTTCGCCCATGTTACCGCCATTTTTGGCAAAAATATTACGAATTTCTGGCACGGTACGACGTGGATTATCAGTCAACGCTTCAACAATAACAGGAACGGCACCTGGACCATATCCTTCGTACCGTACAGCAACATAGTTTTCAGTATTTGAACCTGATGCCTTGTCGATTGCACGCTTGATATTATCGTTTGGCATAGACGCCTTGCGTGCCTGTAATATAGCCAAGCGCAACCGTGGGTTGTTATCAGGATTACTGTCACCCAATTTTGCTGCCATTGTTATTTCACGCGCCAGTTTTGTGAACAAACCACTGCGCGCGGCATCCACAGCACCCTTTTTATGCTGAATATTATGCCATTTACTGTGTCCACTCATATTTGACCTTTTGATTTATTTGAATTAAAATTACGCTAAAAGGATAACAAATGATTGGAAAATTGCAAGGCACAATTGACTATATCGGCGATGGATTTGTAATTTTAATGGCGGGTCCCGTCGGTTACAAAGTTTTTACCCCCGAATACCACACGCTTAAATCAGCGGTCACGCTATGGATTGAAACAATTGTCCGCGAAGATTCCATTCGTTTATTTGGTTTTTCGACTATATCTGCCCAAAACCTGTTTAACCAATTAACAGGCGTATCTGGTGTCGGTCCCAAGGTTGCACTTGCAATCCTATCTACGATAAAGACAGATACATTAATATCTGCCATCGCAACGGGGGACGCAAAGACAATCGCAACCGCCCCAGGCGTTGGGAAAAAGGTCGCAGAAAAAATCATCGTTGAATTAAAGAATAAAATGGGCGGCGCATCATTTAATTTTGCCACAGATGCCACATCTGGCGCAGGAAACGCCCTGACCGATTTATTGGCAGCGCTGGAATCATTGGGATATAAACGCCTGGATATAATTGATATGGCTGGACGCTTGGTCGCAGACAACCCAGATGCAGATATCTCGCGCCTGGTTCCACTGGCATTAAAAGAAATATCTGGGGGCAAATAATGAATAACGATACAATTTTTGCCCTGTCATCAGGACACGGAAAATCTGGGGTTGCTGTTATACGTATATCAGGCACAAACCTGCGTGATATATTTGCAAAAATATCAAATCATAAAACATTTGATGCGCGTAAAACATACCTGACTTGCTTACGCGACAACACTGGCGATTTAATTGACCAATGCTTGGTAATTTACTTTGCCGCACCAAATTCGTTCACTGGCGAAGACGTTATCGAAATTCATTCACACGGCGCACCTGCCGTAATAGAAAAGATATTTGATTATCTTTCCGCAAAATTTGGCGCACGTATGGCGACACCTGGCGAATTTTCGCGCCGTGCATTTTATAATAACAAAATGGATTTAGCCGATGTTGATGGTCTGGCGGCGCTGCTGGACGCAACAACCGACCGCCAACGGCGCGCGGCACTGCAATCAATGACAGGATTTGACAGCAGAATTTACAACACTTGGCGCAAACAAATGATTGAAATATCTGCATACGCTGCCGCAATGCTGGATTATGAACCAGATGACCTGCCAAAAAATATTGGAAACACACTGCGTGAACGCACACAAAAATTATATGATGAAATAATAACAGCGCTAAGTAACACACGACGCGCACGTGCGATACGTGGCGGTTACAATATTGTATTGGCGGGTGAACCAAACGTTGGCAAATCATCAATATTCAATCGCATCGTTGGTTCAAACCGCGCAATCGTTTCCGATATCGCTGGTACAACACGTGACGTAGTATCTGTTAATCTGGATATCGACGGATATTTTGTCAATTTATCAGATACCGCCGGATTACGTGAAAACACATCTGATGAAATCGAAAAAATAGGAATTGAACGTACCAATAACGAAATTCAAAACGCCGATTTAATTATCCGCGTATTTGCAGACGAAGTTAAAGTAAATTCTGAGCCAAACCAAATAATTGTTATTAACAAATCAGATTTACTATCTGAAAAAACACAAAAAAATGCAATTTATCTTTCTGCAAAAACGGGCGATGGTATGGACACACTGATGCGCGCAATACGCGAACATATACATAATGATTTAGACGCATCTGAATCACAACTGACCATAAACAATCGCACACGTACATTACTGACGGATACGGCAGACGAACTTCAACGCGCACTTAATTTGTCAAGTGACAATTACGACATATTCACCGAACATGTCCGTCGCGCTGCCGACAATATTGGAAAAATACTGGGAACAATTACCGCATCAGATGTACTGGATGCAACATTTGGACAACTGTGTTTAGGGAAATAAAAATCCCCCAATCGGGGGATTTTTTATTATTATTCTATCCAGATTTTGGTAAATGTAGTTGAATCTTTGCCACCCACGGGAATATCACCCTTGGCTGCGGTAACACGGGAATTTGTCCACTGTGTTGTTGCAACATGATTATCATTTGATGTATCTGCAACCGATGCGCTAGTTCCACAAACAAATAATGCAAAACAGAACTTGTTTCATTTTCTCTATCTTTAATCTCATGCTTGGATATACTTTCTTGAATACTATATCAAAAAAAAGAAATATACGCAATTTCTAAAAAAATACCCGCCATATTGGCGGGCTGTATTTTATTCTTTGCGAATTGGATATTTGCCTTCTATCAAATTCTGGCGAACAACGTGATGCTTTACCTTTTGTGTGCTGGTCATCGGTAAATCATCTGTTGTCATTGCAAAGTGTGTTACCCATTTGTAACTGGCAACCTTTTTATTTGCATTTGCAACCGCCGCAGATAATTTTTCCAACGTCATATCGTCTGTGACACTGAAAACACCGTATGTAACAGTTTTGTCTTTGACACGATGTTCAAACACTGCGACATTTTTAACCCCTTCAATTTCCATAAATAATGCTTCCAATTCATCTGGATAAACGTTTTTACCAGAATCCAAAACGATAACTTGCTTTTTACGACCTGCAAAATGCAATTCACCATTTTTATCCATCGAAACCATATCCCCTGTATTAAAGAACCCACGTTCATCAAACACAGTTTCATTTACACCTGGATTATTCAGATATCCACCAAACACCTGGTGACCACGCAACCACAGAACACCCACACCATCTTCATTCATATCACGAATTTCACATTCGTTATTTGATGTTGGCGCACCGAATGCGAACGGGATACGTTTTTTCGTATGCTTTGAAATACAGATTGGTCCAACAGTTTCTGTTAATCCATAGCCCTGGATAAACCGCATTCCCAAACGTTCATAGAAAGTTTCCACCTCTGGCTTGGTGGCGGCACCACCTGCAATCAATAATGACACACGTCCACCAAAGATTGCACGAACAGGGTCTTGAACTTTTTTAACCAAGAACCCAAGTCCAATTTTATTTAATAAATTACCATACTTTAATACCAATGACGCCAGCCACCATTTATGCTGTGACTTAATCTGGTCAATGATGCGGTTACGAATAACCTCGAACAATCTTGGCACCGCCGGTATCGCATGTGGACGATATTTCTTGAAATCTTCCATAATTTCTTTTGGATTAACTGTTGGCTGTAACAGTACCCCCGACCCGTAATGCAACGTTGCCAATATTTCAACCGCAAATCCAAAGATGTGATACATCGGCAAGAATCCATACATTATTTCACCACTGTGGAAATAATCACGCATATCATCCAACGAATTTGCACATTCAATCAAATTAAAGTGCGTTAATGGAACAACCTTTGGTGTGCCAGTTGAACCTGACGTAAACGATAATGTCGCCACATCCAACGATTCCAATGGCGCTGGTGACAGGTCTGGATTTACCTTGCCATCTTTTTTAGTAATGTCATAGAATTTGAATTTATCTGTCTTATAGAAAAAAGACTTTTCCGCGCAAACAATATGGCAATCTGTTGTTGTTGTCATATTATCATATTCAAACGGGGTTAAATTTGTATCCAGCAACAAAACAGTCCCCCCCAGATACCAGACTGCGAACAACGTCAATGGAAACTGTGGAATATTGTGCGATAAAACACCAACGATATCGCCCTGCTTTACACCTGCCGCAGAAAGTGACGCTGCGCGTGCCTTTACCTGTTCAATAAATTGTGAAAAAGTAACTTCTTCCCGAACCAGGAACAAATTATCAGGCCATGTTGCCACTGCCTTTTCCAACAACTGATACATATTCATTATCAAAAATCCTTGTTGTTTTTATATTAGACTATGGGTATTATAACCAGAAAGGAATGGATTGCAAATATGAAAATACTAACACTGAACATTAACTCTATTCGCGCGCATGCACAAAGTTTTATTGATATTTTACGCAGCGACGAATACGACACCATTATGGTCCAAGAATTAAAGGTTGAAACTGGCGGATTTCCGCATAATTTATTTGATGAATACGGCTATAATGTCAAGGTTTACGGTCAAAAAAGTTGGAATGGCGTTGCAACATTTTCTAAATTTTCAATTGAAGATGTCACCACAGGATTGCCAACTTACCCCGATGTAAATGCACGTTTTATTGAATGTGTTGTCGATGGACGTGTGCGCTTGATAAACGTATATATGCCAAACGGCGACACAATTGATTCCCCAAAATTCCCATACAAAATGGAATGGATGGCAGCATTTACAAAATATATTGAACAATATTTAAATTCGCCTGAACCCGTAATTATCGGCGGCGATTTTAATGTTGCATTAACCGACCGCGACGTATGGAAACCTGCAAATTATGTAGGTATTGCAATTGCGGCACCTGCGGCGCGCAGCGTGATGCAATCGTGGCTGGATGCAGGCTGGTGTGACGTATGGCGCACAATGCACCCAAATGATATTGATTATACTTGGTACGGATATCGTGGTGGGGACACAATCGGTAAAAAACAAGGACTGCGCCTGGATTATTTTCTGGCAAATCCTGCGGCGATGAACCTTATCAAAAATTGCGAGATTGATATGCAACCCCGCCTGGCAGAAAAACCAACAGACCACTGTGGATTAATGCTGGAATTAAAGTAATCCTGAAAAAAAATCACGCAATTGCGTGATTTTTTAATCATCAACACGGGCTAAATCATCCCAGGCTTTGTACTTTAGCGAACCTGTGGTCGGACGATATTCGTATGGGGTATTGCCTGATGAATAGATACGAAACACCTCGGCTGCTTTGTCGCGCGCAGCGACGATAATATCAACTTCAATATCTTTATCTTTCATAATACGCGAAATTTCAACAACGCGCGCATTCCGCCGTTGCAATTGTAAAAATTTCATTTCTGGCATATCACACCGCGGAACAGATGTCCCAAAACCACCACTAATATGCATCAATGCTTCCAATGGCAACTGTGGCATCATACCGCGCTTTAACTGTTCCCCTGACGGAATCTTTCCTGTCTTAATATCCATAACGCCCGTATTCCATACACCATCCGCACGCGCACGCACTGTACGCTTAACCGTTTTTGCATCATCCAGATATATATCTATTTTTCCATCACATTCAAATTGAATGTCTGGATGCAATGCAATTTCATCAACCACCGTTTGTGCAAATTCCACAAAACGCCGATGCCAGAAATCAAATATGATATTATCTGTGCCTAACTTTTTTAATGCCGCTGCATCCAACGCGTCGACCAATGTTTCTGGCGTTAAATTTTGTGTTTTGGCACAATCTTCAATTACGTTATGCACCATCGTACCAAATTCCAATGCCAACGGCACATCCCAGTAATCGTCACGCGGTTCCAGTTTTAATATATGCTGGGCATAGAACGCATATGGATTGTGTATTAATAGTTCCAGTTTTGTAACATATACATCTGACCAATCTGGCGGTGCAATCGGTGGCGAATAATCCAGTGGACGTGGTGCAACATCATCACGCGACCGCACCGAATGTAACAAATCATCACCAACTGTTTTATCATACGGAACAATTTCTTTATGTTCAATAACATCATACACACCACCTGCAACCGCAACACGTGATAAAAATCGTGACTCTGGATTTGATGCACCACCACTGCTGCTGCAACGCACCCAATAAACATCCGTGCCACAGGACAAGTTCATAAAATCCAATGCCATCAAAGAAACTTTTCTGTCGGGCGACGGCAATCCGATTTCACGCGCCACACGTCGTGGCAACCAATTATTATCGTATCCACGCGCAGGGAACATACCATCATTTAACCCAGATAAAATAATAACGTCCGCTGTCTGCATTCTGGATTCAATCGTTCCCAGAACAACGACATCCGCATTTGGATTTGGCACATCACGCACAGAAACAGAATTTAAACAATCTGCAATCAATGCGCGCGCATCAGATAAACTAAGACGCAATTGCGCATTTTTGACGCATTGTGATAATTCCGAAATCGCACCCCATACCTGGGCGGAAACGCTGTCTGTCACATCAAATTCAGGTGTAAATACAAATTCATCACAATCCACAATACTTACAATCGTGTCCATTAAATCATAATTGCATTGCGAATAAATTTTATCAAACGTGTTATCACGCGCCGCCACCCATCGGTCCAGCAAATTTAAAATCGCGCGACCTGGCAATGACTGCCCCCCAGACACGCCACCTGAAAAATCTGCTTTAATTCCATACGTATCAAACGCCGTCATTAATCGTTGATTTCCTGCGGCATCTGGCGTTATTACCAAAACAGATTTCTTGTCCGCGACACTGCGTGCGGCGATTTGTGCAATAACAGATGCCTCGACTGCTTCGCGTTCACATTCAACCAAATGACAATGGCGCACTGCATTTGACGCACCACGCACAGATGCATCATTTCCAAATGCAGTGTTAAAGAAATCAATTGACGACGCACCAACATCAATCGGAATAATGTCTGTTGGTGACACACCAATTCGGCATAAAAACTTATATTCTGAATTATATGGATTTGTATCCAATTCAAAGTCCTGCACGCGACCTGAGATTTTCCCACTTAAAATTATACGTCCGTGTTCCGCACCTGCAACTGCCGCCATTAAATCTGCTGTTGCAGGCACACTGGCGGTGGACCCACACACAACAACCAATTTATATTTATCCAAACAATTTATCCAGCGACGAATGCCGCGATTACGTGCCGACGTTACAGTTTCGCGATTTCCGATATACGCAGGTAAAAATTCAGATATTATTTGCAAAATCTTTGCCTTGCGCTGAAAGTGGGTGGCAAAATTATCATCAACTAATTCGTTCCAATCAATTTTGCTGATATCGCCCCCTTCGTTTTCCAGGTAATTCGCCATACGCACCAAATCATGTGCCACCGACAGACACGATGACATATTCACACCAACATCACCTGTTGCCAACAACAAACGCGCAACAGCCACCACACATTCCATATTTGAAACAGTAGCAGATGCGTCATCATCAATATCATCAACTTCATCTGGCGCACCTTCCCCCAGTGCAACCAAATGTGGCAATATCACGGCACCACCCGATTTATCTGCCAGCATACGTTCCACACTGCGGACGGCACGACGACTGGGTAAAAATATCAGCATATCTGATAAATCAACACCAGACCCAGACAAAACATGCCACAGCGCGTCCAGCATCCGCGCAGGATTTGTTGCATAAAAAATATTATTATTTGATGCCAATTATCGCCCTTAACTTTTCCAATCCAATTTTCTTTTCCGCAGATGTTTCGATAATTTCTGCACACATTGCACCGTGATTTTCGTGTGACAGCAAAACTTGTTTTTCTTCACGAACGCGCTTATCCTTCTTGGTATATATTACCTGATATGAAATTCCATTGGCATCACAAAAATCCATTAATTCTAAATCAGATGGACGCGCACCAATACGTGAATCAATTAACAAAAACAATCGCGTCAGTTGACGACGTGTTAATAAATATTGCGCAAGTCTGTCCAACCATTCGTCCGTCTGTTTACGCGCCACACGCGCATAGCCATATCCTGGCAAATCAACAATCATTATACGGTCATCAATATTAAACAAATTCAGACTTTGTGTGCGCCCTGGCGTATTTGACGTGCGCGCAACAGGCGCCTCCACAATTGCATTGATAAGCGACGATTTACCAACATTACTGCGCCCAACAAATGCGTATTCTGCAAATTGCGTCCGTGGTAATGATTTAACAGTATCAAAACTGCCAACGAATTTTATTGCCATACTATTCACCCTTGTCCAGTAATCTGCGATACGCTTCTTTCTTTGAAATTCCTGCACGCTGTGCCAACTCTGCTGCGGCAGTTTTTGTTGTACGCGCGGCAACATCATTTACAATGTCAACAATTTCAGATTCTGTCATTTTATGTTCAGGGGCGGGTCCCACAACTATAACAATTTCGCCACGTGGCGGTTCAATATTTAATAAATCCGCAGGATATCCAATAATAGTCTGTTCGTACATTTTTGTAATTTCACGAACAATTGCTATTTTTCGTTCAGGCATAATCCGTGCCATCGCGCCAATTGTTGCCATAACGCGATTAGGACTTTCATAATAAACAATCGTGTGCCGAATTTTATTATCATCGCGCAACTTCTTTTCATCAAAGAAACCGCAAAATGTAAATCTGTCAGTTGGAAAACCCGACAGCACCAGCGCAGATATCACCGCCGTCGGACCAGGGACAACAAATACATTAATCCCAGCGGAACGCGCCGCCCGCACCAGACGAAACCCAGGATCACTGACCCCAGGCATCCCAGCATCACTGACCGCGGCGACAGATGCCCCAGCCTCTAATTTTTCAATCAATTCTGGCACAACATCACGTTCATTGTGTTCATGACATGACACACGTGGTGTATGAATATCA
>JBJEXB010000067.1:0-2016 GCA_051885395.1 Candidatus Enterousia sp. | reverse complement strand
ATAAGCTGTTTTTATAAATCCATCCTTGGCAATATCTGCATTGTTATATTTGTCCATAAAAACCAATATATCTGTAATATTGCGTCCCAATACAACATTGCCATTTTCGTCGATATAACGTTTGGTTGGGTCCAGGCACTTTGTATAATCTTCGCCACATACCATGTCATCTTTCATACATGTATCCAGTGCAGCAATGCAGCCCTTGGCATCATATTGGTTTTTGTTTTGCAGAACAGCCAAGCGGGCTTTTTGTAGCATCAAGTTAGCACTGCGAACATTCGATACCAAGGTTTCGTTCATTTTGTTCAGACCTTGTTCGTATGCAATGCAATCTTTGTCAATTGCCAGATCATAATTTCCTGTAATCTGTTGTGGGGTGGCGCCTGCGCTTTTGCATTGGTTTAATACAGTATTGCAACGTTTTTTTGCGGCATTATATAATTCTGTGCCACGCAGATTTGAAAAACTGTTTGTGCCAGTGTTCAAGAAGTCCAGATTGAATAATTCGGCAGATTCTGTTGAAAAATCCAAATTCATATCCAATCCCGTATATGTATCGGCAGTATATGTTGCATTGGATTTTGGATCCTTTATCATATCTTCAATTTTTTCCAACATATTACGGGTTTCTGTGGTATCTGTTTGACCCGACAGGGCTTCTTCGGCTTCTGTTGCACTCATAATCGCGCGAATTTCGTCCGCAGATAATCCGACATAACGAATACGCTGGGCAACTTCGTTCAATTGAGTATTGGCATCTTTGACCGCGTCTTCGACCTTGGTATATTTGGACAGATTTGCAGAACATGAACAACGCTTTTGATTTGCGTCAATTACTGCACAGAACTGATCCATGCAATCATTATACTGTTCCTGGCAAGACTTGTTCAAATCCGCCGTTTGTTCCAGACGTTCTTTTGCCTCTGCAATAGATTCACGCGTTGTTGTCGTTGCAGCGCGTGATTGCAATGCGCGTACCTCTGATGCGATATTAGAACCTGTTTGAATATTGGTGTCGCCAATTGTGGCACGACCGCCAACCTCTGCCGTGGTGGGACGCAATGAAACACCCGCACGACGCACAATTGGGTTATTGTTTATGCTGGCGGCATTAACACGCGCGTTGCGACCAACAGTTTCTGTCGCTGTGGTTAAATTGTCACGTGCCGATGTCGTGGTGATGGCACCAGCAGCACGCGAACGCGCGACAGATGTTCCCGACGTTCGCGCCACCGATGATGCGTTTTCGGTTGGTGTTGCATCAATTGTGTCTTTTAAATTAATAGTTCGTGCACCACTGCGTACAATAGATGTGGCGTTATTATTACTTTCAGATGTTATCGGTTGTCGTGTGACTGCGCGTGTTGTGTTTTGTGCAGCGTGATTTGTATCCGTTGCATTTGTACGTGGTGACGCATTTTGTGTTGATTGTGATGACCCGACGTTGGTCGCATATGGCAGTACACGCGAAATAGACCCATCGGCAAACGCCGTTGGGGCATAAAACGCCATCAACATAAAAACGAACAACTGTTTTTTCATCTAATTATTGTGTAATTATATCATAAGTCGCACATTCGCAAAAGGTTAAAATTATCGCGCACGATAAATATTTTTACCCGTCCTTGCAAACAGTAAATATTTATCTTACAATTGTCGCATTATGAAGTTTAAAAAAGTACTACGGATATTCTTAAATGTGATATTTTGGCTGGCGACCGCTGCGATTGCAGCCTTGGCAGCATTGGTTTTGATATACGGCAATGATTTGCCTGATTACAAGAAACTGGCAACGTATGCACCACCTGTTGCGACGCGTTTATATGCATCTGACGGGTCTTTGTTAATTGAATACGCCGAAGAACGTCGTGTGTTTATTGATTTTGCAGATATGCCACCACAATTGGTAAATGCATTTATCGCCGCCGAAGACCAAAATTTCTGGACGCATCCTGGTATTGATGTCCAGGGAATATTACGTGCGTCTGCGAATAATGCAATGCGCTTTATGGG
>JBJEXB010000066.1:0-11209 GCA_051885395.1 Candidatus Enterousia sp. | reverse complement strand
CCTGGGGCTGGAGCAGGTCCCAAGGGTATGGCTGTTCGCCATTTAAAGCGGTACGTGAGTTGGGTTAATAACGTCGTGAGACAGTTAGGTCCCTATCTACTGTGGGCGTTGGATATTTGAGCGAACTTGACCTTAGTACGAGAGGACCGGGTCGAACGAACCTCTGGTGTACCTGTTGTCGCGCCAGCGGCACCGCAGGGTAGCTATGTTCGGAACAGATAACCGCTGAAAGCATCTAAGCGGGAAGCTGGTCGCAAGATAAGATATCCCCATGAGTTCAGTTCTAGACTAGGACATTGATAGGCTGTCGGTGTAAGCCCTGTGAGGGGTTTAGCTTAACAGTACTAATCGAACCATTGACTTTTTATCTTATCGTTTGATTTTATCAAACGAATGCTTGAATAGAACGTTGACATTGATTCTTGAATCATGTATTATGATGTTCGCTGGATTTATTCTGGTGATTATTGAGCGGGAGTCACCCTCTGTTCCATCCCGAACCAGACAGGGAAACCCCGTATCGCCGATGGTACTTTGGCTTCAGCCACGGAAGAGTAGGTCGTCGCCAGAATAAATCCAGTTCCTTATATATAAAACCGTATTAATTTTTATTTCCCAAAACATTCCATTTTTATATATCTGTCTTGGACAGTTGATTAGAGCTTTTTATTTTTAACCAAACCAAAAGGGTGTATTATGAAAGAACAGCACGCAAACAGCGGTCAGGTATTTTATGCGGACTATGTAGTACCGGTTTATAATTTGAATAAGGACGCACGTTATTTAACGACTTATTCAAATGAAAATATGAGTGTAGATTTATGGGCGGTTCGGGCCACGCCAGGCAAAGAAATGGAATCGATGCAAAACTCTATGCAACGTGCATGTCAAAAAGCAGATGATGATGTATTAAATGCACCATATAATGAAGCATTGCGTATTAAAAGAATGGAGTTGCAATCGCTAAGGGAATTATTAATAAATCCAAAATATTATCAGGTTATAGATGCGACACTGAGAGCAATCATCGCAGCAGATTTAAAGAAACGTGGTCTGAAAACAAATCTGGAACAAGCAAAATATTTATTTGGATTTTCGTTTTACGCGTGTTTTAAGGAAGTCTTGCGCTAAAATACTCACCGCCACAACTTGGGGCGGTTTTTTATTTAAATATATTAATAACGCCTATTACAATGTGTAAATTTGTACTGTATTAATAGTGTGAAATAAGGAGTGAATAAATGAAACAAATTGAAAGCATTTAATTTTCTGCTGATTATCTGATTCCGTTTTATGGGGCGGTACAAGAAATGCATTTTTTTTACAACATATGAATCATCTGCGATGGGTGGAAAATATGGATGGTCAATTAATGTTTGGTTGGTAAAAGACGAAAAAGGCAATGAAAAAGCAATTTTGTTAGCGGGAATCAGTTCGTTTGTTGAACGCTAAGAAATAAAATTATATTCTGTATAAGCGCGCATTTTTTATGCGTGCTTTATGTTTTGTGATTATGATCGTGTTTGTTGACCAGACGTGTTGTTATGTTTTTTATTGCCTTGTTTATTATATTGCTTCACAAGTTTGTCAATCGCACGCCATATATCTGTATGGGTCATCATATGTGTTTTCTCCTGTAAAAGAATTGTATCCTGTTTTGATACATAAATACATAGGTTAGATATCCTAAATATTTTTATTGCAATACGCCCAAAGTATTTTAATATTATACAAAAAGGATTTTTGTGATGGTTAAAAAATTATTACTGTGTATGTGTGCGGTTTTTGCGACAACTGGTGCATATGCTGATTATTATCGCGCAACAGGTGGCGGTGTGTATGAATTATATGTTAATGATTGCAGTGCATCTGGTATGCGTCATGCATTAGATAATGCTGTTGCCGCACGTCGTGCTGTTATTACATCTGTAAAATGTGCCACATCAGATAAAGAAAAAAAACATAGGGCGTACGATTTTTATATGGAAACAATTCCTGCGCAATACTTATGTCCATGTGCATTAATTGCATCACCATGTGGTTGCTAAATTGTAATACCCATAAAATATTTTGCAGCCATACCGATTATAAATGATGCGACCGATACGCCAATACATATCGCCAGCATTTCAAAAAATCGTGGTATAAACGGTTGTTTATTTATTCTGCCGATGCTGCAATTAAATCCGAATATAATCAAGACTGCAAAAATTGCCATTACACCCAATGCCCAGAAACGGTTTGGAACAACAGTAAATGGCAAGATTAATATTGCACTGGTTATCACATACATAATGCCAGTATATAATGCTGCACGCAGTGAATCTGGATTGCTTTCTGCGCGCTGGGCTTGAAAATTTGCTGCCGCCATGGATAAACTGGCCGCGACAGCAGCGATGGCCGCGGTCATAATAATAACTTTGCGGTCTGTAAATGCGAATGCGAGTCCCGCGATAATACCACTGATTTCAACCAATGCATCATGCATCCCCAGTACCAAGGCACCAGTGTATTTATAATTATTTGTCTGTGACATTTTTTACCCTAATAAAGCATAATTATATAACAATATGTATTTATATCTCTAAGAAAAATATCATATAAAAATACTGGCGAAATAAAAATAAGTATTTTATATAATATCCATTATGATTTTATCACGTGATTTTTATTGTGGTGACCCGATTACCGTCGCACGTTCTTTGGTTGGTGCGTATCTGTGTCGCCGTACGTCAGATGGCAATATCATCCGCGCACGAATTTCAGAACTGGAATTATATCATGAATCTGAACGTGGGTGCCATGCGTATGGTGGCAAATGTACATCGCGTAATGATGCAATGTTTTTAGATGGCGGTCACGCATACGTATATTTATGCTATGGATTACATAATATGTTGAATATTGTACTGGGCGCAAGTGGTACTGGGGTTGCGGTATTGATACGTTCATTGGAATATGAAAATTGTGATGGTCCTGGGAAATTAACCCGAGTGTTAGGTATAACACGCGCAGACAATAAACATGATTTAACGACAGGTGATAACATCTGGGTCGAGGCACCAGATGCCATCCCTGATATTTCTGTTGGGTTACGTATAGGAATTGACTATGCAGGTGCAGACGCAAAATTGCCGTGGCGTTTCGCAATCAAAGGCAGTCCATTTGTCAGTCGCCCAATATAACCGCACCCTGGCGAACAACTTGTATTTCATTATCGTGTAATACGACAACGGTGCTGGGTGCGCCACCCATTGGTTGATATGCATTATCAATAACGATTATGTCTGGAAATGTATGACGAATAGCATCTGCGCTGGCGAGTACTGGTTCCCCTGATATATTTGCAGATGTTGTTGCCAGACAGTGTCCATCAATCACACGACATAAATCATGAAATGGTTTATAATCTGGAATTCGTACACCGCCAAAAACGCATGTGTCTGCATCATCAGGCATCGGAATCCCGATGGTCAGGCCCCCGGGCCAGTATTTATGTGCCAAATCAAATGCCTTTGGCGGATGATTTTGCATAAATGGGCGAATGTGGTCAAGGCTGTCCGACATAATCGTCAGATGCTTATTTGTTGGACGATGTTTTATTTTAAACAGTGCATCTGCACCCGCCTTGGTTGGTAATGCCCCCAGTCCCCATACTGTATCTGTTGGGAATGCAATAACACCACCTGATGCCAAGTGTTCATTTAATTTTTTGATAAATTCAGGATTAGATAAATCGGTCATTTTATAAATCAAATTGAATCCATTATATATTAAATATTTTCGATTTCCACATTAAATAGGACATGTAGCATAAGAATTTTTACTTGCAAAATGCCGTGCGATTACCCACAATTCTAGGGCTTTTTTAATTTAAAAGGAGAAACCATGAGCAATAAATGGGTATATACCTTTGGCAACGGCAAAGCCGAAGGTCAAGCGGATATGAGAAATCTGCTTGGGGGCAAGGGTGCAAACCTGGCTGAAATGAATTTGGTTGGTCTGCCGGTGCCTGCTGGATTTACAGTCACAACAGATGTTTGCAAATACTACTATGAAAATGGTCAGACATATCCGTCTGATTTGATGGACCAGGTGCGTGCTGGTGTTGCACACATTGAATCTATTATGGGTAAAAAATTTGCCGATATGGAAAATCCATTATTGGTGTCTGTGCGTAGTGGCGCACGTGTATCAATGCCAGGTATGATGGATACAGTTTTGAATCTGGGATTGAATGATGACACAGTAAAAGCATTAGCCAAGATTTCTGGCAATGAACGCTTCGCATACGATTCGTATCGTCGCTTTATCATGATGTTTTCAGACGTTGTGTTGGGTGCAGACATTGATTTGTTTGAACATACCTTGGAACGTATGAAAGAAGACAAAGGCTACAAAGTTGACACAGAACTGACCGCCGATGATTTAAAAGAATTGGTTGAAAAGTTCAAAGAAATCGGCGTCAAGATTGGCAAAGTATTCCCACAGGATCCATGGGAACAATTGAAACTGGGTATTGGCGCAGTATTTGGCAGTTGGATGTCCAAGAAAGCAATCACATATCGTAAATTGAACAATATCCCTGGCGATTGGGGTACCGCAGTTAATGTTCAGGCGATGGTATTTGGAAATTCTGGCGACGACAGTGCAACAGGTGTATGTTTCAGCCGTGACCCAGCAACTGGTGAAAACAAATACTATGGTGAATATTTGATTAATGCCCAAGGCGAAGACGTTGTTGCAGGTATTCGTACCCCACAACCAATGAGCAAGGATAATTCAGGTCGCCTGTCTTTGGAAGAAGCAATGCCAGCAGTTTATAAAGAATTGTGCGATGTTCGTTCAAGACTGGAACAGCACTACAAAGACATGCAGGATATGGAATTTACAATTGAACATGGAAAACTGTGGATGTTGCAGTGCCGTAACGGTAAACGTACTGCTGCCGCTGCTGTTCGCATGGCAGTTGAAATGGTCGAAGAAGGATTGTTGACCAAAGAAGAAGCAATCTTGCGCGTTGGTGCAGACCAATTGAATCACTTGTTGCACCCAATGCTGGACCCAAAAGCAGAAAAGAAAGTTATCGCAACAGGTTTGCCTGCATCCCCAGGTGCCGCTGTTGGTCAGGCTGTCTTTAACGCCGAAGATGCAGAAAAATGGGCTGCAAATGGCAAAAAGGTAATGTTGATTCGTGTTGAAACATCCCCAGAAGATATCGCTGGTATGAACGCTGCCCAGGGTGTTATTACTGCACGTGGTGGAATGACATCACACGCTGCGGTGGTTGCACGTGGTATGGGTACACCATGTGTATCAGGTTCACCAGATATCAAAATCGATTATGAATCCAAGACATTGAAAACAACATCAGGCGTTGTTATCCACGAAGGTGACTGGGTATCTATTGATGGTGCCAAAGGTCAAATTATCGAAGGTCAGGTTCCAACAGTATCTGTCGAATTGACTGGTAATTTCGGCACATTGATGAAATGGGTTGATGAAATCAAAACTTTGACCGTCAAGGCAAATGCAGAAACACCAAAAGATGCCAAACAGGCACGTGACTTTGGTGCCGAAGGTATTGGTCTGGCACGTACAGAACACATGTTCTTTGACCCATCTCGTATCCAAGATATGCGAGAAATGATTTTAGCAGACGACGAAGATGGACGCCGTGCAGCATTGAATAAACTGTTGCCATATCAAAAGGCTGACTTTGTCGAACTGTTCAAGATTATGGATGGTCTGCCGGTTACAATCCGTTTGATTGACCCACCGTTACATGAATTCTTGCCACATACAGATGCAGATATCGCAGAATTGGCAGCGCACATTGGCAAACCTGTTGAATTTGTAAAGGCTCGTGCCGAAGCATTACATGAACAAAACCCAATGTTGGGTCATCGTGGATGCCGTTTGGCGATTACATATCCAGAAATTTGCGAAATGCAGACACGCGCGATTTTATCTGCTGCGCTGGAATGCAAGAACGCGGGTATTTCTGTACATCCAGAAATTGAAGTTCCATTGGTTGGTTCGAAAAAAGAAGTCGATATCGTCAAAGCAGTTATTGACGCGACTGCTGAATCACTGTTCGCAGAAAAAGGCGACCGCATTGAATACACTGTGGGTTCAATGATTGAATTGCCACGTGCCGCGGTTTTGGCAAATGAAATTGCTGAAAGTTGCGAATTCTTTGAATTTGGAACAAACGATTTGACCCAGACAACATTAGGTA
This sequence comes from Candidatus Enterousia sp., assembly GCA_051885395.1. Taxonomy (GTDB): domain Bacteria; phylum Pseudomonadota; class Alphaproteobacteria; order Rs-D84; family Rs-D84; genus Enterousia. The sequence goes on along the minus strand of JBJEXB010000066.1, from coordinate 4,968 downwards.
TGTCACGTGATGACACAGCGAAAATCTTGGATGAATATCGCGCACGTGGCGTATATGTTGCGGACCCATTTGCATCTGTTGACCAATTGGGTGTTGGTTTGTTAATCAAGGACGCCGTCGCAAAAGCGCGCGCAACCAAGGGTGATAAAATCCACTTGGGCGTTTGCGGTGAACACGGCGGTGACCCAGACAGTATTGAATTCTTCCACAAGGTTGGATTTAATTCTGTATCATGCAGTCCGTTCCGCGTGCCAATCGCACGTTTGGCGGCTGCCCAGGCTGCGGTCAAGTTCCCACGCAAGAACTAAGAAACAAAATCCCCAGGTTTTCCTGGGGATTTAAACGTATGTTAAAAGGATTATAAATGCAAAAGTCGTTCAGAATACCTGGAATCAGCGTGCCAAAATTTATTAATGGACAATGGGTCGTAATTGTAACACGCACGAACGGTACAGAATATCGTGTACGTACCACAGACCGCCAATCTGCATTTGATTATATCGCCGAATTTATGGGATATCATAACCAGAAAACGCGTTAAAAACTGTAATTCACGCCCACGCCGACATAGTTAAATCCGCGGTTCGTTTCTGTAAAATCGCCGTTTGAAAAATGCAGGGTAAACAGTTCTGCGCGTATATTTTCGCCGATATTTTTTCCAATAAATACTTTTTCCCCGAATACCAGACGACTGGATACATATCGGTCATGGCTGTCGCGCATATATGGTCCAATTCCACCACCAAAATACCAACCGCACCATTGCAACAAAGCGATATCCCATGATACACCTGTGGCAAAAAACGACAATCCTTTTGAACTCTCGTATCCGAAATTTTGAACAAAACTTATATTCATGCGCGCGTCAAGACGCATAATTTCCATTGGTTGGCTGTATTGTATCATTGCCAATGTCATTGGGGATATGTCCCATAATCCTGGTTGAATTAGTTTAAACAGTGTGCCAGGACCTGTTCCTTGGGCAGCATAGATTCCAATTGAATTGCGTGTATCGTCGCCAAACATAACGTTTGCATTCGCTATATTTGGCAGGATTACTGATAACAGGCAGGAAAATAATACAGATTTTTTCATGTAAAAAATTATATCAAATTATTCGTATTTATTCAAAATTAAAATGATTGATATTTTTTATGCAGAAACTGAAACCAAGAATGCTGAACGCATCATTATTGATGCGGGTTTTCTTGTTTACAGACCATTGTCAAAATGTTATAATAAACATAAGTATATATGCAAAAGCGTAATGCGTTTTTGCCAAAAAACATTGGGTTTCTGCGCCTTTGCGCGGAATGCAGGAGAGTTTTATGAAACGCCAAAATATTGCAGATTGTTGTAAAAATGCTGTTGGTACGGTATTTTTGCTGGCAGGTGCGTTCTTTGTTTGTTCTACGTTATTGTCAATGCGTGCGGTTTTTGCAGACCCGATTGCGCCGATTGACGTATCTGATGCCGCCAATCCACAGGCTTTGCGTGCGGGCGCATCATCGCGTAGCGCACGGATCAGCCCACGCCAGACGCAATCAAATACCGCAAATGTCGCGCGTACAAGCGCGTCACGCAATGTCGTATCGCGTGCTGGCACAACTGGGGCGGTTGCGTCGCGCAGCAGTGGTGCGTCACGTAATGTTGTATCACGTACTGGTACATCAAATGCTGTCGTATCACGCGGAACAGGGACTGCATCTGCGCGTTCTGTTCGCAGCCGTACGGCCGTTGCACCTGCCCAGGCAAATGCACGTGTGTCGTTGGGTGGTGCCGCAATTCGTGGCAGCAAGGCAACATCAAATACCACAAACGCATACACATATCTGTCCAGCAAGTTATACACTGGTAATTATTCAAACATAATTGATTCTACCACTGGTTTGATTTCTGCTGATGCATATCAGAATTGCTTGGAATCATACTATACTTGTATGGATGAAATTTGCACCGCCCGTAACAGCGCACAGCGTCGTTGTGCATGTGCCGGTCGTGTTCGCGCCTTTGCAGAGGCTGAAACCGCACTTGAATCTGCAAACGAAGAATTGATAAAGGTTTCAGGTGAATTGGCATTGTTAATCGCAAACAAAGGTAAAGATGTCAGCGAGGCATTCCAATTAACCGACGCAGAAAAGGTTATGAATTGTGTTTCATGGCAGGATGTGACAAATCAATATGGCACAGGTTCTGACCAGGCTATTGCATGGTGCAACAATCACGGTATTTACAGTACTAGCGGTGGTTGCAACAAGCCTTCATATTGTGAAGCCAAGGGTAATAATTTCGGGTTTAATATTGAAGACATTGATGGTTCATCCAGTGATATCTTGGCATCTTTGCAATCATGGGCAAATGCCAAAGAACAAACATTAACCATATTTACCCAGGATAATGATAATTTGCTGAATGCATTTACAACCTTGTCAAATACCGTGTCACAAATGGCTGGTTTTGGCGGTGCAATGGCAGATGCAGATAATTTAAAAGACAGTTTGGCTGAAACATGGGGATATGAACTGTTTGAATATGCACACAACAATGTTTGCAACCGCGTATTGGATTCTTGCTTTAACGGTATTTATGAAGCATGTGGCACACCACCATCGGCTGGACGTAAATGCACAAATGGTTCATCCCAGTGTCCATATAACTACAACAGTTATATTTCTGTAACTAACACAGGAACATATGAATTGAACTTTATAACCAGTAATAATGGTTATACAGCATCTAATTCTGCAACATGCTTTGGATATACATCCAGTTCAGGCGACCCATATTCATCATTGCGTGGGCCTGTTGCGGATGCACGTCGTTCCATTATGCAGAAATATGCATTGGATGCGAATGCAGACTGTGATGCGTATGGCGAACAATTACGCCAAACCGCCCAGAACATTGGTTATCAAAAAGTTGCCGCACAACAGGCATTGCAGCAAAAGCGTCTGCAATTTGCCCAAGAAGAAGTCGCGACAATTGCATCTGATTATCGCACCGCAATCAGCAACTTTAACGAATGTTTGTCTGAATTGTATGATTGCTATACAACCCAGGAACAGTCCAACAAATCATGGTCAACATCACGTATCAAAACATACTGTGCCCAGGTTGCAAATGTCCCACATTGCTATGAACAAATGGTATGTGGCGCACCGAATAATAAGTTAGAAGCGGTCATCACACGTGATGCAGGTTCAGAGACAATGTGTGAAAACAGCGAAGAGTTTGCAGAAAATACTTGCCGCAATACATTGACGTTAAGTGAAATCTTGAATGGCTCTTACGCACAGGGTGCCGTCGAAGGGTCCAGTACACAAATGCGTGAAAAGTGCCTGCAAAGCGTATCAATTGAAAGCGTTCGTAACTGGAAGGTGAATGACACCACCGACCGTAATGAATGGGCGGATACGCCGAAAGAATAATTGGTATAATATAAAAATATTTGGCACCACAATGTGGTGCCTGATTTTTTTGTTGTTTGCAGAAATGTTTCTACAAAACACTTGACTTTTGGTATAAAAATGTCATTATTTGCATAAAGTTTTCGACAAAATGGTCGAAAATACATGGTTAACAAGAGAAAAGAGAAAGAATATGAGCAATTTTGCAATCTTTCAAACCGGTGGAAAACAATATCGTGTACAATCTGGTGATATTATCAAAGTTGAAAAAATCAATGCAGACGGCACGGTTGAATTCGACCAGGTTTTAATGGTTGGTGACAAGGTTGGCGCGCCATATGTTTCTGGTGCCAAAGTTGTTGCTGAAATCGTAGAACAGAAACGCGCAGATAAAGTTTTGGTGTTCAAGAAAAAGCGTCGCCAGAATTATCGTCGTACCAAGGGTCATCGTCAGCACATCACTGTTCTGAAGATTACGGATATCAAAGGTTAATTTGCATAATTGCAAATTTAACAAAAGGAGTTAAATTATGGCACATAAGAAAGCTGGTTCCGCAACAACGAATGGACGTGATTCGGCGGGACGTCGGTTGGGTGTTAAAAAATCCGGCGGCAGCCGTGTTATCCCAGGCAATATCATTATTCGCCAGCGTGGTACATCTGTACATCCTGGGTTGAATGTTGGTATGGGCAAAGACCACACAATCTTTGCGAAAATCGCAGGTGTTGTGAAATTCAAGAAAGGCTTGGGCGACAGAAAGACTGTTTCTGTTGTACCTGATGCAGAATAATAAAAAACGCCCCATACGGGGCGTTTTTTGTTTTGTCATTGCGTGACCGTGGCAATCCATAAAATAAATCAGATATTTTTGATTAATAAACTGGATTGCTTCGCTACACTCGCAATGACAGAGATGCTTTAAGCACGTAATTATAAAATTTGAAAAATTATCCACCTTGTTATTTCGAGCAAGGCGACAGACGTCGCATGGCAACCCAGTAAAATTATCCAAAATAAAAATGAATTATTAATCATAAATGAAATACAAAACTCAGAAATAAGTTTGAATATAGGTTTAATAGAATTTGAAGAAATATTAAATGGAAATAAATTATCAACTTTATTAAACAATATCACATTAAATGACAATGTTTATAATTTAGAGCAATTAAAAAATTTAAATTCCTTAATTTATATTTTATTAGAACAAAAAATAATTGAACCTATTAATGAATATTCAAGTAAAAACCGCAAGATTTGGCTAAAATCTTGTTTAATTGAGTTAACAGATTGTTGCAATTTTAGATGTCCTCATTGTTATGTAGATAAACAGCAATATCATAAATTATCTTTTGCAAATATAAAAGATTTGGCGGAAGACCTTTTAGCTTTAAATTGCAATAAAATAACATTAACCGGTGGAGAAATTTTAACTCATAATGAATTTATTTCAATATATGAATATTTATATAAAAAAGGGTTTATAATAGGTCTTAATACTAACGGTTCTTTATTCAACGACAAAATTATAAACGCTCTAACCCAAATGCCTCCCTATGC
>JBJEXB010000065.1:0-2054 GCA_051885395.1 Candidatus Enterousia sp. | reverse complement strand
TTTTAAGAAATTTTTCTGCCTGTGCACGTCCCCCTGGGGTTGACACAATATAATTATTGTTTGCTGTGTTCCACAGAAAGTCGGTCAAATTTTCCGATGCGTCAATAATTGTGCGCATAGCGTCTGCGCCGGAATTTTTCAAAATTTCATCAGGGTCTTTACCACCAGTAACAAATGCAAATCTGATATCAGAATCATCACGTACAAATGGTAATACAATATCAGCGGCGCGAACTGCGGCTTTGCGTCCTGCGTTATCGCCATCAAAACAAAATACAATATTACGATTTGCCTTGCATAAAATTGCCAGATGGTCTTCGGTCAATGCCGTACCCAGTGGCGCAACTGTTTCTGGGAAACCGTGGCATTGCATTTGAATTGCATCAATTTGCCCCTCTACAATAATAGTACGATTATTACGGTGAATACTTTCGCGGGCAAAATTAAATCCAAAAATAGTTTTACGTTTATGAAATATTTCTGTGTCAGATGTATTTATATATTTTGGTTCAGAACCGTCCAAACTGCGACCTGAAAAAGCAACAATTTGTCCGCGCGCGGAAAATATAGGAAACATCAATTTATCGCGAAAGAAATCATACATTCCATAATCACCGCGACGACATAAACCAGTCCCCAACAAAATATCTTGTTTTGTATTTATAAATTTATTTGCAATAAAATTATTTTTAGGCGCATACCCCAAACGATACTTTTTTATCATATCATCGGTAAATCCACGACGACGAATATATTTCAACGCAACTGTGCCCGCAGGGGTAAATAACTGCTTTTGATATTCGGCCGAGGCATGTTCCATAACATCAAAGTATGATTCTTCGCGGGCGACAATTTTTGGGTCACGTGGCTTGAACTCTGGTAATTTCATTCCCGCCATATCTGCCAGTTCTTTTATAGCATCAACAAAACCGACATTTTCAGATTTCATAGTAAAAGAAATAATATCGCCGTGTTCCCCGCACCCAAAACAGTGATAAAAACCTTTGTCTTCGTTCACAGAAAAACTGGGTGTCTTTTCATTATGAAATGGGCAACACCCCCAATAATTTTGTCCTTTCTTTGTCAATGGCACACGACGCGACACCACATCCACGATTGACAGACGTGTACGTAATTCATCGGTAAAATTTTTATCGTAATTTGCCATTATTTTGTTTTTCTGCGAAACCGCGTTGATGGCTTTTTGTTATTTATTAAATCAATCGCGGTTTCTAAATCAGGTTGTTCTTTTACAGAAACATTTACCTTGTTTGATGAAATGTATGCACCATAACGTCCCGTTGGATAATAATAAATCATTTTATCTGTTGTTGGATTTTTGCCCAGTTCAACGGGGTCTGCCTTCTTGGGGCCGCCCGCCAATAATTCGCGTGCAATGTCCAGCGTAATAGAATCAGCCGTGTAATTTTTTGCAGCGGCATTTTTCTGGCCATTTGTCACATATGGACCAAAGCGTCCCACGCGGAATGAAATACCATCACCTAAATCAACATTATTATTTGCAACAGTTTTTGCAGATGTGTTTAATTCATCTGATTGTGTTGCAGGAACATCTGATAAACGCTGGGTATAATTGCAAGTCGGATAATTTTCGCATCCGATAAATGCACCAAACTTGGATAATTTTATTCCCAGTTTTCCGCCACATTTTGGGCATTTGTCATTACCATCTGGGAACAAGTGATGGTGCATAACACGATTGATTTCATCAATAATTTCGGTTGTTTGAATACCGCGCGCACCATCAATCATAGATTCTGTTGGTGTCCAAAAAGCGCGCAATGCCGCAACCTTTTCTTGTTTACCATTTGATACATCGTCCAATGTATCTTCGGTTTTTGCGGTAAAATTCACATCAACCAGTTCATCAAAATATTTGGCCAGATATGCCGCAATAACCCAACCACCAGACGTTGGATGAAAACGACGCTGTTTATCTTGTTCAACATAACCACGGTCAACAATAGTTGACATAATTGTTGCATACGTTGATGGACGCCCGATACCCAATTCTTCCAGTTTTTTTACCAGTG
>JBJEXB010000064.1:0-2071 GCA_051885395.1 Candidatus Enterousia sp. | reverse complement strand
CAACATAAGGCTGTTTCCTACCTCTCGACAATCGAACTGCGCGGCATCGACAGAATGGGGTTGTTGTTGGATATTTCGCATATCGTATCGGAGGATTTCAGCATCAATATCCGCGAGGTGTGTATCCGCAGCCATGACGGTATATTCGAAGGCAGTATCAGTGTGTATGTGCAGGATGCCGATTCTCTCAATGCTTTGATGGATAAATTCCGCCATGTGAAAGGTATCGATACGGCCAAACGTTCGATGGAAAACAAAGATGATTAAAAAATGCGCGTATTATGGAGGCTATCGTGATTGATATAGTCGTTGTATTGCTTGTGGTATTTGTCGGTATCGTCGCAAAGAGTGGCGAATCGGCGTTGAATATGCGCAAACGGGCGACCGGCAATAAGGGACTGCTTCGGGAGATTATCGACGCGTCCTCGCAGGATGGATATGAATGCCCTGTCGATAATGCGGAGCAATATGCTGAAATTTCAACAACACATAATGAGGTGTTTGCGGGATATACATCAACTTATACTGCACCTAACACCGTTGAACCGGAGCCGTTTTTAACCTCCGAACTCGGGGCTGTTACAACACCTAATCGCGGGTGTGCCGACGCAAAGCAGCAGAGCATTGCGGATGATTCCTCGATTATCGAACAGACTGCACAGACAGTTCAATCCGAAAACCAATGTAGTGATTCGGAGAGCATAGAATCGAATTTCGATTTGCGTTCGGCTGTCATCTATTCGGAGATACTGTCTCCCAAATTTAAGGATTTAGACTAATAATCAATAATATGGCTTCGATTTTTTCACGTATCATAGCAGGCGAAATACCGTGCTATAAAGTTGCCGAGGACGAAAACAACTTTGCATTCCTTGACATTAACCCGTTGGCAAAGGGACACACTTTGGTCGTTCCCAAAACAGAGGTGGATTACATCTTTGACTTGGACGATGCGGCGTTGCAGAAGATGATTGTATTTGCAAAGCGGGTGGCTGCCCGAATAAAGGCGGCGACTGGTTGTAAAAAAGTTGCCGTAGTTGTTTTGGGGCTCGAAGTTCCTCACGCGCATATCCATTTGATTCCCATCAATAGTGAAGATGATGTAGATTTTCGCAAGCCCAAATTAAAACTCGCGTCGGAGGAGTTTGAGAAAATAGCGCAGAGCCTTCAAATGAAAGAGTAGGGTAATCCGCCATATTTTAATCAAGATTTCTCGTTGCCTGTGCAAAGGGCTGTTGGAATAATGTAATGGGGGAGTTTAAGAAAACTTCCCTATTTATTTTACCGCTTTATATACGATTTATTGTGTGTAGATGTATTTATACAAGTATACGTAATTACCTATACAAATATACACAAACTCTCATAATTAAAGCACGTTTATTCTTTACAAAAGTAACAAAGTGATGTTGTATTTTGTAAACATTGATACCTGCCGATAATACCATGAATTACGTGAATTCATATATTGAATTTGCGATATATTTTATTATTGTTATCAAGTGTTTACGAATTATTATATGAATTGAAATACACCTAAAAGTTGTATAATATAAGCATTATTTAATAATTGTCTGCGATAAGTATATATATGGTATTATTATACGGTATATCAGTACTTTATACCTTGTCATGTCATTTGTTCTATTATGTATAAAGTTGTTCGTATATTTACCATAAATAAATTATTAACATTTGTAAACAATAATACGGGTTATTAACAATTTACAAATGTTGTGTTAAATTTGTTTGTTTTGTAAATAGTATATATATTTGTAAAAAATACAAACTATGAGGGAGAAATTGCGAATTTTGATGCAGAAGGAGCATTTGACGGCTACAAAACTTGCAGAGATTCTTGATGCCAAACCGGCAGGAATTTCGCATATACTAAACGGTCGGAATAATCCGAGTTTTGAATTGGTGTGTAAAATCATCAATCGTTTCCCGCATATCAATCCATATTGGTTATTGGGTGATTCCGATAAAATCTATAACGATCCGGACCAATCGTCTGCTCAATCGGCAAATGATGTTAATGGCACGACAACGGCGAATATCCACGAGGCCG
>JBJEXB010000063.1:0-11547 GCA_051885395.1 Candidatus Enterousia sp. | reverse complement strand
GTGTCCGCCGTTGTATAAATTAACGCATGGTACCGAATCGATTTACATCGATACCGACGAAGAATTAGAAGAATTAAAAAACGGCAAATACAAGAACAAGAAAATCGAAATATCACGATTCAAAGGTCTGGGTGAAATGATGCCGAATCAATTAAAAGAAACAACAATGTCACCCAAAACCCGTCGTTTGATTCGTATTGACCTGCCCCCACGCACCGAAGAAGGGGTGCAAGATACCGAAAAGACAAAAACAATCGTGACTGAATTAATGGGCAAAAAACCAGAATTTCGTTTTCGTTTTATCACCGAACACGCCCAATTTGTCAAAGACTTGTTTGTATAAGCAAAATTATACATATAAAATAATCCGCCGTGTCGGCGGATTAATCATTTATAACGCAAAAAAATTACTCACACCATATTGACAATTTTAGTTTTTGTATTATATTTATACATGTGAGTGATAGATAACCAAACCGAAAGGAGCAAGTATGTTCAACAAAGTATCAAACTTATTTAACCGTGGCAAGAAACAGGTTGAATCAACAAAATCCGCCCCTGTTGCGACAGAAACCGTTGCGGAACAAACTGCACCGCGCGAATATAAACCAACCAAGAAAAAGAAAAACACATACGTTGTGACACTGAATACAATGACAATGCCTGGCGCATTTTCATTGTGTGATTCCGCCCCACTGGTGGTAGTAAAGGTAAACGGTGTTGAAAAAGAACGCGGCTTATTCATGGAATGTACACGTTTTCCAAACCCAGGCGCATCAACAATCGAAGAATTGTTCCAAACAGTCCCAGAATGGCGCATTATTGTTGGCGACAAAACAGCACAAACCATTATTGAATACTTGGACAAAGAATCTGGCAAACCTGCATTAATATTGTATCCAAATGGCAATGTCAAATCATTGATTCCAGGTATGGATGAAAACACAGTGATTGGCACACGCCTGAATCATGCATCACGTCGTGACTTTATACATAAATATGGTCGCATCATAGAATTAGTAAAAATCGTCAACCCATTGATTGATGTACGTCGCCAGGCAATGCGACACGCACCACAGTGTTCTGATAATAAATATGCAGAATTTATTGCAGAATTAAATCGCAAACAAATTGAACGTGCAAAACAAATTGTTGCATCGCGTCAGAAATAAATACAAAAAAACTCCCTAAAATACCGCATATAATATGCGGTATTTTTTTAGATATTATTAATTAACTGTATTACTTCGTTTCACTCGCAATGAATCCGAGTATGCGAGAATTTATTCGAGCAAATATCGAGGATACGCACAGGCACATTGTGCCGAGCGACACTTGGTCATTATATACTGGATTGCTTCGTTTCACTCGCAATGACAATGGGGCTTTAACTGAATAACTGCAAAACCTGGAACCTTATCTCTTTTGTCATTGCGAACGAGCCACCGGCGAAGTGTGGCAATCCAGAAGCGGCATTTATACAGAATCAGTTATTGAATTCCGACATTAAATTCGTCCGCAAAACCTGCAACCCGTTGTCCACCAACAGTGCAGTTAATATCTTCAAACCCGCCCTTGACCTGATTTTTCTTTATAACATTACTGGTTATAACACCACCAACAGTTCCCAACACAACCCCAGCAATCGAATCGGATGCCAGACGCGCTGTATTAAAACCACCCGACGCATTTTTCCAGTGACTTTTGCCCATATCATCAGATAAATTTTTTAAATCATCAATGATTGCATATATTTCGCCCTGTTTGGCATTTGCAGCCGGCTTATTCCTCTCAACTTCTTCAAGCCGCAAGATATATCGCTTTTTTACACAACGATACACATTATCAATATAGTAATAATCAGGTTCATCAATATCGTTACCATCGGCATCTTTTATACATTCACATTCCCGTGTAGAATGATTCCAATTTACCTTTGTCTTGTTATCTTGAATAATTGTTTTTAAATTACCCTTAATATCTTCACATCCCGCTTGGTCTGGCTTTATTCTACATTCATGCGCCGACTCATCCCAATAATATTGTTGCGGGTCTTTACAACGACACCCATAATCAATTGTCCAATATGCATTGGACGCCATGTTACACGCCTTATAATCCTTGCTTTCCACGCATTTCAATTCTGTATCGGACCATTCATACATCAATCCGCCACAATCACATTTTTTACCATCAGCACTTACCGACCTGCCTGCATCACGGCATGCCTCTGCCAGCGTGCCACAACGCTTATAACTATCTGTCGTATCAGGATACTTGTCCATTGGATAATAACCATTAACACACTTGTTAACCAAATACTTTAACTCAGTATCAGCACAATACAGCTGACATACTGTCGCATTTCTCATCCCAGGCTGACTTCTAACAAGATTGCACTCAATATCCCGCACTCCCCTATTGCTTAAGGTTTCACCAGCCCCAAAGTAAGCCGAAATGTTACATTCAGCCATCGCCATATTTGGCACCATCAGAACTGAACACAGTAACCATATATTAAATACCAATATTTTTTTCATATATGTTTTCCTTAGCGTATACCAACTTGGAATTGGTCACCAAAATCTGCAACCATTTGTCCACCAACGGTGCATTGCAGTTTTTCAAATCCACCCTTTACCTGATTTTTCTTTATAACATTACTGGTAACAACGCCACCAACGGTTCCCAGCACAACACCTGCAATTGAATCCGATGCCAAACGCGCACCATTAAAATTACCCGATGCGGTTTTCCAATGACTCTTTTCAAATTCTATTTTTTCCAACGCATTGTACGCATTTGATACTTTTTCTTTTGCCTGTGTTATTTTCGTTGGATCCGGCGAACCTGGCGACGATGCGCCACCACCTGATGCATTTCCCGAATTTGTAGCAGATGGACATTTTCCTTTTACAGGTGGGTTTAAATTTGATAAACAAATGCATTTACCGCTTTGGTCACGTATTGCACCATCTATAAGATCACAGATATTTGTAATCGCTTCACATTTGTTTGTACTATAAATATACGCTTTATTGCTATCATTACATACACATTCACAGTATTCCTGACCACCATGTGCAGTAAGAGTTTTGTATTCCGCATCACTAAGGTTATCACATTTTGTTTTTAATTCCGTGCACGTTGTCAGTTTACATGTGTTTGGTGCCGTCTGTTGATATCCATTTATTGTATCACATTTACACGACACATTATTCGCCTGCACAACACCAGGAACGCTAGGGCATTTGCATTCCCATGTGTCGGGATTAGCCCCATCCGGAAATTCCCACGTTTCTGGCGACCACTTACCTTTCCAGGCCTCACAATCCTTCTTCAAACCATCAAAATCCTTTTGACGCTTTTTTGCATCTGGTGTTAATTCGCATCCTTTTTCACTTTCGGTTCCGCCTATCCAGTCATAATCCTCACTTTTACACTCACAACGAGTGGGTTTGGAATCTTCTTTTTCTTTTATATTTTTATCTGAAATATTACAATCACATGTGTTTTTTGTACCATCCCATTTACCACCTGTGTTTTTGCAAACCGTTTCTGGGGCATCCGTACACACTTTATTTACAGGATCATACACCTGTGCCGAATTCGAACAAAAACACTTACCTTCCGAGTTCGGACCATCTAACCCCTTGTCTTTATCGCATTTACACTTAGGATTAGCAGTGGGATCCCAATTTCCGCCACTTTTATCGCACGCTTCAGCAACCTCCGCATTTGGGTCAGCACATTTTTTGCCATCCCATGAATGGCTTGGTTCTGAACATTTACACTTTGCACGAGGCACCTCATATGTCTGTCCAGCACCGTAGCCATCGGTTCTGTCATCAGTACCACACAAACACTTTGAATTGGTCGCATCCCATTGACCATTAGAGCTGTCACAATCTGATTTATCAGGCGCAACAACACATGATTTTTTATCTGATGAAGGAGCAAAACCTGTTTTGCACTTATAATATCTACACCATTTAGTAGCACCATGAGCATAACCAGGCTCGCTAAAAGCTCCACAATCTCCGTCACTATAAAAAGTATCAGAATTAGCTACATTCGCACCTGCCACCAAATCTGAGCAAGAACATAAATCGGTTACATTTGCACTAACCCACGGATCTTCAGTTGTGCCTGTTTTATCAGTACACTTAAAAAGGTTTGTCGCACGTCCTGCTTCATTTATTTGAAATACAACATCATCATAACCACATTGATCATCATCAATACCATCATCATCACTATCACAAGAAAAACACCATGTTTTGTCATAACTGTAAGCATATACATATTCAGTATTAATTCCAATACTTGAATGCCTACATGAAAATTTCTTACAATTTTTTGCCCCCCAACCATCATTGGGCAAACCAAGTCCGAATGTAAGTATCACTGAAAAAATGGCGAATATTTTTTTCATATTTATTTTTTTCTTTCCCCGTGCAAAATTGCGCGCATTTGATATCACATTATATTTTACCATATTTGAAGGATTCTGCCAACATTAAAAATGCGCAGATTACTCTGCGCATACAACGAACGAAAGAAACTGTTTTATTATTTGCATTCTGAAATCATTTGTGCAATTTGTGCATTTAATACCAAATCAGACTGTTTCAATTTTTCAATTTGGCTGATTGCATACAATACTGTTGCGTGATTGCGACCGCCAACCATATTTCCGATTTCGGCTAATGACAACCCAGTTGCGCTTTTTAATACGGTCATCATCATTTGGCGCGCCAATACCAATGAACGGCTGCGACCATTGCCACATACTGCATCATATGATACACCCAATTTTTCGCACATTGATTTTACCATTGCAATTGGTGTTTTTGATTTCTGCAATGTGTCTGCCAGTAAACGTTGTGCAACATCAATATCAACATTGCCACCCATTAATTCGCAATATGCACGAATTTTATTTACAACGCCTGTGACCAAGTGACCATCACCTGCGATACGTGCCGCAATTTCAGATGCAACATCACTTGCAACACCTGCACGACGCAACATAACGGTTTTTACATGTGTGTTTGGGGATGCGATATCTGCAACCAAGCCAGATGCCATCAACGACTGTGCGCGACGGTCAAATCCAGTTAAATTATTTGGTGCCACGTCGGATGTTAAAACAACATTCTTGCCAGCATTACGCAAATCTGTAACCAATGCCAAGAATTCTTCGCAGGTTGCACGTTTACCGGACAAGACTTGCACATCATCCAAAATAAATGTATCACAATTACGACAGAAATCTTTGAATGCGAACACGCTGTGTTCATGCAGGCTGCGTGTGAATTCAGATACAAATTGTGCGCCTGACATCATAACAACGCGACCATTTGATGACGCATTAATGCATTCTGCCAATAATGATTTACCACATCCTGCCGCACCATAGATAAACAATGGGGAAAATGTAACTGCGCCAGATGCAACCTTTTTACAGGCAGACAGAACAAATGCATTTTCATCAGATGCGATAAATTTATCAAATGATGCGTTGTTGGATGTCACTGAACGTGCTGCTGGTGCAAATGTTTGAACGTTATTGTCATTTGCAATTGGGGCGGCACTACGTGTTGCATTACGTACACAAATATTTACATCCAATCCAAATGATGAGACCGCTGCCTTGATTGAATTTAAATGAACAGAACCAATAAAATCTGCCGAAAATTGATTTTGCGCAACCAGTGTTAATGTATTATCAGATAATTCAAATGTCAGTGGTGCAATCCAAGAAGAAAAACTTGCGGCATCCATTTTCGCGGCAATGACCTCCTTGATTGTATCCAAGTTAATCATTGTTTTTGTCGCTGTTGCCTGCATCTGTTTCTCCTTTCCTTCCCTAAAAGAGTTGCGCCCGTGCAAGAGTGTAAAAGCCACCTGCACATAAACGCTAAATTTTACTGTCACAGAAATGCTTCATAAAAATTTAGTGTTTATGTTTGCCTTTATATTGTTACTTTCTCTCTCGCGTTTTTTTGTTTGATTGATGTTTCACAATCGTTTGGATTACGTAGTTAAAGTTAAATTAAAAATTGCCGTTTGCAACAAAATTGCACCCCAATTTTTAAGATTTATTTTTTGACAACGATTCGTTTTTTTGCCAGAAATCCGCGCTTTGTATATACACTGTATATACATGATTTAAATCATATTCGAACATATCCACCATCGGTTTTTCGTATCAAACCCTGCAATTCCAAGACGACTAAATCACGTTTAATTTCCGAAATTGTTTTTTTGACAACCTGTGCCAATACAGATTCAGACACAGGAACAATACCTATTTTATCCAACAATGAATTTTCACTGATGATATTTTTTTCATTTTTTTGTGTTTTATGGTTCGCATCAAAAAAATCTGATACGCCACAACATATTTTTGCATGCCCAGACCGAATCAATGAATTTGGTCCCAGTGCGCGCAAATCCGTGGGATGCGACGGAATTGCCCATAATTGTCGTCCAAAATCAATTGCGAATCGGGCGGTTGCCATACTGCCAGATTTTAAATCTGCCTCGCCCAGGATTAATTTTTCGCAGATTCCTGCGACCCAGCGGTTACGCTGAATAAAATTTGTTGCAATTGGAACAAATCCAACTGGCATTTCACTGATTACCGCGCCACGGGACAAAATTTCATAATACAGTGATTCGTTTTCCAGTGGCCAAATATAATCCGCGCCACCTGCAACAACTGCAATTGTACTTGCCACGTTACCGCTGCGTAACGCGCCACGATGTGCCGCGGTGTCTGTTCCCGCTGCCATTCCTGAGGCAACAACATATCCATGTGATGCAAATGCATTTGCCAAATCTGCCATAAACCCCATACCTGCGGCTGTTGCATGTCGGGTTCCCACCATAGATACAATTTTATGACGTAACGCATCCAGATTGCCCCGCACAGATAAAACAGGTGGATGATTTTTTACCGCGCGTAATGCATCAGGATAAAATTCGTCATCATCTGATATATATTTTATCCCCAGGCGCGCAGCATTATCCATTTCGCGACGCACCATATCAGAATGTGACGTATCCACTTTCAATGACGCAGCCGCATCTGCCACGCTGCCGAACGATTGCACCAGCGCATTAAAACGTGCCGCCCCAATTCCAGGCGTACGCAATATCAATAACTTGTAAAACAAAGTATCTGACATAATGACACTATACTTAAATTTCGGGATTTAATTCCACACATATTATTATATAAATATATATAAGGAAAAAAAATTGGGTGCATTGCACCCAAAACTTATTTACCATTACAGGCAGGATTATTTGATAGCGTCAGCGAAGAATCTAAACCTATCATATACTTAATCAAATCAGAATAACCTATTTGCTTACATTGCTGTGGCGCAGTATTAGCCCCAGTCCAAACAGTAGTATCATTACATGCCTCGCATAATTCAATCAGTTTTGTATAATAGTCTTTGAATTTCTGATCATTATCCTTATACGCGACAGCCAATTGTGATTTAATCAAATCGTCATCATCCTTTAAACCATGTTGTCCTTCAACGGCGCCACCAATCAATTTGTTACCAAATAATTCCATCGCACCAACACCCAATGCAGCACCACCGACCGCACCACCAACAGTTCCCCATGTACGTGCAGTCTTTTTTGCATCCAAAATTCGTTTCTTTAATACTTCTTCGTCTGCCCAAGCGCCACATGTAATTGTACGTCCCATTTCAAAATACTGGGCTGGGATATCTGAAACTTTGACTTTGGCATCAGATGACTTTAATTCAACACGCACAAAGCAAGTATTATTATCTGGATCCTCTATATCTTCGACCATTGTTGCGTAATTGTTCGTATTGCTGTAACGCGACGCCCAAACAAACGTATTACCAATACCGATATTATTCCTTATACAAGCCTCTTTCTCTTTGTCCCGATTATTTGCAACTGGCTGTGTCGGCTTTTGTGGTGTTTCAGGATTCGTAGCCCCTGCCCCTGGATTCGTAGCCCCTGTCCCTGGATTCGTTGCACCAGAATTATTCCCAGAATTTGTATTGGACACCTTGGCAGATGCCATTGATGCCTGAACCTGCGGGCCCGCAACCTGGCGAGGTGCCATCATTTGTGACGACATTGTACGACGCCCCTGCCCAGCGGGCGTTAAAGCAAACGCAGGCATTGTCAAAAATGAAATCGCAATAACAGAAATGAACTTTGTCATTATTCTCATCCTCGCTACCATATAAGGCAAGTATATCATAAATTAACACAAAAATAAAGACTTATTCTGCACGGTGGTGCTATTTCTTCCACTTCCATTCAATTTTAGATTCTGTTCCGCCAACCAATCGTCCAATATTTTCACGATGTCGCCACAGACATAATAATGACATTGCAATAAATGCCCATCCGATTGATGCACTCATTGCAAAGCCCAATATTGGCATCAAACAAAATGCAACCACTGCCCCCAGTGACGAAAATCCAGTCCCCAACGCAACAATCAACCATTCAATACCACATATAATGAATATCAATGGATTTACTGCCAACATTATTCCAAATAAACATGATATTCCCTTGCCACCATGAAAACGTAACCATACAGGGTAACAATGCCCAAGGCACGCCACAAATCCACACCATGCACCAAATGATGCATCAATAAAATACGTTCCCAGAATAACAGCAATAATTGCCTTTAACATATCCAGCAACCAAACCAACCCCGCCATACGCAACCCGCCAACGCGCATAACATTGGTTGCACCGATATTACCACTGCCAACACGACGCAAATCACCCTTGCCCATGACACGTGTTAATAACAATCCCATTGGGACAGACCCCAACAGATATGAAATAATTAATAAGAAAACGTACATCATTTATTTTTCCTTGATTTTCTGTTTGTTTTTTATAAAATATCAGAAAACGTGATTAAATAAAAGGAAAATAAAGTGGCAAATCACAAGTCATCTGAAAAAAGAATTTTGGTTACCGCCAAAAAGAATGCAATTAATACATCACGCCGCAGCGTGGTAAAAACCGCAACAAAGAAAGCATTAACAGCAATCGCATCTGGCGACAAAGCTGTTGCAACAACTGCTGCCCGCAATGCAGAATCAAAAATCATGAAATCTGCTGGCAAAATCATGCCAAAGAAACGCGCAGCACGCAAGATTTCTCGCTTGACCAAGAAAGTTGCAAAAATGGCATAACGCCATAATGGCAAAATATATTAGCGCACATTTCTGTGCGCTTTTTGTTGTTATCTGAAAACATTTAACCAATTCTATAAATTTTTACATATCCATCTGATATATCACTGACGCCAGAACCACCATCGCCACCCTTGACAGATGTAGAGCCGAATCCCAGCCATCCTTGGGCGTTAATGCCACCACCACCACCGCCACCATATGACCAAACAGTAACCGTACCACATGTTGCGGACAAATTTTCACCCCCAGCACCGCCAACAGCTGATGCAAAAACGTTTTTTGCTGCGCCACCGCCGCCACCGGACTCGTAACTGCCGCTGATACCCGCCTCTGCTGACAAATATCCACTGCGGGTGGCTGCGCCACCTGCACCCGATGGCGCACCACCGCCACCACCGCCACCGCCACAATTTTGTGCCGCGCCGTTTGCATCAACCCCAGAACCACCAATACCACCAACCCCACCATCAGATGTTACAGATGTTTCACCTAATAAAAACACACTGGCCATACCAGAACTGCCGCCACCGCCACCAGATACCAAAACACCACTGGTATTAACAGACCCAGCATTACCATTTCCGCCAACAAACGCCATTATATCTGTATTCTGATTGACTGAAAAACTGTATGATTTACTGATGGCCTCTGCCCCTGCACCTGCGTTTGTTCCGCCACCCGAGCCGCCTGAACCACCTTTGACCTCTGCACGATAACAACCTGGTGTCAAAGTTATTGTTTCGCATGTGCCAATTCCCGAAACCTGTGCCACCAAAGTTTCATTTCCAATTGTATATGTCCCTGTGGCTGTCTTGATAACCAAACTGTGCGGACATTCGCCTAACACCGCAGTCGCCCAAAATTTTTGTCCTGACGAATCCATAACAGTTAACGCTGCACCTGACGGCTGAACCGTCATTAAATTTATCGGAAAATCCCCAACCATCAAAACAGGCATAACCGTCCCCCTCTACATACAAATATTACTCATTAAAATACAGCCACACATACCCAGGTGGTGGCGCACCATCCGGCACAGACGTAGGTACCGCCATAAAACGCGCATCGTCACCAGCCGCCACGGTCCCAGATTGCGTACCAACAGGCAACCGTTCAACCGCGACAGTACCAGACGTTATGTTATCTGCATTTGTTGTGTCAACATCTTGGACATTTGCTAAACCAATTTGGTGTTTTGTAACATTATGCGGATTTTGTGCACTTTGAATATGGTCGTCGTACACCAATAAATCAGTTTTATTCAAAATATAGTTTGGCGCAGACGTATCTGTTTGATTCCAATCGGGTTGTACATTATTATTTGGCTGTAATTGCGAAACTATTTTATTTACATACTCTACACTGGCTATATCAGCATGTGCTTCTTTCATTAAAATGATAAAATTCAACGCGACAAACACGCACATGCCTGCGGCAACACACCACATATACATGCGTGTACTACGTCTTACCGCTGCTAATAGCATGGTAGCTGCCGACATTGATTCTCCTATCCTATTCATAAAATTATTACAAATACCATCTGTACCAGTCAAGCGGGTTCATATATGGTTTAATTATAAACAAAAACCCCGATGTGCGTTTTTTGTTCTGTGTATATTTTTTATTTATATGCAACCATTCCTTCATATGCATCAACATACACATCTTGTGTTTTCATACCCCCCCACCAATGGCAGTATTGATAGTGATAATAAAATCTGTTTCATGTTTTTCTCCTAATTTATAAGCAAAATTTCTATTTATTTTTTTGTGCCTTGTCTTTCTGGATGTTTAATTTTTCCATAAAGTCATCAGATTGCTCTTTGGTCACATTACCAACTATTTCACAAGATATCTCTCTGCCGGCACCTGCATGCGGCGTTATTATCAACGTATATGTTTTTATTTTCCAAAAAGCGATACACATCCCCCCCTATTCCAAAAGCAATTAGCTTGGCTACAGTAGACATATCATCGATAAGTAGCAGCAAGAAACAAATCGCAGCCACAATCAAAAAAAACAGGATGAGATTTAATATTCATATCCACCAGACTTACGTCTTGTAAAAAAATTGTCTGTGTTTTTGATGTTGTTAGTGTCTTTAACGTAAACCTGATGTATTTGTTGGTCAAAACGACATTTCCAAACGTCGCTATTGTTTCTCCTTGCATATTGCAACCCATTTTTGTTGTAACAAAATACCAGCAAGAAATAACTTGATGGTTGGAGTTTGATAACAATGTTGAGAATTGCGTGTTTTATTCAATATATTCAACACACTCCAACCATAGTTGGAGTTTTATCGTCTTG
>JBJEXB010000062.1:0-2134 GCA_051885395.1 Candidatus Enterousia sp. | reverse complement strand
GAATCCATCCCATCTTGGACATAATGATTGTCAATGGTTCCTTTTCAATAAATTCATCTGCGTTGACAACGACATCTTCTGTTTGTTCTGCCCATGTTGTGCGACGACGCCCCAGTGCGGTCT
Source organism: Candidatus Enterousia sp. (assembly GCA_051885395.1). Taxonomy (GTDB): domain Bacteria; phylum Pseudomonadota; class Alphaproteobacteria; order Rs-D84; family Rs-D84; genus Enterousia. Next base: position 2,011 of record JBJEXB010000062.1, on the reverse strand, counting down.
TTTTATCATAACGCTTTTTAATATCTGCAAACCACGCCTTTAACTGGTCATTTTGCATAGACTCGCTGGCTAATAATGCCTCTAACTGTTCTTGTTCGGCACGCAGTTGTTCATCTTCGCGGCGGATTTCCATTTCTTCCAGTTTGCGCAATGAACGCAGGCGCGTGTTTAAAATCGCCTCTACCTGAACATCGGTCAAATTAAATTCTGCGATTAATACTGCACGTGGGTCATCTTCGTTACGGATGATTTCAATAACACGATCCAGATTTAAATACACAACCAGCAAACCACCCAATATTTCCAATCTGCGTGAAATATTGCCCAGACGCCAATTTGTGCGACGCAATAATACGTTTTTCTGGTGCGCGATAAATTCACGCAACACATCCCCAATTGGCATTACACGTGGCGCACCATTAGAATCAATGACGTTAAAATTCATATTGAATTTATATTCCAAATCCGTCATCGCAAACAAATGTGCCATCATTTTATCCGCAGGTATATTGCGCGATTTTGGCGTAATAACAATTCGAACATCTGTTGTTGATTCATCAACAATATCATCAACCAATGGCAATTTCTTTGCATCAATCAGACTGCCGATACTTTCCACCATTTTGGATTTTATAACACCGTATGGAATTTCCGTAACGACCACCTGCCAGCCGCCACGTTCCAGTTCTTCGATTTCCCATTTTGCACGAATGCGAAACGCGCCACGACCTGTATCATAATTCTTTACAATTGTGTCAAAACCGTCGATTAAAACGCCACCTGTTGGAAAATCAGGTCCAACCATTTTCTTCATAATCTGGGCGGTCGTTGAATCAGGCTTGTCCACCATAAGCGTTAATGCATCACAAACCTCTGCTACATTATGGGTTGGGATATTTGTTGCCATACCCACCGCAATTCCCATACTACCATTCGCCAACAGGTTCGGAAATGCCCCAGGCATTATAACAGGTTCGGTTGTTGTGCCGTCAAAGTTCGGCATCATATCAACACTGTTTTCGTCAATTCCTTCCATAATTAACATCGCAGCATCGGTCATTTTTGATTCCGTGTAACGATATGCTGCCTGGGGGTCACCGTCGATATTACCAAAGTTCCCCTGACCATCAATTAATGGGTAACGCACAGAAAAATCCTGAGCCAAACGCACCATCGCATCATAAACAGAACTGTCCCCGTGTGGGTGATAATGCCCCAGCACGTCACCAACCACTGTTGCACATTTACGAAATGCGGCACTGGGCGACAATTTCTGGCGCAACATAGAATACAAAATACGCCGATGTACGGGCTTTAACCCATCGCGAACATCAGGCAGTGCGCGCGATACAATCGTGCTGACCGCGTATGACAAATACCGCTGAGACAATGCATCAGACAGTTGTTGTGATTCAATATTTTCAATTATTTCCTTGCTCATTTCCACCGAAATTTAGAACATTTGAAAAAAAATAACAACAGAAAAAATCCTTTTTTTCGTAAGCCGCCTGAAAAAATTCATTAACAAATTTAATATTTTTTCAATTTTCCACTTGAATTTTCGTTATGCATAACTATTATATGTATATACAAACTTTGGTTCCCCGTATGGGGCGGGCTGCCGATAAAGATTATGGCAAGTCGGGGCGGTTTGGTTTTCCAAATTGTCTGAATGTACATCGCGAATTTTTTGTATCGCGGTGAACCAATCAAAAACACAAAACAGTATTCATAACGCCGACCATATTTTGTCAGGGCGCGTATGTTTGATTGCAAAGGAGGTAAAAAATGTCATTCAAAAAAATTGTTCCATATGTGCTGATTCCGGCGTCTGTTTTTTTGGCGGGTCTGTCGCGTGATAATAATTCTAATGCCAACGCACAAACAGCAACCGGCACGCATACTATTGCGATAATGGATTTTTGTATTACACCTTTTAATGCAATAATTGATATTACAAACCCAGAAATGAAGATGCAAATGGAACAGATGTCTTTGGATAAAAAGGCTG
>JBJEXB010000061.1:0-11764 GCA_051885395.1 Candidatus Enterousia sp. | reverse complement strand
AATGGTGGGGTAAATAGTAACCTGATGACCACGTATATGGCGATTATCACGCCACATACTAGGAATAGTGTTTTGTGTCTTTTATATAACAGTACCAGTTTATTCATTGGACGCATTTGTTACCTTGAATGTGCCTGTGGTGCCTGTTGCGTTAATTTGTGGATTGTACATTGACGCAGCATATATTGGTGGCACGGCAAATGTTCCGATTGCACCAATTTGTGCCTTGTATGTAAATTCTTGGGTGGCTCGTGATAAACTGGTGTATATCACTATGCGGTCTTCGCGAATCTGGTAAAATTCAAGGTTGCCAGAAACAGATTCCGTATCAATTATAAATCCGCCAGGCAATAAATCACTGATTGCGACATTTGGTACGTATTCAGATGCGCCACGGGTGCGTGCAAAAATCTTTACCGTGACAATATCGCCAATCTTTGCATTGGTTACACGGTTCCCATATGCGTCATAATATTCACGTGTGATATCAATGCCTTTTGTAACAGGGGGTGCCTTTACTGGATATCCCTGTTGAGCAATTGCATATATTAAGCGTGTGTCCTTTGAACATTGTGGACATGTAATCGTTAATTTTGACGTGTCGGTTGGGATATCTGCGACATAGTTGCCAGATGACACCGTGCCATTAATATTTTGATCATTTGCAGATACAGAAATGCCTTTTATGATGTTATTGGCGTTTGTGTCTGATGCGCCTGTCAGTCCCATGATAACGGCAGCCGATGTATATGCACTGTAATCGCCGCTGTTTATATATTCGCTGATTGCATCGGATATACCGCGCGAAGACGCGTCAAAATGTTTTGACATTAAATATGCATACATTGCGTCATTGGCAACGTTGTTGTCAAACATCGTATGCCATACGAATTTCGCATTTTTAGATGGCGTATATTTTGCAATTAAATCAGATGCTTTGTCTGATTGCTTCAGTAACTTGTATGATGATGCTATATACGCGCCAACCAATTGTTTGCGCCAATCAGGAATTTTTGCATTAGCATATTCTTCAAATGTGTTTATATAACTGGTTGTTATATATCCATTCAGTGTTGCGACATATATTGCATACGCGGTGGCCGATGCATTTGCATCATCAGAAATCGTTTCGCCAGCAAATGTTCGCAGGAAATCCACCGCGCGTGACAGCATATCTTTTGGAACGGTGAAACCGTGTTCTTTGGCAATTGTTAAAAATTGTGCAACGTATGCGGTTATATATGCAGTATCGGCGTTTGATATATTGTTCACAGAACGCGTGTCCCCACCAGACCACAAATCAAATGAACCATCGTCATTTTGACGGTTACGTAATGTATTTATCGTATCTGCTATAACTTTCTGGGATGCGTCAAATGATGTGCCAATGTATTTGTTTGTTGGCATAATTGCATATGGCATTGCGCGTGATACCACCTGTTCCGTGCATGTGAATGGATATTCTTTCAAATATTCAAACAGTGGGCGGATTGCGGCATCTGCGTTTTGTGATATGTACAGTTTTATTCCACCTGCACCAGAATACATCTGGGTTGCGAAATTTTTTACGTTTTGTGTATCTGATTTTATTTCGCCAGATGTGATTTTAGTCTGGAAAGTTGTAATCGGGCGTACAGATATAGTGTTTATGGATGTACGTACAATTTGCTTTTTATCGCTGGGGTTTTCCATATTAGCGCGTATGCTTAATTCAGATGGGGCAGGGGTATTGCCAGCGACAATATCGAATCCAAACATTGATTCTGTATTTTCTGCAACTTTCATTGTTGTATCACGAGCCCCCGTGATAGATATGCTGCCGTCTGTTGTCGCAGCCAATTTTATCTGGGCGTTCGCGCCACTGTTTGGCGTTTGATTGGATATGACAGTGTTTGCACGGAATATGTCGCCTGGGGCAACAAAGGTTGGCATAGTTGTTGATATTATAATTGGTGCCTGAACACGGGTAATTGTGTTTGCAGAACCAATTGCATCCGTGTTTGATGCGACTGCAAATATTGTGACAGAACCACTAAATTCTTCGGGAATTTCAAATGTAACACTGCCAGGTTTGTTGGCAACAGCGTTTATAATCCCAGAATAAAATGCCACTGGTGCAGATATTTTGCGCGCAAATGGGTTGGTCAGTGTGCCATATGCGCCACCGTCCATTTCGTCATAATCGCCACCACCAATTTGTGCGAATTCACGCAGTATCTTGTATTCAGGCAACAATTGTGACAGGGTCTGGAATGTTTCAACCTGTAAAGCAGACTTTTTAAAGAAATGTGCAATTGGATTTGGGATTTTATATTTTGCCACCTGTAAAATGCCTGTATTTATTGCAAAAATCATCAATTTTGCGTTTTTGTCAGTGCTGTAATTTATTGTTAATTTATTGCTGTCGATTTTTTCTGGGGCTGACAATTTTACATTAATTTCGTGTGCGCTGATGTCCGCAGAAAATGGTGCAACTGCGTATGCATAGGGAGAGGTAAATATGTCGTGACTGGTCTTGGAACGAACGAATGATATGTTCACGTATCCTGTTCCTTCAAATCCCTGGGGGACAGTGATTTGTTGAACAGATGATGTTGAATCTGCCTTGAACCACTTATATGCATATACTTGGTCGCGTTCAATTGTAATTAATCCATACCCTGTATATGGTGCGGTTATATTTACAGATATGTTTTCGCCAGGGCGGTACGTAGATTTATCTAACTTTATCTTTATTTCTGCGCTGGTGTCTGATTCCAAAGCTGTGTTTTCAGACGATGCGACAAAATATTCAAATGTTGCCAGTGATTGACCTGAATCATTTTTTATTTGTACGAAATATGTACCACCAGCGGATGTGTTCAATGCGATGTCTGTACCTTTCTGGGAAATATTAATATTTTTAGTAAATATGACATTGTCACGGGTAACGGTTTGATATTTGTAAAAACCGTCGCCGTCTTTTATCAGACTGGTCAGATTTTCGCGTTGTATCAATTCCATTGTCAGATTTTTTGCATCTGTTGTGGTGGCGTCTGGGGCAACTGCAATCAAGTTTACAATCGCGTCAGAATTACGATTTATGTATGATAAATCAGTGCCAGATTTATATCCAATAACATATGGGGCGTCTGATACACGTGAAGAAATGCTGGTTTGAACACTTTTGCCAGACTGTGCCTCGTATCCATGTATGTTTAATGTCAGCATATATGTGCCAAATGCGATATCAGAATCAAATTTTATATCCAGTTTAGCATATCCTGCATCATCTGTGGCGGTGTCTGGGATATTTGCTGTGTATGTCTGGGTGCGGATTGCCGCATTGTTTGATATGTTACCAACTGATGCGGAATGTGTAGAAAATGTATATTGTTTGTATTGCGGGAATGTAAATTCAATTGGTCGCAAAGTTGCTGTTGCAGAAATCCGACGATCTGTGGCAGGTGTGCCGAACAGGTTTTGTAAATATACATTTGCATATATGTCGTGTGCCGCAATCCATCCGTTGTCATTGTCAGAATTATTGATAGTTGCTGTTATTTTCATATTATCAGGTGTAAATTCCGCAACCTGGAATGTTGTCGAGCCCAGCCAGTCTTGGTTTTTATTTTTGGAATTTAATGAAAATATATTAACTGTGTATGTGCCAGTTGCACCGGTTGATGGTATATTATATGTGACATCAAACATACCGTCATTGTCCAAGGATACTGTGCGGTTAAGCACTTCGCGTCCACGTGGGTCGCGCATTTCTAACTTAACAGGAATTCCTGCCAGTGATTTAAAATTTTTATTTTTTATAATTGTGGCAATGGTTGCGCTTTCGCCAGGGCGATAAATGCCCCTGTCTGAAAATACGTATGCATTTAATGGTGTGCTGGTACTGGCATATTCGCCGTCGATATTAAATTTTGAATATTCAACATGCAATGCATATTCTGGGTCATACGGTATAAAAGATATATCTGTACCACGACGTGCAATAATTGCAACAGGTTCGCGAGAATTTCTGTATTCTGACCATGCGAACTTTGGTATATTTGCGTATCCCATATCGTCGGTGCGCCCCGCCCATATTGGATTGCCGTTGCGTCCCAATACAGAAATTTCAACGTCGGTCGCAGGTGTGCCATCTGTCAAGTTTGATACAAACAGGCTGGATGTGTTGTCATTGTTAATCTTGCGGATAATTCCCATGTCGGTCAACATTATCAAGCGCTGGTCGCTGTTTTCGGCATCATTTTTATTTGCACCGACCTGAATAATAAATATACCAGTTTTATCAGTACCACTGCGGTCCAGATATTCATTTAAATCCAATGATGCGTAATTTGTACGTATTGGTGATGGATTTGCAAATGATATATTCTTTTGAAAAACAACAGACATGTCATATTTACCAAATGACCACGATTTAAATTCCAGGTTCTGGGAAAATAGATTATATGTCTGGGATATTAAATGATTGATTTCAGAAGATTTTATTTTGTATAAAATAGCATGTGCGCTGTCCATGCCACCACGTGCCATAATCCCCAGTTTCTTGTCCCCACTTAGGCTGAGTATCGCGCCACTGCCAGCAATTTTTACAGATTTACGTGGATACGGTACGCGTAATACTTTATCAATTCCATTATGTGCCACATAATCGCCAACTGATTTGAAGCCTGGCTTTAAAGACAAATATATATATCGTGTTTCAGAATCAGATACGCTATATGCAAATGCATATTGGTTAACACCACCCACAGTTGCGAATTTGATTGGTGTAATTGTTATTTTCTGGGCGTCAGCAATTACAGACGGTGTTATTTCGTCCTGGGTCCATTTATGTGGTGTGTCTGAATCTGCGTCTGGTCCAGATTTTGGTAACAGATATGCTGTGATATAATCAGACCATTTTATATTATTTTGTGCGGCGATTGTTGTGTTTAATAATATTAACTGTTGTGGATTGCCATCTGTATCATCTGCGATGGCGGTGGTTAAATCTGTAACTTTAAAGAAATTATCAGATGCGGCAATTGTTGTGTTAACAGTAATCTTTTTCGTTGTAGCATCGCTGTCCAATGTGGTGACTTTGTTTAATTTTAAACGCAGTGTCTGGGATTGTTCTGTAACCGTGACCGGGGCAGATGTTATGAATGCAGTGCGATGAAATTTGTCGAATTTTACAGAAAATTCAATGTTTTTATCGTCCAGACGCATTGAAACTTTGTCAGAAAAGTTTGTGGTATCAACAGGGTAATTAAATGATATTACTGCGATACCCAGTACGGATTTTTTTGATTCTGGGTCTGGATATATGTTGAATGAATCGACCGTTGCGGACGCGTCCGCTGTTTTAAATGTTATAGTGCGTGTGTTTGGTTTAACATCATCATTAAATAATGCTTTTTTAATCTTTATTGTGAATTTGGTGTCTGCCGTCCAATCATCGGTTGGAATAAATTGTAATGTATCATTTCCGATGATGCGCCATGTACCACGAACAGCAGGGGTTATTTTTACATTTTTTACAATTTCTGTGTCTGTCAGGTTGGGTCTAAACACGTCTGTGTATGGACCTGATTCCAGTCTGTAATATATGTTCAAAGTATCAATATCTGATAATTTGCGATTATTATTAATGTCAGGAATGTTATCTGACGATAAAAATGCAGATGCAGCAGAATCCATAAACTTGGTTGATACAGGTGTTGGTGTATCTGCGGTTACATGGGTTATATTTGAATTAGTGCGTGGTATGAAAATCCATAAAATAATTGCGAATAAAATTACCCCGCCAGTTGCCAGAATCGCGGTTTGTAATTTTGTAACATTTTTCATGCGGTTACGAATATTATTGAATAATGTCGCGCGCTTCATAGAAATACCCTTCCTGTTAGTATTTATATTTTAATGCGAATATGTCAAAAGACAAGTTTTTTATTAGAATGTAAGTCTGCCTTTGGCGACAATAAATAATTCGTCCGTGCCATAAGGGTTATCAACGAATGCCATTGTTATAAATTTGTATCCTAATGTGTATTCAACGGCTGGGCGTGTAACCAAATCTATGTCTGAATTTGTATAAATAATTTGCCCATTGTTATTACGTCCAATTGGGGTACGCAGACGCATTTGTCCTGATACGATTGCATCTGGAATTGCGACAGATGCATGAAATCCTTGGAATTTTATTCCTGTTTTGACAGATGTGGTGTATATGTCTGATATTTCTGATACCATAGATTCGTCGGATGTACGTGGACGCATAGTTGATATGCGTGCATTGCCAATAAATTCAAGTTGTCCCCAGTGCGCGTTGCCTTGTAATCCGATAAAGTTTGTGGTTGCGTTATCTTGTAATTTTAACAGACCGTCACCCAGCAGAAATTCTTTTTTTGCAAATCCCATTTCCAATGCACCAAAAGTCATTTTTTTATCTGTATTTCCATCACGTAAAAACTTAAATCCGCGCGCAATTGTTGTTGGACGAATGTTTTGGGACAGTTCCGTTTTAAATGGGCGACCGTACGCATCAAAGAATGCCAATTGTATATTTGCAGATTTTATCGCGTGTGCAATTGGGGCTGCAACACGTGCGGTATGCAATGGTTGCATTGTGTTTTGACCGTCTATTGGAACTAGTGCGACGCCAACAGGGCGGGTTGCACGTTCCATATCCAGCATTCCCCAACCGTATATTTCATCAATGCCTGGCGCACCTAAATCACGTGCGGTTGTAAATAACAGGTCTGTAATTTGATTGGCAGTCATATATGGGTATGCTTCGCGCAGTACTGCAACTGCAGCGGATACGATTGGGGTCGCAAAACTGGTGCCACTGACAGGTCGTTTTGTTGCATCATTGGCGATATCGTTACCAGGGGCTGTGATACAATAATTTTGCGTTATGCCGCACGCGTTGCTGAAATCTGCCAGGCGGCCTTTATCACTGTCAAATGCGACAACATTTATAAAGTGACCATCTAATTCAGGGATAACATGTGGCATTGCAGATAATGCACTGGACTGTGCCATGCCGTCATTTCCTGCGGCAAAAACAAATATTACATCGCGTTTTGTCGCGGCATTTGATATCTGGGTGATAAAGTTTTCGTCTGTATATTTAATAAGTTCGGCGCGTGAATGTACATCTGTTGCAGGCATTGATACAGACCAACTGGCGTTATATACATTTGCATCATTTGCGCTGGCAATTATGTCGCCAATTTCGTGATATGATAAAAAGTCATTGTGACCTGACGCAATCGCATACGATTTGATTGTTGCGTTGGGTGCAACTGCGCCGCCTGCAATTGATGCAACCGCTGCACCGTGCCAATAACTGGTGTCACTGTCCAGTACAGCGATGGTTGTTCCGCGTCCTGTAAAACCGCGTGCTAATGAATACGCTAAGCGAATATCGTCATATTGATGCCCGTTTTTAGAATATGTGCTGTCGGACATAATTCCCGTTAATGTGGCAGTGTCAACATCCGCGCCAACCATATTATAATGTATTGTTACCATCGTCGGCTGATATTGCTGTGGTGTATCAGAATGTGACGAACCACCGTTACCACCACCCATTAAACCGGTTAATGCCAGTGCGCCACCAATAACAGATGCGCCACCTGCAATTGTTGCGGTATTTGCAAAAAACATACATTTTGCAGGATTTTCTTTGCGATATTTTTTATCTGCGCAAGTTTGTGTAATCGATGTGTTGTCTGTTAAACCAAAGGCTTGAACACTGTTGGGCAACAATATAGTTAATACCATTACTATACTGGCGAATATGCTTTTTGCTGAAAAATCCAATCTTTTGGTTTGCAATTTGTCCCAACTAGTATTGTCTAAAACTTTATTTGTATATTATATAGTACAAAAAATATATGTTGTCAATGTTTGGAGTGGCTTTGTTATTAATGTGGATAATTATCAAATTTTGCTTGATTTTTCTGTATGTATTGGCTATTATAGCGACACGCGCATCGCGCGAAAAACACAACCATTGTGCATGATTTCTGTCCGATACATAAAATCGGTTGTCGAACACAATGGCGAGGATAATAACAGAAAAAAGGATAAAATCATGGCATTGCCAACATTTACAATGAAACAATTAATGGAAGCCGGTGTACATTTTGGTCATCATACACGTCGCTGGAATCCACTGATGACACCATACGTTTATGGGGTAAAAGATAAAATTCATATCATCAATTTGAACAAGACTGCACCACTGTTACACCGTTCTTTGGTCGCGCTAGAAGCAATCGCAGCCGCAGGTGGCAAAGTTTTGTTTGTCGCAACAAAGCATCAGGCAAAAGATATTGTAAAAGATGCAGCAGAACGTTGCGGTCAATATTATGTAAACAACCGCTGGTTGGGTGGTATGTTGACAAACTGGACAACTGTTTCACAGTCTATCCGTCGTTTGAAAAAAATGGAATCTGATATCGAAAATGCAGAAAAATTGGGTCTGACCAAGAAAGAAGTTGGTGTTATGACCAAAGAAGTTGAAAAATTACGCAGCATTTTTGGTGGAATCTTGGATATGCATGGCACACCACAGGCAATGATTGTTATTGATGTACCACGTGAAATGAACGCTGTTCGTGAAGCAAAAACTTTGGATATTCCAACAGTTGCAATTTGCGATACAAACGCGAATCCAGAAATGGTTGATTATCCTGTTCCAGGTAATGACGATGCAGCACGTGCAACACAATTGTATTGTGACTTGTTCGTTGATGCGATTTTGTCGGGTATTGAAAAACGCTTGGGCGGTGCTGCTGGCAAGAAAGGCGATGCAGAATTAAATGCAACCATGGCCGAAGATTTTGAAGCAGGTATCAAAGAAAAAGAATCACGCGTAAAATCTAAAATGACAGAAGCACGCGCAGAACGTCGTGGCAAACTGGCTGAAAAATCAGGCAAATAAGTAACCAATTAAATTAAAAGGGGAAAACAATGGCAGAAATTACAGCAAAATTGATTCAGCAACTGCGTGAAAAAACATCCGCAGGTATGATGGATTGTAAAAAGGCTTTGGTTGAAAATAATGGTGATATCGAAGCGGCTGCCGATTGGTTGCGCCAGAAAGGTATTGTAAAGGCTGCGTCCAAGGCTGGTCGTACAGCGGCGTCGGGACTGGTTACAGTTGTTAAATGTGATGATATGGGCTGTGTTGTTGAATTGAACGCAGAAACAGACTTTGTTGCAAAAAATGAAAAATTCCAGAAATTGGTTGCAGATGTTGCAGCCAAAGCTTTGGAATTAAAAGGTGATTTTGATGCGACGTTAAGCGCTGTCAAAGATGATATCGCCGCAACAATTTCAACAATTGGTGAAAATATGAACCTGCGTCGTATTGCCAAGGTATCTGGTGACCATATTTATACATATGTTCACAACGCATTGGTTCCAGGTATGGGACAGATTGGTGTTGCGGTTGCAATCAATGGCGATTCTTCCAAAATTGATGAAATTGGTTCAAAAATTGCGATGCACATTGCTGCAAACAAACCTGAATTTATGACAATTGCGGATGTTGATCCAGCTGCGGTTGAACGTGAAAAGAAAGTTTTCATTGAATCAGGTGCAACTGCTGGCAAACCAGAAAACATCGTTGAAAAGATGGTTAATGGTCGTATCCAGAAATACTATGGCGAATGCGTATTAGAAGAACAGCCATTCGTTATGGATCCTTCCAAGACTGTAAAGCAAGTTATCGAAGAAGCCGGTGGCAAATTAGTTGGCTATGCTTTCTATGTGCTGGGTGAAGGTATCCAGAAACGCGAAGATAATTTAGCCGACGAAGTCGCCAAAATGTTGGGCTAAAATAAATCTAACGGCTCATCTGTAGCCAAAACGGGTGGCTTGTGTACCTATTTGTGCACTGTGCCGCCCGTTTTAATTGTATCTAATGTTGCACAGTGGGGAAAACCGTGTTATCATTCGTGACATACATTTATGGGGTGTAAATATGAAAAACGAATTGTTACAGGAATTACAGGCACGTGGATTTATTAATCAGGTTTCGAATTTAGACGGATTGAATGATGCGTTGAATTCTGGGCGGATTACCGCGTATCTGGGGTCGGATCCAACCGCAGATTCTTTGCATGTTGGGCATTTGGTTCCTGTGATGATGATGCGATGGTTGCAAAAATACGGGCATCGTCCGTTAATGTTGGTTGGTGGCGCAACAGGGCGTATTGGCGACCCATCTGGTCGCGATTCGGGACGTCCAATGATGACCGAAGAAATTTTGGCAAAAAATGTTGTCGGTTTAAAAAAATCGTATTCAAAGTTCTTTCGGTTTGGTGATGGCCCATCAGATGCGATTGTTGTTGATAATTATGATTGGATGAGTGGATATTCCCACCTGGATTTCTTGCGCGATTTTGGAACAGATTTTACTGTGCCACGTATGTTGTCAATGGAAAGTGTTAAACGACGCTTGGAAAACGGGATGACATTTTTGGAATTTAATTATATGACGTTCCAGGCTGTGGATTTTCTGACACTGTTTAAAAAATACGGTTGTATATTACAGACCTGTGGTGCAGACCAGTGGGGCAATGCCATTATGGGAATTGAATTAATCCGTAAAAAACTGGGTAAAGAAGCATTTGTTTTATCAACATCGCTGATAACAGACAGTGCAGGTAACAAAATTGGCAAATCTGCTGGCAATGCGATTTGGGTAAATGAAGAAAAAACCAGCCCATATGAATATTATCAGTATTTCCGTAATACACCAGACGATTTGGTCGAAAAATTCTTGAAAATATTTACAGAAATTCCGTTGGATGAAATTGAAAAATTGTCTGCATTACAGGGCGCAGAATTGAACGAAGCAAAAAAACGTCTGGCATTTGCAGCGACTGAAATTGCGCATGGTACAGTCGCGGCGCAAAATGCGGCGGATGCGGCGGCGTCTTTGTTTGGTGGCGGCGCAAATTCTGCAAATATTCCAACATCAGAAATTGAAATGACAGGTGATATGGGAATATTGGACTTTTTAGTCGCGATAAAGTTATTCTCATCTAAGTCTGAGGCACGCCGTATGGTCGAACAGGGCGGAATTCAAATTGATGGCGTAAAAATAATTGACCCTAAATCAGTTATTGTGGTGGCTGACGAATTTATGGTGCAGAAAGGTAAAAAAGTATTTTTGAAAGTGGTTCGTAAAAAATAATGAAAAAAGTGCTTGTTGTTTTGGCGACGTTTTGTTTGGCACTGCCTGCGATGGGTGCCAGTTCAGAATTAGCCAAAATACAATCACAAATTGTTCAGACAGAAAAACAGAATAAAAAACTGGAACAACAGGTTAAAACATCAGACCGTGATATTGCAGCAACAAAAAAGAAATTGATTAAGGCGGCGGACCAAGTCAGTTCGCTAGAAGAACAGCGCGGTGCAATTTCAAAAAAAATCGATGAGTTAGATGCCCAACGTGATAAATTATCGCGGTCCTTGCAGGAAAACCGTGGACGTATTGCCGATGCCGCTGCCAGTATTTTATTTGTTGCATCGCACCCAAGTTTTGATTCTGAAAATATGCGGGATTATGTTTTAACGTCTGCGATTTTATCAGGTGCGGCAGACAGATTTGATGAAGAAATTAAAATCGCGGACGCAAAAATTCGTGAACTGGAACAGATACGTGAAAAACGTGCCATTGAAAAAGAAAAACTGGACCGTACAGCGCAAAAATATGCGAACGAAAAAAAAGAATTAGATAAACTGTTACGTACGCGTT
>JBJEXB010000060.1:0-12056 GCA_051885395.1 Candidatus Enterousia sp. | reverse complement strand
AGATACAAATGGTAAATTTACCCCAGACCGCCAATATTATTCTGTAAAATTTACTGTTGATGAAGGTCCAAAATACAAATTTGGGAAAATGACGATTAACAACCCATTTCCTGATGTTCCAGATGATGAATTATATGATATTTTGGAAACGCGTCAGGGTAATGTATATAATATTGACGAGGTTGAATCAACCATGACCGCCATTCGCAGCAAGGTTGCAGACCACGGATACGCGTTTATCACGGTTGAACCAATTCCCAAAAAAAATGATGATACGCGCACAATTGATTTGGAATACAAAATCGAAAAAACAAACCGTATCTATATTGATTCAATAAATATATTAGGAAACGTTCGTACATTTGATTCTGTTATCGAACAGTTATTGCCAATGCGTGCCGGCGACCCATTTTCCCTGCAAACAATCGAAGAAGGTCGCCAGAAATTAATGCGTACCCGTTATTTCAAAGATGTACAAATTGTCCCCAGTCGTATTGCAGATGCAAATATGATGACATTGGACGTGCGTGTCGAAGAACAACCAACAGGTGAATTGTCTGGTGGATTTGGTTGGTCAAATATAAACGGATTTATGGTTGATGCTGGGATAACAGAAAATAATTTCATGGGACGCGGTCAAATTGTACAGTTACGCGGATCAATTGCCCAGTATCAGAAACAAGCATTGTTCAGTTTTACAGAACCATATCTGTTTGGACGTGCATTATCTGGTGGATTTGATGTTTCATATACAATGTATGATTATTCATCCTTGGGCAGTTTCGGATATGACCGTGACTCATTAATGGTTGCGGGACGTATGGGCTGGAAATTAACAGACCACTGGACACAAACATTGCGTCTGTCGGCGTCATTTGACCAAAACTATGATATACAATCTGATGGTTGGCAGGATGCAAATCTATATACATTGGCAACATATTTAAAATACTATAATCTGGATACGAATTTTGAACAAAATACCCATACTGGGGTTGTTGGAAATTTAGGCATTGCATATACTGGATTCGGTGGCACTGAAACGTTTATGCGATATAACGCAGATATAACAGGATTCTTTAAATTCTGGGATGACCGCTGGCAGTTGCGTTCGTCATTGGATTTTGGATACATTCAACCACTGGATGGGGACTATGTATCACGTGTATACCGCTATTTCTTGGGCGGTGAAACACTGCGCGGATTTGACTATGCTGGTGTTGGCAGTCGCAACTGGTTATATACAAATTATTCGTTGGGCGGTATGTGGAAAATAAATGGTTCAACACAATTGAATTTCCCAATATTTATCCCAGATGAATACCAGGTCAAGGGTTTTGTATTTATGGACTATGGTTTTTTGGGCAAACCACCAAAACGCGAAGATTATTATTTTGGTCGTCCAAATGATATTGATAACGATTTGCGCACATCGGCCGGTGTTGGTATTTATTGGAATACACCAATGGGCCCAATGAATTTCAGTTGGGGATGGCCATTAAAGATGAACAAATACGACCGTGAACAGCGCTTCTTGTTGTCTTTTGAAACACAGTTCTAGGCTGGCGCAAAACCGCTTGACCTTATTGTCGTGTTTTTCTTATAATTTGAATATTAAAAAGGGGGAAAGGTATGAAAAAAATAATTCTGGGCGTGTTTGTTGCATTGGCACTGGCAGGATGCGGTCAGGTTTATGACCGTGAACCAGTTGGCGTTGGATATGATAACAACGAATTAAAATTAAGCCCATGTGCATGCATCATGGTTTATCAAGCATAACATCCATATTACTTATCAGGGGGGAAAATTGGATTATCCAGGCGGATTTAATGTACCAGCATTTCCAGCGGGGTCGCGTATTGCAACATCGCGGGTAATGGGTATTGGCATTTTATCGGTCTGTGTGCTGATTATCTTTGCATGCGGTATGATTCTGTGGGCGTCATCGGCACGTACAGTTGACCCATTTCTGATATCAATTAATCCAATTACAGGCAACTGGGAAATTGTTGGGCATACACACGGTCAAAATGATTTATCAATAAATCAATTGGCACAAATGTCAACCGTCAATCGATTTGTTCAGGATTGGTTTTACATATCACCTGATGAATCTGCAAATGATGCCAGATGGTCTCCATGCAGCGATGAAGAGTGTCTGGATTCAAACAATGTAATGTATGGTGGCAATGAATGTTCTTTGTACTGTATGTCGGACAAGGAGTTATTTACGAACTTTTCTGAAAACATTGTATCGGATTATTCTGAACGTGCACGTCGTGGTGTGTATTGGTTTGTAAAGCCTGATACCATTCGCATAACACCATCTGGCGAAATATCTGACAAGGGTGGCACATGGCGCATAACCGCAACGATTATGTCAAACAATGGGGACTTTCAGATTTTGGCGTATGCAAATGTCGCAAAAAGTGCAAAATCAACTCCTGACCCAGATGGCGCATATCCATTAAACTATGTACAGACAATGGGATATAAGGTAATTAAATTCAATTCATACAGGATAAACTAGTACGCAGAATGAATAAAATTGTAACATTCTTGATTGGTGTAATGATGCTGGTGGTGATATTCATCGCTATGTTCTTTACAGGTGCTATTTTTGATGCGACAAATCGTCAGTATGTTGAAACATATTTTTTTCAGGCTAATAATTTTTCATATCAACGACCTGGGATGCCACTGTCCCCCAAACAAATGGGGGATGGTCAATTATTCGACCTGTTGGTGCAAAAATATGTAACAGAATATCTTTACGTTTTACCAGACGTTGCAGATATTGACCGTCGTGAATCAGCCAGCGGTCCATTAAATGCGATGTCCAACACCAATACGTTTGATAGATGGCGGAAAAACATTGCACCTGAAATTCGCAAAATGGCAGAATCAGGTGTACTGCGAACTGTGTCTGTTGGCACGCCTTTGAAATACGGTGATTTTTACCAGGTTGAATTTGAATTAACAACATGGCAATATCCAAATGATATGGATGAAGTACCAACTGTCACTGGTGGCGTAATGCAATTTAAAGTGGCAGAACAATTATCATCTATAACTGAAATTAATGAAGAAAGACTGAATATGTTGCACAAAAAAATTAATCAAGGACGTGATCCAGTTGGTGTCTTTAATTTCGGTGTATCAGATGTAATAATACATATGGAATAAAAAATGCGGATACAGACATTAATTTTATTGGGTACAGTTTTATTCACACCGTCTATGGCTGTGGCGTTGGATGATGTATTTGACGACATGATTCAAGATAGTGGTGATGCAGACTTAACAACATCATCTGTTTCGCTGAACAGTGGTGCAAATGTTGCAAACGTTGGCGCATTTGATATCGCAGGCATTATGCTGGGGATGAGTTTTGATGACATACAAACACTGTTTTATAAATCCAAAGGGCTGTACGCACCACGTCAAAAGAACAGTATTATATACACAATCCACAAAGACTGGAAATACAACCTGGACTATGAATGTCGCCAGCAGAATATTGTTGTGCCAGCGGAAATCGAAAAATGCATAAACAGCCTGGCACGCAGTCGCGGTCTGCTCTATGCATCCGAGGTACATTTACTGCGTGAAAACACTGGTGAAACAATTGTTGTATATTTAACCAGCAATGCGACCGATAACCGCGTATGGCGCGTAATGTACAATAATGATGTTAATGAAATCGAAGGCGCAAACGAAAAATTTGCAAACCAGCGTGAAAAGAAAATATTGGCATTTTGGCAAAATGTTCTGGATAAATATGGTGAACCAAATTCAGGCAGTGATAAATGGATATCATCCACAAATGCATACGACCCAATGATGACGGCATATTATGGTTCACTGGATTTGACAGATATGGGGCGCAAATCATCGGACGAGGCAAAAAATATCAGCAGCGCACGTGAAAATTTTCACGCAAAGTCGTACGCGTTTTAATCCTTGAAATATTTCCTTTACAATATTCTGTTTTACCCGTACAATAGTCGTGGATTTCAACGTGAATTGAAGTTCGGGACTTAGAACATCCCTTCAACGTTCGGTGCGAAAGCATCGTTATTGTGCTAATGGTGTGATTGCACCGTTTCCTGACCAATAAATGGGTCGGGATGCCGTTGGTTATAAAACAGGGCTTGCCCAAAGGTCAACGGGGTCACTAGCGTTTTGATTGTTCTAACATCCCGACCGCCAATTTTTCGGCGGATTTTATTTTACGTCGTTATCTAAACTTATTCCCATAGGAAACGGGATGGATGCGTATGTCATACCCAAAGCATACGGAATTAGAAACAAAGTTTTCTGGTTGTTTGAACGTCCATCCCCGAAACCAAACAAGGACGTAAAATGCCAAAAGTTTCTGTATTAATGCCTGCATATAATTCAGAAAAATATATTGCGGAAGCAATTGAAAGTATATTAAACCAAACATTTACAGATTTCGAATTTATCATTATAAATGACGGCAGTACAGATAATACAGCAGAAGTCGTACGCCAACATACAGACAAACGTATAAAATTCATTGATAATCAGAAAAACCAGGGACTGATTGCCGTATTAAATCAGGGATTGGATTTATGCCGTGGGGAATATATCGCCCGTATGGACAGTGATGATATATCTATGCCAACTCGCTTTGAAAAACAGGTAAAATACATGGATGAAAATCCAGACGTAGGTGTTTTGGGTACATCAATTGAACAATTTGGTGATTTAAATAAATTATGTATTTATAAATCTACCATTTCATATATGGATTTGGTTCAAAGTTGCACTATTGCACACCCAACTGTATTTATTCGACGCGATATCCTGCAAAAATATGCTATTCGATATAAATCAGAATATGTTCATGCCGAAGATTACAATTTGTGGGCGCAATTGATAAAGGTAACAAAAATTCATAACCTGACCGACACACTATTGCGTTATCGTTGGCATGGCGGTAATATAAGTTCTGTTTATAATGATATTCAGGCAAAATCTACTGCACGTATTCGGCGCGAAATGTTAGAATTTTTATCAGAAATTCCTGAAATTCAGAAAAAATTAGTAAAAACTGCCAAATTAACATGCTTTTTTAATCCGCTATATCTGACACAGCATATGAGAAAGCATCACCCAATTCGATATCGGAAATTAAAAAAATTTACAAAAGGTACATTATAATGAATTTAAAATCCGCGATTAAACACGTCGACATTGTTTCTTTTGATATATTTGACACGTTATTGGTACGCCCTTATCGACGTCCAACAGATTTGTTTCTGCATATGGAACGTGTGTATAAAATACCTTTCTTTGCAATTGCACGTACAACAGCAGAATATCAATGTCGTCAAAATACATCACGTGAAGATATTACATTGGATGATATATATAATGAAATCGCCCCCGAATTCCGCGCAATGAAAGAAAAAGAACTCGCATGGGAAAAAATGGTTTTGCGCCCAAATCCAGAAATGCGAAAAATTTGGGATATTGCACGTGGTATGGGCAAACGTATTATTATTACATCTGATATGTATTTGCCGTCTGAATTTATAGAACGCGTATTACATAAGAACGGTTTTGGTGACTATAATAAATTATACGTTTCCGGTGATATCGGTAAAACAAAATGCACAGGCACACTGTTTGACATGATAATACGTGATACGGGCGTGGCACCAAAACGAATTTTACATATCGGCGATAATAAAAAATCAGATTATAAAAAACCACGTTCACGTGGAATGCGAGCATATTTATATCCACAAATAACACAAACATATATAAAAAATAATCCACACATTGCAAAATTTAACAGAAAAACTAACTATGACTTGGGCGCTGGTATATTAATTTCAATCATGGCAATACGTGATAAATTACGTCAAATTAATAAAACTAATGAAAACTATTGGAACACAATTGGTTATAAATATGGTGGTCCTGTAATATATGGATACACACGTTTTATTCAACGCACCGCCATAGAACAAAATACTGACCATATTATCTTTGTTGCACGCGATGGCTATACACTGCAACGTATATTCAATACTTTTGATAATAAAATAGGTAATTCATACGTTTATGCACCACGATTTTTAAATTTGATTTGTCGTATGGACTATAATAGGGAGGATATCAAGCAATCTGGGGCAATTATTGATTACTTCTGTGAAAAATATCCAGAAATCAATAAACTGCGTAATACTGCCACACTGACAAAATGGCGTGATTATCATGGATTCATTCAATCAAACATTGATAAATTCAGTGTATATGCAAAAACAGAATTTGATAACTATCGTAAATATTTGATGCAAAAAATAAATTCAGCAAAATCTGTATTGATAATAGATACTATTACAGCCAGATTTTCATCACAAAAACTAATTCAAGACATTTTGGGTACACCGACACACGCAATATATTGGTCTGTTATAAAATACGCATATGAAGGAATCTATGGCTATACAGAATTTATAAAAAATGATAATCCAGATGGATTTTCATTCACTAAGAATTGGAATTTTATGGAATTCTTGATGACAGCACCAGAATACCCAATAAAAAATATGAAACCGAACGGCGAACCTATATATGATTCAAATCCGTCGGAATCGGAAAAAATCAGAAAACAGATATATCCATATATTTCAGATGGTGCAATTAATTTCGCAAATGATATTAAGAAACTGTTTGGTGGAAATGATATTTATCTGAATGGATGTGTATTGGTCGAATACATAAACGCATTTGTTGATTATCCAACACGACATGACAGAATACAAATGCAACAAATTGCACACGCATACGACAGTGCGCACAGCGATTACATTCCGCTGTTTTCTGCAAAAATGCCAATGCAGAAAATATTCAAACAACCTAGCAAATGTTTGAATATTGCAAAAAATATTATCTGGCGCAGTCCATTGCAGACACTCGCAGTATGTTTATGCGCCCCATTGAAAATCCATATGCGTGGTATCAAGCAAATTCAAATATTATTGTTTCCAAAATTAAAGCACAGATATTTAACAATAAAATTGCGATTATCTGGTGAATGCTTTTATCAAATAACAATTGGAAAACCAAAGTTATAAGAGAATTTATTATGAAAAACATCCTTATTACGATATTTTATGCGGATGGGTTGCATGGCGGTGTTAAATATTCCGCAGAATTGGGCGAGTATTTTAGTACATTGGGTTATAATGTGTACGTGACGGGGGTAATCACAAATACAAAAACACAGGAGTATTTTAAAGTCCATAATATTCATCTGTTTAATATCAAAGATTTACCAACAGATATTGATTTTGATATTGTATGGGCACACCATTTTCCAATTGTTCCGTATTTAATCAGAAAGGGATTAAAATACAAATATTTAATAAATTCATGTATCAGTAACTTTTTACCTATTGATAGATTCATGTTTTTTCCTGAAAACATTGATATGTTTCTGACATTGACGGAAGCAGCACGAAAAATGTTTATATCAGAATATAATTTTTCTGAAAAGAAAATATACACGTTCCCAAATATGGCACCTGATATATTCTTTGTAGATTCAATACAAGACAAATCGCCAGAGCCACATAAAATCGCAATTGTGTCAAACCATCCACCAAAAGAATTATTGGATGCAATGGATATATTAAAACGCAAAAACATAGCCGTCACAGTATATGGTGGCGCAAATTCAGTTGACATAACACCTGAAATATTATCGCAATATGATGTAATAGTTTCTATTGGTAAAACAGTACAATACGCTCTGGCAATGGGAATACCTGTATATAACTATGACCATTTTGGTGGAAGTGTATATATAAATATTAATAATATAGATATAGAAGAAAGTGAGAATTTTTCTGGACGCAGTTTCAGAACAAAAAAATCTGCTATCCAAATTGCAACTGAGGTAATCAATCAATATAATGATGTAGTACCACAAACACATACATTAAAGCAAATTGCAGAAACACGTTATAAATTATCTGTTCAGGTACAAAAGTTATTAAATATTCTTTTGCAACATTCGCCTTGTAAACACGTTGCAATCAATAACAGTAATAGATTATTTTTTGATTATTGTGATTTTATTATAAATACATGTGCAGTGCATAATATTGATATGCCTGTTATAAATAACAAGAAAAAAGAAACTGCATTGCAGCGTTTGTGGCGACATGTTCGACATATGAAATTTTAAGAAAACTGGGCAACAATGCCCAGTATTATTTTATGCACAAAGCGCGTTTAGTATAACCCAGCCAATATTAATTGATGCAGCATCACCGTATCTTGAAACACTGAAACTGCTGGTCGTACGTGTTGAAACCGCAACATGTGTTGTAGCCCAATATGCAGGGCTGGAATTCTTGTTAAACATAACACTATAATTTGTATTTGCTAATGTTATAGGCAAAAACACGGTCTTGGCATTTCCTGTATAAAATCCGCCAATATCCACACATCCACTTTTATATTTACGGTACCACATGCTGCCGTCATCACTGCGCCAGGTTTCAATTACATAATCGGCATTGTCTGGGATTGGGGTGCTGGGGGTAATTTTGTCGGCGCGGGCAAGGACAATTCCACCGACTGTTGTGCCGTCATGTACACGCAGAGTTTCACCGTCAAAGGTTAATTCGCCCACCGCGCCTGTAAATGTTTCGTGTTGGGCAACCGTGCCACGGCGGATTTGTATTTGTCTGGACATAAATTTTCTCCTTTGTTTTTTTTGTTATTAATGTCCAGTTTTCTGGTTGTTTGAATGGAAACTGATTGTTATAATAAGGGTCATGAGTATGAATACCTATCGAACGGGTTTATTTTCTGAATTTCTGGCGCGAATGTATCTGCGATGCCACGGATTTCGAATTGTAAAATCACGATACATAACAGGACGCAATACTGGGCGTGCAGAAATCGATATCATCGCAAAACGGCGTAATTTATTAATTTTTGTAGAGGTGAAATATCGCCCCACCCTGTCCGACGGATGGGACGCAATCACAGCGCGACAGTCCGTACGATTGCGCAATGCCGCCGAAAACTATATCGCGAAAAACGCGTGGCGTGGTGATGCGCGATTTGATGTAATTGTTGTATGTGGTTGGCGTATTCACTGGGCGCGTGGTGCGATATAAAAACTTGCATATCGGAATATTTTCCTTTATAGTTTTCAGTGTACTTTCTAACAATAAAAGGAGAAGTAAATGAAAAAAGTAATGTTGGCATTGTTTGCTGTTTTGACATTGGCTGCCTGCACAGGTTCTTATAAATCGGGCAACTGCGAATATGATTTCTTGCTGCACAAGGATATTTCTATTTCTAAAATCATCGGTAACGCAACTGGCGGTTGCTAATTCGTGATTTTGACGAAATTGGACAGGCTCGTGCAATGCAGAGCCTGTTTTTATTATTGATAAATATCCATATTTCAGATAAATTTTAATCATATGAAGAAAGAATTATATGATTTCTTAGACACTGACCTGCAATTTATCAAAGGGGTGGGACCAAAGGTTGCCGCCCGATTTGAAGATGTCATTGGTGGACGGCACGTGCTGGATTTTATATTACACAAACCATCATATGTTCGCGCGCGTGATATTATGGACAGTGTAACTGACGCCACACCTGGGGATACAATCACAATCGCATTACAGATTAAATCACACCGCGTGGCGCGCAGTTTTCGTGGACGACGAACACCAACCCAGGTCGTATGCACAGATAAATCTGGAAATACTGTTACAATCCAGTTCTTTAATGTTAATTTCTTGGATTACTGGCTGGGGAAATTGCCTGTTGGTGCCTGGCGTATCGTCAGCGGTAAACTTGAACGTGGGTCACGCCCCGTTATCAATCATCCTGAATTTATCGAATCGCCAGAAAATGCTGACAAAATACCGACTTTACAGGCAATTTATCCAGCCGGCGAAGGATTAACCCAGAAGACATTTGCGTCTGTCCGTGACCAAATTTTTGCAGCACTGGAACCAATTATCAATAATGAATCCGACCCTGAATTATGCGAATTCTTTGACGCGTTGCATCACGTTCATTTTCCGCAAAGCGCGGATGATTTGGCGGTAAATTCCGTGTATATTATGAAACTGGCGTATTGGGAATTATTGGCACATCAATCTGCAATCTGTATCAGTCGTCGCAATAGAATCGATGTTCGCAATCGTCGGAATGTCCGTCCAAAGAAATACGATTTATTAACCAAATTCTATGATAATTTACCATTTGGGCTGACGGGCGCACAAAGTCGCACAATTGATGAAATTATGACGGATTTATCACGGGATGTGCCGATGATGCGTCTGGTACAGGGTGACGTTGGCAGCGGCAAAACTATTGTTGCATTAGCCGCAGCGGTTGCAATGGCAGAATCTGGCGCCCAGACAGCATTACTGGCCCCGACAGATACATTAGCACAACAGCACTATGCAAAATTACGCGAAATGTGTGATAAAATTGGCATTGTATGCGATATTCTGACGGGACGTGACAAGGGTGTCGCACGTCGCGAAAAACTAACATCGCTGCGTTCAGGGCGGACGCGCATTATTATCGGAACACACGCATTATTTTCAGATGATGTTGAATACAAAGATTTAGGTCTGGTAATCATTGATGAACAGCATCGATTTGGCGTTTCCCAGCGCGAGGCATTACGTCGCAAAGGATGCAACCCAGACATGCTGGCATTATCGGCAACCCCTATTCCGCGAACATTATCAATGACGATTTACGGTGATATGGATGTGTCGGTAATTAATGAAAAGCCAAAGGGTCGTATTCCAATTAAAACGACCAAGTTATCAACAACGCGCATTAATGAGTTAGTACAACATTTGCGTCCCCAGATTGAACATGGTGCAAAGGTATTCTGGGTCTGTCCATTGGTATCGGAAACAGACGCGTCAAATTCAACCGCTGCGACTGCACGATTTGACGAATTGCAACGCGAATTTGGATGTGTGGGACTGGTTCACGGTCAGATGGATAAAAAAGAACGTGACAGCGTTATGGCGACGTTTGCAGACAATGCGTCTGATATGCGCGTTCTGGTTGCAACCACGGTTATAGAGGTTGGTATTGATGTTCCACGCGCAACAGTTATTGTTATTGAAAACGCAGAACAATTTGGTTTGGCGGCATTGCACCAATTACGTGGGCGTGTTGGACGCGGCAATTTGCAATCGTATTGCATTTTGGTATTTGGACGAAATGTGACCGATGATGGATTAAAGCGATTGGATATTTTATGTCAAACCGATGACGGATTTGCAATTGCAGAACAAGACTTGATGATGCGTGGTGTTGGCGAATTAATGGGAACACGACAAAGCGGATGGATTCAGTATCACTTTGTTGATTATCGCGAACACCGTGACCTGTTTAAATTGGCAACAAATGCCGCGCGTGACTTATCAGAATTTCCGCCATTTATTTCTGATTTAATGTTTATATTTGACCGTGGGGAAACAATCAGTGCGTAAAATTATTATGTTCTTTATAGCATTAATAATCGCACAGCCCCTGCACGCGGCAAGTATTATTAACGACACGGAAACCGAAGCATATTTAACAGAATTAATTGCACCAATTGCAGTGGCAGCAGACATTCCAAAAAATCGACTAAAAATATATATTGTAAATGACGATGACTTTAATGCGTTTGTTCGTGGTGGCGAAGATGTATTTATATACACAGGTTTACTGAAACAAATAAAATCGCCAGACGCATTACAGGCGGTTATTGCGCACGAACTGGGGCATACGATTGGTGGTCATATGGCACAAATGTCAGCGCGAATGGACGCAGAATTAAAACGCAGTATGTTGATTCAGGCATTGGGCATCGGTCTGATGGTGGCTGGTGGCAATCCATCAATGGGGATGGGGGTGCTGGCGGGGGCTGGCGGTGTTGCGACACAATCGATGTTGGCGTTTTCGCGCGACGAAGAACGCATTGCCGCCAACATGGGTTTGGATATTATGGTGCGTGCAGGTGC
>JBJEXB010000059.1:0-2222 GCA_051885395.1 Candidatus Enterousia sp. | reverse complement strand
GGAAAAAACTCTGATGTTTTGGGGCAAAACCCACAGTTTAATAAGTTCTTGGACGATAAGCGTATGTTTGCAAATACGGCATTGGATACATGTCGTGATATTCAGGATATAGTGTGGTCTGAATTTAAACGCAGTGCATTGATTGAAATTGCTCAGGCGCAGGATGTGTTGATTGAAAATACAAAATCCAGTTGTGTCGCGACAATGAAAGAATGTTATGATACACAATCAGATGCATTGAAATCGTTTGATGATACAACCGCTCAGGCGGCAGGTGCATTGTCTGCATATGCAGCAAAGGCAATGTGTCAAGAAAGGGTTACTGCATGTGCATCATTGTATGGGGATACGACTGGATGCCAGTTTGATGGAAATGGGAAATTGATAACGGCTAATGATAAAAGTGGTAAACGTTGTGGTTTGACTGCATTATTGGACTTTGTTGATACTGTTGACAATGTTCGTGTTGCCGAAGGGTGTGCAACAGCAATTGATAATTATGTAAAGGAACTATGTACACCAACAACTGGTGATATGGGATTTCCATGGAATTGCAGAACCAAGGCGTTGGATGCGGCATCAGGGGATGAACCATACAATGGCAGTGCAAATGCATCTATTGCAGAAAATATCAGAAATTTTGCAGTCGAAAATTGCAGTGATCCAAACGTAGCAGAAAAATCGTATCAAAATCTGCCAATTCAAACACGGACACAGGTTGCCAAAGCGATATCTGATATCCAAGAACAATTGGAATATCAAATGATGGATAGTTGTGAAAAATTAGATGGATATTGGGTCAGTGCTGATACTGAATTGGCGGGCAGTTCTGGCGCTTTGTTGACTGCATTTTATTCGGCGGCGTATGGTACGGGTGGTGCCGTCGACAGCAAAATTACAAACAGTTGGGGAAAATGTGTTGAAAATACAACGCGGATACGTTGTTTGGCATATAATGATACAGAAAATGGTTCAACACCTGTGGCATCATATGATTTAAATCGTGACGAATGCACATTTACAGATGAATGGTATAAAATGAAATGCGAAAGTTTGGGCGGCTATTATGAGGGGGCGACCTGTTATGTCGCGAACTAAGACAAATGAAAAAGACGATTGGATTTTTATTAGTTTTTGCATTGTATGACGCTGCTTGTTTCGCAGGTGGTGGTAATAATGCGTCAAAACTGCTTGCTGCGTGGGGAAATGGACAATTATCAGCATGCGGTACACATCAATTAACCGCGGATAACGCATGTATTGGCGAAACATCAAATTGTTCTAATCGTACTATCTATGCGCGTAATAATACTGATGAATGGGCAATTCAGATGATGGTTGCAATGGATATTACTGAAAATGGTGCCCGTTTTTGCCCTGTCCAGGTCGAAGGAAAAAATAAAAACAAGGGTAATGCATGGACCGAATATGCAGAATTGGGGTCGTCTAATTGTGTGTGGTTGTGCAAAGAGGGATATACAGGCGACAAATGTGCGCTTAGTGCGTCTGAATCAAAAACGTGTGATGTGACGGAATTAAAGGCTGCAAATTATTCATCAATTACACGTGTGGAAACTGGCGCCAATGTCGAAGATCGTGTCCCAATGTTTGTTTTTAATAAATATTATGGTTGTGGTGATGACAAGGGGCAAGAACATGATATCATTTTAGCATTAAAGCGTTGGTTGCCCAGTGGTCATGGTGCGGTTGCACAACAGATGGTTGTTCGTGCGGAACGCAGTGGCTGGAAACATATGATTTCATGGGCGACAATTTATCCAGCGTCGGGTGCAGAAGAAATATTATTATGCAAAGACGGATATAAACCTAACAGTGCCAGAACAGATTGCGAGGCTATAAATGCAGAACTGTGTCAACGTTCACAGACATGTAATGGGTGGGGTGGCGATGATTATGATAGTTCGCAGCATAACTTGGTTCAGCGTGAAGGCACAACATGTTATGAGTTTAGATGTAAAAAGCAAGGATATGCTTTTGATTCTGCAACAAATCGTACATGTACAGAATGCGCAACAAATTTGCGCGATGGTGTAAATCCTGTCACAGGCGAATGTGTTAAATGCGAGGTTGGCAAAATATTTAATAAAAATGCCAGCAATACAGGATATTGCTCTGATGCGGTGGCTTTTTCAAAGATTGATATGCAATATGGCAAGGGTGCGACAAAAAATACTCGTACATTAAAAGACCAGTGCTGGGTA
>JBJEXB010000058.1:0-12262 GCA_051885395.1 Candidatus Enterousia sp. | reverse complement strand
TGATGAATATGTTTGCACATTCGGTATTTGACCATATTGGGATAATGGCGCAATACGCGACGCGTGAACATTTGACACACACATCAATATAACCACCATAAACCCTGCAAATATACTTATAAATACTCTCACCTAAGATATCCCTGATAGTAATAATCATATCAAAACTAATATAAAAAGCACAATAAAAAATAATACAGGGGACACAAAAATCCCCTGTAAAGAAACGCATATTAAATAAAAAATATAACTATTTTTTATTTTTCAATATTATCAATTCCTGTTCCCAGGCTAATTCCGCGTGCCTGTAACGCAGCAGCCAGATTAAAAACCTGATTCATACCACGCTTGTATCCCGCACCAGTTCCCTGCGCCATCTGTTGTACAGCAGCAGTTGCAGAATTAAATTTATTAATAGTATCAGTCATTTTCAATGCCTCTTTGAACATCTCTCTGACAAGCGGTAATATATACCAACAAATTATTTTTGTCAAGTATTATTACACCCTGCCCGCGATATTATTGACCACAGCCATACATACCGCAGTTTTCATCAGAATACTCTTCTACCTCTAACGAAATTGGTGCGCCAGGGGTATCTTCTGTATAATGAACTTCTTTTATAACCTGAACACGACGATTTGCAGCGTTTGCGACATTATCAGCGGTTGGAACTGCCAAATCTTCTTCGCCAGCAGACACCGCGACAATCTGGCTGGCAGGAATTCCATATTTGATTAACATTTTTTGTACCGCATCGGCACGACGTCCACCCAATGCATAATTATAATCAACACTGCCCATTGTATCAGTATGTCCAATAACTGAAACTTTTATATTTTTATTTGCCTGGGTTGCACTTGCTAATTTTTGAATCAATTCCTGATATTCTGGTTTTATAACAGCCTTATTAAAATCAAACCGAATTTCAAAGACTTCTTCCATTACATGCTGTTTTGGTTCCAATGGAATTTGTTGAACTTTTATAACTGTTTTTTCACCTGCATTTGCAGATTGTGCCTGAATTTTATCCAATCTGGCATTAATTGCCGCCAATTCTGCACGCATGGCCATCATCATATTGATAAATTCATCACGCGAAACCAATTGGTCACCAATCATCGGAATTTCATCTGACGCATTCTGGGACGATTGTGTTTCTGTGACAGTCTGAACATCAGCACCATTGCAACCATAACGACCATTTGCATCATATCCACATTCCGCAGTTAATGTGTTATTTGAATTATTACCATTTGCGGTCAGGGTCTTATCGCCACCATATATATTCTGGTTAAATACCATTGGCTGAACAGGTACAGGCTTTATCAAATGTTCTGGAACATTGACATTATTTACGATGATAACCCCTTCCCTGGCAGATGATGCACCACGCATTGCAGCCAACGAACGTGTATCTGCATAATATTGCCCTGCCGTACCACGCGTTGTTTCAGTTGTTGTAACAATTTCTTCGGTTGTAACTGTTTGCTGGGCAACTGGTGCTTTTGATACAACTTTGCCACCACTGCAATCACGCAAAGCAGTCATTGCCTTGTAATAACGGTCACGGCATTGCTTTGCTGTGGCACTTTGTCCAGATGCAGATGCCGACAACCAGCAATCAAATTTTGCCTGAACTTCGGCGGCAAGTTCTGGATTCACATCACTGGCATCATTTTTTAATTGTTCCATTAACTGATTATATGCTGTGTACAGTTCAAAAGATTCCTGTTCACCATCCACAGGCCAATTATCCAATGTTTCTGGGAATGGTAATTCACCACTGAATGCCGCGACAGCCTTTTGCGCGAATAATTCACCCATTTCTGGATATCCACTGGTACGTGCATTATAAATTGCATACGAACGATAATTCATCGCCAATTGATTCAAAAAAGAATCCTTATGCGGTGCAGAATAAACATCCAAACGTTCGACATAATCCACAGTTGGTGTTGCGACATTGCCAACCATAGCATTATTTGACGCATCACGTGCGCATCCTGTGACCAATGCCACAGACGCCACCGCAATCATACGCGACAAGATTTGCAACGACACAACTGATTTCTTTTTCATAAAAAATTCCTTTCTGTAATCCTTAACATTATACGATTTTTTGCAAATATAGTAAAGCAAAAAAAACACTATGTAAAATACCCTAAAAACAAAAAAAACACGCTGTTTGCAACAGCGTATTTTTACTTATCCAGATATTGGGTTGCGATACCGCCCAAACCACCCAGCGCACCTAGTCCGCCACCACTATTAGACACAGCCGATACTTGTTGTAATATATTTCCAGTATTAGTTTTTTGCCCGACATTACTTAATGTATTCGTCAAGAACTCGCCCCACAATGCACGTTTTTTCGCACTTAATTTTGCATTAGAGCAACGTTCAATTTTGTCCATCAATTTACCTGCCATAGTTGCTTCTTGGGGCGTGTAATCCTTTGCCTCAAAATCAACCAGATTAAATATTTCATATATATTTGAAACTTTCTTTTTATTTTTACACGTCAAATCACCACCTGGGCAAAATTCTGCTAACCCAACCTTAGGATATCCAGCCCACACCATACCATCATTACCTGAACCTGTAAACGTATCATAGCATATAACATCGTTCAATTCGGTATTTTCCGCACGTTCTGCACTTAATCTATAACTGCCAGTCATACTGTCACATGGCTTTGAATTACCCAACCTGATTTCTGACGCAGACATTGCGCCTGTCATTGCCCATTCTTTGATTGTTTTATCAACAAAATTAATTTCAGCGGATGTTGGAACACAATCCTCTGTCAATGCTTTTTGTTGCGCATTCAGTGTCTGAACACTGGAAACCAAGCCCAGCACACTGCCAACCAGGCTAGCAGACGCATCTGTCTTGCTGGCTTCCTTGGTTGCAACAGGCGCAGCCTTTTTTACAGAAACAGCCGCATCTGCCACGCCACACAGCGCACCAGTCATCAATACAGCAGATAAAAATACTGATTTTAAATTCATCTCTCTTGTGATGCATTATAACACAAAAGAAATTATGAATAAATATAAAAATTGCATTTTGCATCCAGACGCGGTACAGTGCCAATATGCAAACCAGCAAACGTAATTTTATCATATTCACAAAACACCGCCGATTAAAGCGTCTGTGGCAGTTCTTTTTCACAGGATGGGGCCTGGTTATGGTTGCAGCACTGGTTGCAGGAACCCTGTTTTCAAAGCAACTGTTATGGACACCGATTTCCGCAGTAAATATGACAGACATTGTCACAAATCAATTCAAGATGACAAATGCGTCTTTTGCAGGCACAGATAAAAATGGCGACCCATTCAAAATTCGCGCCACATCTGGACGCCAAGAATATGATAACCCTGATATTATTATATTGGATAATGTATCTGGAACCATAACCCGACGTTCTGGCAATCAAAAGACAACAGATAATATAACGGCGCGCACAGGATTATACAATCGGGCAAAGAAAACAATCACATTGCGTGGAAACGTTAATATTGATTCCAGCAATGGCGACAAATTATTAACAAAGGAACTGGTGATACGATTATGAAGCAATCTATTTTACGCGTTCAACACCTATCAAAATCATACGGCAAACGTATGGTTATAAAAGATATTTCATTAGAAGCACGTCAGGGCGAATCTGTTGGACTGCTGGGGCCAAACGGTGCTGGTAAAACGACCGCATTTTATTGCATAACAGGTCAGATTGGCGCAACTGGCGGTCAGATATTCTTAAATTCCCAAGACATCACGCATTTGCCATTTTATCAACGTGCGCGATTACATATTGGATACCTGCCCCAGGAAAACAGCGTATTCCGCGGTTTGACGGTGGAACAAAATATTATGGCAATTCTGGAAGTCGTTGAACCAGACAAAAAAAAGCGTCGCCAGAAACTGGACGCATTGCTGGACGAATTTTCAATATCATCCCTGCGACGCAGTCCTGCAACCGCACTGTCGGGTGGCGAACGTCGTCGTGTTGAAATCGCCCGTGCATTGGCAAATGACCCAAAATTTATATTACTGGACGAACCTTTTGCTGGAATTGACCCAATCGCAGTTAATGAAATCCGCAGTCTGGTGTCACAATTGAAAAACCGCGGATTGGGTGTTATTATCACAGACCATAATGTTCGTGAAACTCTGGGAATTACCGACCGCAGTTACGTATTACACGACGGGAAAATACTAAAACACGGCACAACAGACGAAATTGTAAAAGATGAAATGGTCAAAAAAGTATATTTGGGTGAAGATTTTGTCATGTAACGCGCCCATAAAATAAATCTGTTGCAATGGATTAATTATTTAGTGTAAATTTACAGTATGAAAAAATTTGTAATCATTTCACTAATACTTCTGACTGGTTGCACGTTCCAGACCAAGCATCGTGGTTATGTATTTCCATCTGATATGGAATCTGAAATCACGGGGATAAAAACAACCGACCAATTGCTTGATAAAATTGGCTCTCCCCAGGTAAAAACTATATATGGCGACACTGTATGGGTATATTATGGGGCTGATGAAAATTATCGTGGTCCATTACCAATGACATACGACAATAAAACAGTATTGTTGGCATGGGTAAAGGGTAATCGTGTAACCAAGACTATGATTTTACATGACGATGACCTGCCAAATGTTCAAATTGCAGACGGGGAAACACAAATTCCAGCGGCAATCGAATTAAATGCAATCGAAGAATTATTTAATAATATCGGACGTTTTTCACCCGCAGGACTGGGGCAGTAAAAAACCGTTTGGAAAAATTACACAAAACGTGTAAAATATAATAGACGAGAGATTTTAACATGAAAAAGTTGATTTGTTCAGTTCTGATGTTTGGTTGCATATATGGCGTTGCGATTGCTGAAACGTTCACATCGTGTGGCCCTGGCTATATTCTGTCATCACATTCAAAAATTGATGGAATAAACGCCGCAGAATGCAAAAAATTATGGTGTCGCGACTTGGAAACAGGACGCAC
This sequence comes from Candidatus Enterousia sp., assembly GCA_051885395.1. Lineage (GTDB taxonomy): Bacteria > Pseudomonadota > Alphaproteobacteria > Rs-D84 > Rs-D84 > Enterousia. The sequence goes on along the minus strand of JBJEXB010000058.1, from coordinate 7,236 downwards.
AATGGGCAACGGCAAAAACGCAAACAGCGGATACAAATCAACAAATGCACCTGTTGAATTATGCGATGCAAATGATAAATGTATTGAATGTTTTGGGGAACGCCGTTGGTGCGGTGGCGAAACACCTGGCGTCTGGAACCCAGAATATGGCGCATATACCCGCGGTGGCGACAATGCAACATATCGTTCATATCAGAAAGGCAGTTGTTTTGCATGGCGTCTGGAAAAACCAGAATGTCCAGATGGCGAAACTGCAATTTTGCAATCTGGCAAATGGGTTTGTGCAACATCATCAGGCAGTGCTGTTGGAACACGTGCATCCAGCATACGCCGAACAGGAACGACATTACGTCGCCCAATGCGATAAAATTTGCGCCCCGAACGGGGCGTAATTCTTTTTTGCCCATTTATTTGTTTTTATGATTTTTTTGTGATATAATGTCAGTTATAGAGAGAATGGCAACTGTTAAAGAGTGTCTTATGCCAAGCAAGAAATTAGATTTTAAAACAGGTCAATACGTCGTTTATCCAACCCAGGGTGTTGGGAAACTGTTACGCATCGAAGAACAAACAGTTGGTGACCAAAAGATAAAAATGTTGGTCATTGACTTTGAACGCAATCACATGACATTGCGTGTACCGGTTGAACGTGCTGAAATTTCAGGTCTGCGTCCATTAACAACCGCAAAAAAAATGGATGAAGCCATCGCATCTGCCAAGGGCAAAGCCGGTGCAAAACGTATGATTTGGGCGCGTCGCGCTGCACAATACGAAGAAAACATAAATTCTGGCGATCCAATGAAGTTAGCAGAGGTTGTACGTGACCTGCAACGTCGTACCGCCGCGGACACAATGACATTTTCTGCACGTCAGTTATATTTGCGCGCATTGGAACGCATGGCGCAGGAATTTGCCGTATTGCACAAAATTGATTTAGACGCCGCATCTGATAAAATCGAAGATATACTGGGCGTACCAAAAGAAATTGATTTAAATGCCGTTGAAGGTGACGATGACGAAATGGACGACGAAGATAATTAAAAAAGTTCTTATATTCAAAAAAACGCCTGATTCAGGCGTTTTTTAATATTGAAAAATCTATTATAATTCCATATCGCCTTTTGAATTTGTAATATTACCCATATCCTGTTGCTTGCGTTTTGTTATATTATTCGTGCCTTGATTGATTTTTTCAGCAACACTTGGGCTTTGGCTTTCTGACGTGGCAGCCTGCTGTGCCAATTTGGCCGCGCGACGCTTTTCACGAATGATACGTTGACGTTCACGTTCCTGCTCACGTTTTCCTTGGTACAATTCACGCGCACGTTTCCGTTCGGCTTCTTTGTCACGCCGACTATTATATTCACGCACTTTTTCAGGATGCGCCTTGAACCATTCACGTTTTGCTTGGTTCACACGTTCCCGATTTTTTGCCCTTGAACGCTGTATGCTTTGATTTTGTTCATCGCGTTCCAGAAATTGCGTAACCAAATCTAATTCACGAACAATCAAATCCAGATTTTCATCCGACGCAGCAAATCCTACATCGATATCATCTGAAAAGTCATCCTTTTCTACTATTATTTCTTTGTGTTTCGCCATAAAACACCTCGCTTATTTTTTATCAGACACATCGGGGGCATCTGGCGCATTTTCCATTGCAAAATGTGCGATATGCTTTTTCAGTGTCGTACGATAACGATTGTTTTCCTTGGCGGCATCAACCAATTTATCAAAGTTCGGATTCACTGCACGGGCCGCATTGAAACGTGATTCTGTTTTCAAGAATTCTTCCAATGGGGCAGGATTATCAATATTTGAATCCAATGTTAACGGGTTGTGCCCCTCGGCAATTAAACGTGGATCAAAGCGATACAAAGGCCATGCACCGGTCTGAACCTCTTGCATCTGGTGCTGTGTACCATTTTGCAGCGCAAATCCGTGCGCAATACATGGCGCGTATGCCAATATTATTGACGGTCCTGGGAAAGATTCTGCCTCGCGCAGGGCATGTATTGCCTGGGGTTGATTTGCCCCCAGTGCAATTTGTGCGACGTATGCACCACTCATCATTGCAATCATACCTAAATCTTTTTTTGCATTTTCTTTGCCACCGATGGCAAATTTCATGCTGGCACCAAATGGTGTTGATTTAGATTGCTGACCACCTGTATTTGAATATCCTTCGGTATCCAAAACCAAGACATTTATATTTTCACCACTGTGTAATATATGGTCCAAACCACCATATCCGATATCGTATGCCCAACCATCACCACCGATAATCCAAACAGACTTGTTCACAATTTCGCCAACTAAACTTTCGGCCAGTCTTGCACGTGGACCATCAATTTTTGATAATTTTGCACGCAATTCAGATTCATATTCACGTTGCTTTGCGGTTGATTTTTCAGCGAACATTTCATCGACATTTTCGATATTTAATTCATGCAACAGACCGCGTAACGTGTTACGTTTTTGGTTCAATGCCAAACGCATCCCCAATCCATATTCTGCATTATCTTCGAACAACGAATTTGACCATGCAGGACCGCGACCATTTGCATCACATGTCCATGGTGTTGTCGGCAGATTCGCACCATAAATTGATGAACATCCTGTTGCATTTGCAACAACCATTTTATCCCCAAACAAATGTGACAACATACGAATATATGGCGTTTCACCACATCCAGCGCACGCGCCAGGGAATTCGAAATAATGTGGCAACAATTCAATATGCTTTGGAATATTTAAATTTAATTTTTCACGTGGAATATCTGGCAGTTTTACAACCTCGTCAAATATTTTTTGGTTATCTGCCACTTCCTTAATCGGCTTCAAAGACAACGCTGCGACAGGACAATTTTTCACACATATTCCGCACCCTGTGCAATCCGCCGGCGAAATAGCCAATGTAAAGTACATGTCAGGTCCCAATTCTGGGGTCTTCATTGGCACAACAATTACGCCACGCGCACGTGCCGCGTCAGCCTGCGCTGCTGTCATTGCCTTGATACGTATTGCCGCATGCGGACACAATATCGCGCATTTTCCACATTGGATACATTTTGATAAATCGCATGTCGCAACCTGCGAAGCGACAGCACGCTTTTCATACTTAGATGTTCCAACAGGATATTGCCCTGCCCCGAATTCGCCATCGACACGGAAACGTGATACAGGAATCGCGTCCCCACGTTGTGCCGCCATTTCACCCAATGTTCCAGCAATCTCAGTTGGGGCATCCGCCGTCATCGCAGGCACAAAATCTGGTGCAAACGGCGCAACAGATGATGGCAATTTATATTCAGTCAAGAAATCTGCCGCGCTATCAACTGCTGCCCAGTTGGCTTCGACAACATCCATACCTTTCTTTTTATACGTCTTTTCAATTGCAACTTTTGCGCTTTGTGCCGCAACAGATGGGTCAATTACGCTTGTTAAATTAAAGAAATTCAACATAATAAACGTATTAATACGGTTCCCCAGCCCCAATTTGGCAGCCGCCCCATTTGCGTCCAAGAAAAATACACGCGCACGCATTCTGATAAGGTGTTCTTGGGTGTCTTTTGGCAGGTTTGCAAACGCAACATCTGGCGCCATTGATGTATTAATCATAACGATACCGCCTGCACGTAATCCTTTGAATACGTCAAAGCGTTGCGCAATCATAAAATTAGATACACTGATGAAATCTGCGACTTCTATCAAGTACTGGCTTTGAATTGGTTTATCAGAAAAGCGAATATGTGATGCCGTCAATCCACCAGATTTCTTGGAATCATATACCGCATACGACTGTGGATATAAATCAGAATTTTCTCCAACAATTTTTACGATATTTTTAACCGCCCCCACTGTACCATCAGACCCGATGCCATACAAAATCGCAGTTTTAAAGTTTTCAGCCTGAACTGCGAACGCAGGGTCAGTTTTCAAAGACAAATTCGTCAAATCATCATCAATACCAACGGTAAAATTATGATGCAAAGTCCCCAACATCATATTTTCATAAATCGCCTTGACATCGCGTGGCTTGAATTCTTTGGAACCTAATCCATAACGTCCACCAAATATCTGGGCGCGGTCCCCAACAACAGCGCGTACATCTTGATACAAAGGTTCGCCAATACTGCCTGGTTCCTTGGTACGGTCCAGCACAGCGATACGCTTTACAGATTTCGGCAATGCTGCCAATAACGCATCCGCTGGGAATGGACGATATAAATGTACCTTTACCAGCCCCAGACCGCGTGGTAAAAATGGCAACGTTTCTTCGATAGTCTCGCAACTACTGCCCATTGCAACGATGACATTTTCAGCATTCGGGTCACCAACATAATCCACCAAATGATACTGACGACCTGTCAATTTCGCAAATTTATCCATCATATCCTGGACAATTTCAGGTGTCTTGGCATACAAAGGATTTGCGGCTTCGCGTCCCTGGAAATAAACATCAGGATTTTGCGCGGTACCACGGATTGTCGGCTTGTCTGGGGACATACCACGTGCGCGATTTGCCAAAACCAAATCATCAGGAATCATTTCATGCAACACATCATCATCAATACGTGTCAGGCGTGATTCTTCGTGACTGGTGCGGAATCCATCAAAGAAATGCAAGAATGGCACCCGTGCGCGTAATGTCGCCGCATGCGCAATTGCCGCCATATCATGCGCCTGTTGAACATTATGCGATGATAACATTGCAAATCCCGTTGAACGCACAGACATAACGTCACTGTGGTCACCAAATATTGATAACGCATGTGTCGCCAACGCGCGCGCCGCAACATGCATAACAAACGGCGTTTGTTCACCTGCAATTTTATACATATTTGGAATCATCAACAATAATCCCTGAGACGCAGTAAAGGTCGTCGCTAAGCTGCCCATCTGTAACGCGCCATGCATTGCGCCAGCCGCCCCACCTTCGGATTGCATTTCAATAATTTGCGGTATTGCCCCCCAAATATTTTTCTTGTGCTGGAACGACCATTCATCCGCCAATTCGCCCATTGTACTGCTGGGTGTAATTGGATAAATCGCTGCAAAATCAACACATCTGTATGCGACATCCGCCGCAGCCCAGTTACCATCAACAATTAAATTTGCCATAGTGCTTTCCTTACGTTAAATATCAGCAAAATGATACAGCCATTTACCCCCCAAGGCAAGAAGTATTAACAATTATTTATTTGACATATTTTTTATTTGTGCTATAAAAATCAAAAAATAATAGGATAATTCATGCGCAACAATCATAATCCATACAGTATAGACAATGTTGACAAGAATTTTATAGAAAACGACAACATATATATTACAAGTACAATCAATTACACGGCACGTTATCGCCTGTTTAAGGCAATTGCTGATATGGTATCAGAAAAATCAGCAATGGCACAGCGCCTGCGGATAAATAATATTTTTTCAATGCCTGTAATTCGCATCAATATTGCATGCGACGATACAAAAGCATACATAAGCCAAACAGAAAACTTTTTCCGAATACTGGCATCTGCACGTAAAAATGGGTTAAGCATAGAAACCAATGTCATAGAACCCGTTTGCCTAAACAGTTGGTTGGGACGAATTATACGTGAATTTGCCACCCCAGGATTCAGAAATATGTTTGAATCTGCGAATTACTATTATTATCCACAAACATATAACCCACACACAAAACGCACAGAATTAAGCACAACGCCAATTATAATTGCGCCGGACAAACTGTTACGAACAGGATTATGTGACACAATTTTTCTGAACAATGGAAAAATCCGAACACGATAAAAAATCGGGGCATTTGCCCCAATTTTTTATTTTTTGCCAGATTTTTTACTATCTTTTTCTTTTGATTCAGACTTTGTATCATTGTTATCTGACACATCATCTTTCTTGTCCGATGCAACCGCTGGCACATCCGCAGGGGTCAGTGGCACAATATCTGCACGCGTTTGCATCTTGGACATCGCAATCACCATATCCATCGCACGTTGCAATTGATAATCGCGCGCATCTTTTTCTTCGTCGCTTAATTCTTCGTATGGTGTTTCAGCATCATTATCTGATTCAGACGATTTGCCTTTATCCTTAGACGCATTTTTCTTTTTCGCCTTTTCATTCTTTAACGCATTTTTAAAAGACGCTTCGGAATACATGCTTTCTTTTTTCTCTATAACTTCCAATTTACTTTGCAGAACTTCAACATCTGGGGCAATACCCTCATTCTGGATAGAACGTCCAGACGGTGTATAATAACGCGCGATTGTTATATGTATCGCAGTACCATCACCCAATGGCTTTTGCTGCTGAACACTGCCCTTGCCAAAAGACTGTGACCCCATAACCAATGCACGCCCATTATCCTGTAACGCGCCCGCAACAATTTCTGATGCAGATGCAGAACCATGGTTTATCAATACAACAATTGGCTTTCCATTTGCCAAATCACCAGGCTTTGCAAAACTGCGTTCAATATCTGATGCACGCTTGCCACGCGTTGAAACAATTTCGCCTGCATCCAAGAAAGCATCCGACACATCAATCGCCGCTGTCAAATATCCACCAGGGTTATTCCGCACATCAATAACATATCCAACAACGTCTTTTTTTTCTAAATCTGTAACGGCATCGCGTAAATCCTTGGCCGTTGTTGCCCCAAAATCAGAAATACGAATATATCCAACCTTTGGCGCATCAGAATCTGCATCTGCCAATGTTTTTACATCAGATTTTACAGACTTTACCTTTATAATTGCACGCTTTAATGTAATGTTTTTTGGTTCACCATCATCAGATACAACTGTTAACTTAACCTTGGTACCTGGGCGACCTTTCATCTTTTTAACAGCCTGCTTTAATGTTAAATCAAACACCTGTTCGCCATCAATATGCGTGATATAATCGCCAGCTTTTATTCCTGCCTTTTCCGCAGGCGTATCATCAATCGGCGAAATCACACGCACTGCGCCACGGTCACTGGTAATCTGAATACCCAAACCACCAAACTCACCATGGGATTTATCGCTGAATTCCTTGAAATCATCTGCCGACAGGTACGAAGAATGTGGGTCCAGCGCACCTAGCATACCATTCATTGCGGCCTCTAACATTTTCTTTTCATCGGCTTCTTCGACAAAATTATCACGCGCAACCTCAAATACCAGGGCTAATTTTTTTAACTCTTCGTATAAATTGTTCATTAATTCAAATCTATTATCCCTA
>JBJEXB010000057.1:0-12262 GCA_051885395.1 Candidatus Enterousia sp. | reverse complement strand
TTATTACACGACTGGCTGAATCAATACTTTGTTGGCAATATGTATGCACGTGTTGGATATAACTTTGGTTTTTCTGTCAAAGAAAAATCCGCAGGTCAGGATTATATGAAACTGAAATCTGATGGATACTTTACATTTACACCAGGGTATTCTTTGACCGCCCAGAAACGTATTTATCCATCTGTATGGTTCCAAATCCGTCCATACGCAACAATTGGTGTTGAATATGACGTTTTGGGTGCGACAGATTCTGTTAAGTACAAATTTGCCCCAGCCAAGGCATTTACATCATACGATGTTGATATTGATCCATTGTGGGCAAATATTGGTGGTGGTGTTGAATTCTTGTCTGCGACGGGTATCCAGGTTGGTGTTGATTATCGCTATCAATATAATTCAGATATTCAATTACATAACATCAGGGTATCGGGTTCATATCGGTTCTAATAAAATCCCCCAAATGGGGGATTTTTTAGTGTGCAGAGTGCAAAGTTCAGAGTTCAGATACTGGATTGCTTCGCTTGCCACACAAAAATTTTCAATTGTTGCGTGGCTTTGGTGGGGCAACAGATTGCACAGGAAATAAGAATAAAGAAAAAACAGAAAGAGGTGACACATCACCTCTTTATATTTTATTGGTTGGGTTACAGTTTACTGTGATGATACCCCATTAAAATGGAATGTCGCTTGGTACTGCGTACCTGCGCGTATCTTCGTAGTTGCTCGAATAAATTCTCGCATACTCGGATTCATCACCTGGCGACAACATCCCATTAAAATGGAATGTCGCTTGGTACTGCGTACCTGCGCGTATCCTCGTAGTTGCTCGAATAAATTCTCGCATACTCGGATTCATCACCTGGCGACAACATCCCATTAAAATGGAATGTCGTCGCCAATATCTGCGACAGATATTTCTTCGCGTGGGGCGGCTGGGGCAGGGGATGCACCATATTCGCCGCCAGACATACCGTCTGTCATAGACTTTGCACCACTTAAAATAACCATTTGACCTGCGAATGGATTTAATACAACTTCGGTTGTGTATTGGTCAACGCCTTGTTGATTTTGCCATTTACGGGTTTTTAATGCACCTTCCAAATATAACTTTGTGCCTTTTTGTAACATGCGTTCGGCAACATCTACTAAGTTAGGGTTGAATATAACAACACGATGCCATTCGGTTTGTTCCTTTTGTTCACCTGTTGCGCGGTCGCGCCAACGTTCAGATGTTGCTAATGAAAAGCTGACGACTTTCTGTCCGCTGTTCATTGTGCGTACCTGTGGGTCTTGACCTACGTTGCCGACCAGTATTACTTTATTTATGCTGCCTGCCATAATCGCTTCCTTTTGTTGTTTTTCCTATGATTTATTTGACCAATATTTATCAATAAAAGCAAGGGGAAAACACAAATCTTGACATTTTGACAAAAAAAGTGTATGATGTACGTATCTAAATGGACGGATTCCCGTTCTGATTTCCACAAAAGGGTATTTTTATGCATATTAATGAATTAAAGGCGAAATCGCCGCAGCAACTGTTGAAAATGGCAGAAGATATGGGAATTGAAAACCCATCACAGTTAAATGTACAGCAACTGCGATTTGCGGTTATGCGTGTGTTCGCGGCAGATAACAAGGTTACATTGATTGGTGACGGTGTTTTGGAACGTATGCAGGATGGTTTTGGATTCTTGCGCGCGCCAGAATCAAACTATTTGGCAGGACCAGATGATTTATATGTGTCGCCAAATTTGATAAAAAAATATGGTTTAAAGACTGGTGACTATGTCGAAGGACAGATCCAGGCACCACAAAACGAATCAGAACGTTATTTTGCGCTGGAAACAATTGAACGCGTTAATGGTGATTCGCCTGAAAAATTACGTCATCGTGTATCATTTGATGATATGACGCCATTGTATCCTGATGAACAATTAAAAATGGAAGTTATCGATGACAAAGATAAGGGACGTAATCTGTCGGCGCGTGTAATTGATTTGATTTCTCCAACTGGCAAAGGACAGCGTTCTTTGATTGTTGCGCCACCGCGTACTGGTAAAACAGTTATGTTGCAAAACATTGCGCATTCAATTGCAACGAATTATCCAGATGTAAAATTGATTGTATTGCTGATTGACGAACGACCCGAAGAAGTTACAGATATGCAACGTAGCGTAAAGGGCGAAGTTATATCCAGCACATTTGATGAACCGGCTGCCCGTCATATCCAGGTTGCAGAAATGGTTATTGAAAAGGCAAAAAGATTGGTAGAGGCAGGACAAGATGTTGTTATCTTGCTGGATTCGATAACTCGATTGGGACGCGCATATAATACATGTGTTCCATCCAGTGGCAAGGTTTTGACCGGTGGTGTTGATGCGTATGCATTGCAACGTCCAAAGCGTTTCTTTGGTGCTGCCCGTAATATCGAAGGTGGTGGTTCGCTGACGATTATTGCGACGGCATTGGTTGATACTGGTTCAAAAATGGACGAAGTTATTTTTGAAGAATTCAAGGGTACAGGAAACAGTGAAATTATTCTGGACCGCAAATTGTCTGATAAACGTGTTTATCCAGCAATTGATATTACAAAGTCTGGTACGCGTAAAGACGAATTGTTGATTGGCAAAGATATGTTGTCCAAGACCTATGTATTACGTCGTATCATTAATCCAATGGGTACATTGGAAGCAATGGAATTCGTATTGGATAAACTGCGTATGACAAAAACAAACGAAGATTTCTTTAATTCTATGAATCAATAATATCGTTTTTTGTTTTTGTGTAAACACAGAACACCGCGTGTTGCGGTGTTTTTTTTTAGGGATATTTTATAATGCGTGTTTATGTTTTTATGATGATACTTGCGCTGGTTTTGGGCGCATATTTTGCAGGATGCGCCGTTGGGCGCGCTAAATCCAAAGAAAAATGTATCAAAACCGTCGCAGTTCAATATGTGCAAACAGTAAAACAAATAGAAAAAATAAATGAACAAACTAATCATACTGCTGTGCGGGATATTCGTCGCATCCTGCACGAGAAGTACACAATTGCCCAATAATGATTTTTATGCGGCAACGTGTACATGTACGCCTATATATGGGCGCGCGTCTGACTGGGATATAATCAGTGATGAATTGGCGCGCAATATTTATAAACATAATAAATGGTGTGAAACTATTGATTGACAATTATATTTTTAGTGTTATAATATTTGTATATATTTGGAGGGCAATATGTCAGAAAATAAGATTAAACATAGCAGTGTAACAAAAATGATGCGTCGCGAATTCTGTCCGAACAAGGTCATGAATATTATAACGCGTTTTGACATGTCGCCACGCGTTGGTGGTTTGCCACCACAGCTAGTCCCATTGGTTCCACGTGAAAATCGTGCAAATGTTACAAATGCTTTTGGGCAATGTTTGGAACAGTTTCTTTTGGATAATAAACAAAAGATAATTAACCTGACTGATGACACTACATTTGATGTGCCAGATATCAGCGTTTTGTTTAATACACAATGTGTTATTCATGCACGTGGGTTTAATGTATATGGTGTATCGCCATGGGCTGGATGTTATGGTGTTGTATGTAAAGTTTCGTTTCCCACAATCAAAGCCGAATATGCGTTAAAATTTTTTGTAATAAAAGATAGGGATAATAATCCATTGCTGGAAATATCCGCGGCGTTTGGTGCAAACCATGCGGAACCGCGCCATAATTGTCCGATATATATGGCGTCTTTAAATTCTGGAAATGAATTTATGTTGTCGCAATGGGCAGGCGATGTTGCAGATGGCAAGGTTCGTGAAAACCTGTATTCTATCTTTGGCACGAATGAAGAAGAAATGAAACGGCGTAATTTACGTAATGGACGTCGTATTGATTATGGCGAAACCTTTCAAACATCCTATGGACGTGCATCATACCGTGTTCGCAAAATGTTTCGCAAGGTAATGCATGCTGCCAATATGGGCTATGATACAGAAATTGAATACATGTATCAGACCGCAAAAGATGATAATGAACGCAAGAATCTTGTCAAAGCAATGAAACTGGCGTGGGTTATAACATTTATGGGTGATAAATACAGCGCAATGGATGTAATTGAACGCAATATGAATCAGTAACAGCGATAGATTATTGTGCTGCAATCCCAACCAGTGTTTTTACAATTTGTGCGCTTTGTTTGTCGCCAGTTGGTGCGTATTCTACAAATTCAAAACTGTGTGCATTTGGTGCCAATTCACGTGTAAAATATTCCGCCATTTGGACTGATATGCCGCCATTTTCTGGAACCCATACATCATGGAAATATCTTGGGTTAATTGCATCAAAGTCAAATGAAACAATATATGGACGATTTCCGATTCTGTCACGAATATCATTCAATGCGTTGACGCAATCTGTCATTGTTTGTAATTGTTCTGCGTGTCGCATGAATATATTGTTTTCTGTAACAAATTTTATTTCTGATGGTTCATATGAACGCGTTGCCAGATAGAAAATATTTTCTGGGCGCAGGGCAGGGCATTTTGCCTGTAAATCCAACCAGCGCTGGTCACCGTCACCCAATAATGCACGGACATTTGTGCCGTGTGGCGCACCAGATGCCTCTGCCCGACTTGATTGTGGTGTATGTATGTCTAAATGCGCATCAATGTATATCAGGCACAAATCGTCGTTTGGCATTCTGTCGGCCAGTGTTGCAAAATGTCCAAAGTTAACAGAATGGTCGCCGCCAATTAATACATGTGGCGCGGTTGGGGTCGCAGAATAAATCTGTTTATGAATTTGCAATGTGTCACCAAATCTGTCGGCACGACACGCATCCATATCAACAGTGGCTGGAAAAATCATTGTCCAATCAGCGTTTGGAAACATTTCCTTTACAACACTTGGTGCCAATGCAGGACCGCCATCGGTTGGATTTGCGCATGCGCCACGACTGTATTCAACGCCTAAAAAACTTTTCATTGATATGACTCCACTAAACTTTCGGCGATATTTTTTATTGTTTGCAATGATGATTCGTATGTCTGACAATCACGTGATATTTCGGAACGGTACGCATCACGCATATTTGATGCCATGTACTGACAATTTCTTAAATGCTGAACACAGTATTCATGTCCTGTTAAGAATGCCTGCTGGCCGCGGACGCGACTTTCTGTGCTTGCCCAATCAATATTTAATGCATTATCCAGATTTATCCAGGAATTTTCATTGCTATATTTGCCGACAACACTCATCCAATATTCATTCATTTCGGCATCTGTCCAATAGTTAGTATTTTGCAGATGAATAATTTGTTGGATTAAATTGTTAATCTCTGTTTGGTATTTAGAATCAATTTGTGCCAGTTTTGCACTGCAATAACACCGATTATACGCAGTTTTTTCACGCTGGCAGTATCCATTCATGCATTCGGTATAATCTGCCAAGCATCGTGCAGATGAAACGGACTGTGTGTCAGATTGTGTGGTGTTTGCTGCATTTTGGGAAGCTTGGCTTAAATACGATGCATCGCCGCGCGCGCTGCGTGCAGTACCACGCGGTGTAAAAGTACCACCACCATTTGATGACGAACGTGCGACAACGCGTCGTGATTGCGCCCCAGATGCAGGTATTGCCACACGGGCAGACGTTGCAGATGTGCCTGCTGCACGTGCACTTGTGGCACTGCGCGCACTTGTTGCGGTGCGTGGAACAACGCGACGTGTGTTGCCAAAACTTTCCGTCTTGACCGCGATATTAATAGGATTCAAATTTTGTGATGTTGATGTCCCAGGGTTTAGTTCTGTGCGCATCTGGTTGTTCATATACGGATACATATAATTATAGTTGTATGCAGATGTTTGCGTTGTAGCACTTTGCACAGTTGCAGCACCTGATGCGGAAATCAGGCAAAAAATTTGACATACAAAAATCAATATTTTGATCATTATGTTTATTGTAAGAAAATTCACAAACTCAGACAAGCATAAAAATACAATAAAAAATATGACAGGTAAAACAAAAACCGACATAAAGTCGGTTTGAATTTCATGGTCGGGGCGAATCCGAGTATATAAGAACAAGCATCGCGCAGTTCGCATAAATACGAGGATACACGCAGGTTTTGTAAAAACCGAGTGAAAGATGCGAACCATGGTAAATTTTAATTTACCGTTTGAATCCAAGTCCTACCAAAATAAATAAAAATACCGCATTGACTGCGGTTTTTTTTTGTTTATATCTGGTCGGTCGGTATTTAATTACCCAAAATCCGATACCAGAATACCCATTTTCAGGGATTAACAGGGAATCTACAGTGAATTTGACCACGTCAAGCACGCATAAACACCGAATTTCTACCCGTTCTAATCAAAATTCCCGTAAAATAACAGGGAAATTATTAGAGCTTATCAGGGAATAGTACTTATACATAATATAGGCCTTGTAAGAAACTATGAAAAAATCATTAGGATTTAGAAACGATTTATGGTATAATATAACTGTTTAGAATAACTTGACAATTCATTAATCTGCTTATAGTATTAACTAAAAACAATGAAAAATGTATCTATTAGAAAAATTTTACAGGTATTATATTACATTCAGTCTCATGCTCCAGAAGGTGCGAAGAAGACAGATATTATGTATTTACTAAAAATGGTGTTCTTTGCCGTTCGATATCATTTACGTAATTATGGCACTCCATATATGAATGTACATTTTTTTGCAATGAAAAATGGGCCAGTAGCTTCAGAAGTAAAAGATGTTCTTGAGCATAAACTGCCATTAAATGCAAACACAGCAGAAACACAACTGTTAAATGAGATTGAATCTATTGGAGACTATGATTATGAAATAAAAAATCAAGACTGTGATGAACTATCCCCATCATTTATTGAGGCCCTTGATTTCGCCTTGGAACGGTTTGGCAATTATGGCCCATTTGAATTAAGTGATATTTCGCATTGTTATCCTGAATGGAAAAAACAGGAATCTAGCTTATCCACAGTTAAACGGCGTGTGATGAAATACGAAGATTTTTTTGAAGATCCGCAGGGATTAGTGATAATTACTGCAGATCCGTTTGCAGATGATCGTGAGTTTCTTGATTCATTAAAACAGGATTTTTGTGTTCAAAATGCAATTTCCTGTTGATTCGGTTCCTTTTGAAAAATGGGTGGCTTTCAGGGGAGATTTTCCCCGTGGCGCTGGTGAACATAGAATGATAATAATTCAACAAATTGAAGATAGCGTTGAATATTTTTATGTCACTTCTTATGAATCTGCCGCCGAAAAAGACAAAATTAATTTGAACAACCGCAGAGATATAAGCTCCATAGCAGAATTATCCAAAACCGATTGGGCAGCCCTAACAAAAGACTCCTGTGTACAATGTAATCTTTCGCATACACATGACATAAGTATAACAGAGTTGCGCTATGGCTATCAGGTAGGAGCCATCGAATATTTAGGAGTTATTCCTTCGTCCGTAAGAGAAAAACTAATAGCAGCAACTTGCGCTTCAGTGTCATTTACTGATACGAAAAAAAGATTGTATACCACATAATCACAGCTACACCATCACATCATCTCGTAATCTTCGTGGCTTAAGACGGTGTCAAACAGGCCGATGCCTTCGCCAGCATGCCATCATTAAACACGTCTTTGCCCACCAGCGGTTCATAAAATAAATCATCCAAACACCTTATCCAATTCAGTTTCTAGCGTCCCCTCTTGAGCTGCAGGCAATGCATCAAACTGTCTAAAATTGTGCTTTTTGATGTTTATGTCGCGGTCAAAGCCTAAAATATAGGACGTGGCAATCCGGTAAATGATCTCGGTCGGCGCCAGACCGTAAACCTGTTTTTCAAAAATGTGTTTCAACCGCTGCTTGTCATCTGGGAACATCTTACGCATTTTCTTGCTTTGATACAGGCGTTTGACAATCTCAGTAATATATAATCCGGATTTCATATACAGGTCTATAAAGGTTTTATCAGGGTCATCAAAGCATCCCGGATTTTCCTGTTCCAGATAGTCCACCATTTCCTTTACGACCTTCTTTGGGGTAAAGATTTGGTTCGTTTTCTGGGGCGGAATATAGTCAAAAATGTCCTCTTGGCTGCTCTCGTCAAAATAATTGGCCAGTTTTGCCTTTAGATTCAAAAACTCTTTGACGGAATCATTAAAGACAACCGGATCAAACAGATGGCCGTCAAAATGCTTGGTTTCGCCTGTCTCAGAATCTGTATAATCACCACCATCACGCAAGAATCTAAATTGATCTAAGGTAATACTGGTAACATCTTGGAAAACATCATCCGGAATAATCTGGTCAAAGTTTTCCAGGGTTGTATTTTCGTCACCATAGGCCATCAGGAAAGACGGTATTGTTCTGGAAAATCCGCGCAGATGGGCACGAACTGACTCTTCTATGCCTTCTTTTTCCTTCTTGCGCTTCTCGGTTTCCACGGTTTTGACTATGGTTTCGCCAGCTTTTCTTACAACTGTATCCACACTGCCTTTTACCGTCTCAACAAAAGTCTTATGGATTTCTTTTTTCTGGGTGTCGTATTTGTCGTTAATCTTTTCAATTTCTGTTTTTGATGTCGCTTCTTCTATTTCTTTTTGCCGTTCCAGTTCATTTTTATTATTTTCTATCTGGTACGTCGAATAAGCCTTTACCAAAGCGGTATTTGCGTCTGATGCAACAGTCCGAGCAACCATCTGTTGAGCACTTTTACTCATTTCACTGCCGTATGATTCTTTTGCCGTTTCTACCAAAGACGTTATAACGGTACCAAATGCGGTTTTATATTTAGCAAACTCATCAGGTTCATTGGCTTTTTGTTGCGTTATCTTGTCAACGGTATCTAACAAATCTTGGCTAAGTCCGTAGATTTTATCGCCAAAGACCTCGTGCGCCTGGCCGATAATTATGTCTTGGGAAACTTCAACTTCGCCCTTATCGTTAATTGCCAGATCTTGCTTCGTTTCTGGGGTCACCAATACTTGTTCTTTTGTTGGTTCCAGTTGCTTTATAACATCTATGATTTCTGTGGGCGCGTTGAATATATTGCTGATGTTTTGGAACAGGAAATTGCTCATGAATCCACGTCTGACAACCTCTACTGAATGGATTTTACGTGGGATAGATAATACTTTTTCCGCATCCAGGGTTATCATTTCACCTTCATCATCTTCGCCATACACCGGGAAGAAGTTCAGCAATTCATATATGTGTTTCTTTCTTGTTGTAATATCACCCCGACCAGAAGAGGTATCAGGACTCAGATTATTGGCAAATTGTTCCACTATGGTCAAGGTTCTGGCAGGATCAAAGTCAAACACATAGGCATTTTCTTTTCTGTAAAACTTCTTGCCAGACTTGAATAAACATGGATTTTGTGCCCTGAATGCTGCCTGCATATAAAGGGCCGGACTTTGAACATTACTAAGCATCAAAACCGCTGTCCATTCTGGTATGGTTATTCCTGTCGTTAATTGCCCCACCGACAAAGTTATTGTTTTATCATGCTCTGCGATCGCCTTTTTTACCTTATCAAATGACTTTTGGTTGTCTTCGGCGTCATCAATTTTGCCGTTACCGGCCGCCAGAACAACTTCATACTCCCCAAATACAGCGTGCTCTTTTAGCTTCTTAGCCAATGCTTTTGCGCTATCAACACGATTCAACAGCCAGAAAGTATGTTTCAGTTCATCACGTAATTCAGGTGTAGAAAACGGGAATTTAGTTTTTTCTACCAATGCATCCAGAAATTTATCTACATCTTCTTCGTATTTGAATGTGCCGTCTGACTTTGTGATAAAAAATTCATTCAAATCAAAGGCATATTCCTCTGTTTCGCCATCGGCATTGAAATCTGCACCGGCCTTCAGCTTGTCCCTGATTATTTCCGACATCTGATATGTGTAAAGATTCAACTGAGGCAGGCTTTCATACGGATTTTCTATTTCCAGATTTTCCGTGTTTTCGTACCACTCTCGCTTTTTTCGTTGTTCATCGGCATAGGTCCAGTTGAATATAGCGTGTTCGTCAAACTTATTATTCGCCAATGCTTTAAATGGGGTTCCGGACAGATGAAGAGTGTATTTTCGTCTTATCTGATCAAATGCCATATCTGTTTTGTATGTATCAACCCCCTCATGAGCCTCATCAATAACCAACAAATCCCATTCCAGATCGTGTACTTCTCTCAATTTATCGTATCGCCCACCAAAAAACACCGAGCCTTTCATATCCTGCAGAGAAACAAACTCTATACATCCCTTGTGATTTGGATCTGATAAATGTTTTGTGTATTGTTCCCGGTTTATTACGTATTTTTTGCCTTTTAACGTATCAACCTGGCTAACAAAGTAATACCCGGATTCTGTGCCCATAAATTTTTCATAGTCTGCATACCAGGAATTAGCTATCGCCGGCCTATTTGTAACAATCAGTACTTTTTTAGCTTCTAGCCTCTTGCACAAATCATAGGTTGACAGTGTTTTCCCAAATCTGGGCTTTGCATTCCACAAAAACTCAGGGGTATCAGCGTGATTGGCCATAAAATAAGCTTTTGTGCTGTCGACTGCTGTGCTTTGTTCTTCACGCAGTTTGTATTCCGCTGCCCCTAAAGATTCCAATATGCCCCGATTTGACTTGAACTCTATAAAATGATCATGTGAGGGCTTGGGCAATATATGGAACCACTCTGTTTTTTCTGTATGCTCGTTCCCTTCTGAATCTATATATGTGCTAGTACCCCGTTCAATATCGTTTTTCTGTAAATAGGCATGAAAATCTGTATCATGGAAAGTATCCCCAGAACCATCATCATAAATCGCAGTCCCCGTCCATTCTATTTTATATTTAATATCGGCGGTTTGCGTTTGTTGGCGAATACGGGTTTCAACGTCTTGTTCTGTAAAACCAATCTTGGTCCATCCATTATGACGCGCAACTTCCGGCGTAGTATAGGCATAGCACATCGGCACAACTTGTTTGCTGGTATTGAGTTTCAGAGATTTAGCCATTAGTTCATCTCCTTTACATGCATTTCAATAAAATCGATTTCGTCTTCGCTTAATCCGTATTTGGCATAAAGTTGAGTATCAATATCGTGAATGGATTTTGACCAATCTATATCTGATTTATTCGTAAAATCCTGGATTGGGACAAATTCAAAACAATCTTTATAATTGAATACAGCCGTTTTTCTTATGCCAACCATAGCCCTAAAATATTTAGTTTTTATATATTTCAGTAAGCTTTCGGCCTCTGTTTTATTGTCAAATTGTCCAACTTGTAAAAATGTATCTGTACATATCATCATCGGCGTACCAATCATCGGCGTACCAATCATCGGCGTACTAAATACCTCTCCAAAGGTTCCGCTCCCATTTGCACGAGGCAGGAAACATTTGTAAGCTTTTGCCCCATCGATGTTTTTCTTCAATTCGTTGTTTGGTATAAATCTTATTACTCGTTTACCGCCCAACAACCCATGAACAAGATAATCGTCATCTTGTTGTTTGTCTTCACTGATTCTGCTGACGCCCTCATTATTTTTCACAAACAGATCCGATACAAAGCCAAAAGGGTTCCTTGAAGACACTAGTGTCTTCATGGAACCGCTTGATGGGTTCCTTGAAAAAGATTTTTGTAAAATGGAAACAAGTTCTGGGAAACGAATGATTATATTGTCTGCTATTCTGAACGATGTTTTTATCTCTTTCTTTGTGCCATTTTCGCACAAGGTATAATGTACCTCGTCCTGAGAATAATTTTTATCCCATATGAAGAAACAGACGCCGCCCTTAATATCAACGTTGCTAAATAGATCAACCGAATTAGGATACAAGGTAAAACTTTTCAGATGGTCGTCCTTTAGCATTTCACCTATGAATCCTTGGGTTTCTCTATATGGGCCATTTTCACCTGACATCCATCGTGCGGGCATAATAAGTGATACAGCCGAGCCGATACTCTTTCCCGCTTTTACAAAGTCAGGATATATACTGCGAGACATTTTGTTTTTGGAATTCATCTCCTGGTATGGGGGATTCCCGATGCAAAAGTCGAACTTCATTGCTGATCCTTTTTTAAATCTTTGAATGTCAATTGCAAGTTGTTTGCCCAGTCAATAACACGGCATGGTATTGGGGCATTTCCAAACAAGCCCATCTGGTAAAAATCGTTTGTTTCGGAACTGAATGGCGCACAATCAGACAGTCCGTCCATTTGCCATATATT
>JBJEXB010000056.1:0-12472 GCA_051885395.1 Candidatus Enterousia sp. | reverse complement strand
ATTCGTTTTTCGTATAATTTAATTGTGATTTTGCCGATGCTAATGATGCTGCTGCCTCGTCCACAGATGACTGTAAAACTGACGGGTCAATTTTCAGCAATATATCACCTTTTTTTACTTGGGAATTATAATCGACGAAAATTTCACTGATAGTCCCCGAAACCTGGGAACCAACGTTAACAGTGCTGACCGGCTGAATTTCACCAGTCGCACTGACCGTGTATGACAGGTCACCTTGATTAATATTTACGGTAATATAGTTCTTTTTGGCACCGCCACTATTACCACCGAATGCCATATATGAAACAGACCCCAGCAACAACGCGCCAACCCCGATTGTAATAATACGACGCTTGGTAAAGAATGATTTTTTATTCGTTTTCATCTGTTGCCTCCAATTCTGACTTTATATCACCAATAGCCAATGCCACTGCCGCACGTTTTACAAACAGGTCGTATTTTGCTGCGTTATTTTGACGCTGGGCATCAACCAGTTCTGATTGTGCCTGCTGCCAATCCAGCATTGTGGCACGTCCAACCTTGTACATACCTGATGTAACTTTTTCACTTTCAGTCGCAGATTTTAATAACGTTTCTGACTGGGTTAATACGGTCTGGGCTGTCTTGTAATTCTGGTATGCGGTAAATACATCCATCATTGCGGCGTCATTTATATTCTGTTCGTTATATTTGGCGCGTTCATAGTCTGCCATTGCCGCCCGCGCACCATACATATTTGCAAAGCCTGCAAACAGTGGCATTGATGCACGAATTCCAATTGAACCATTAACCTTTTCTGATCCAACATCAATCAAGCCTGGGATATGTTGGTCGTTCCACCCCAGTGATGCAGATGCAGAAATACTGGGCAGATTTTTCAAAAATGCAGAATTTCGTTTGTGCCATGCTGCATCTTTCTGGGCAGATGCACGTAACAGGTCAGGGCGCTTTTCCCGTGCAATTTTTATTAAATCATCAATATGTTCGCGTTCCGCATCTGTCCCAAATGTCGATGACATATCTGCGATAGTTATTTCTTGGTCCGCGGGAAATGACAGTTTTGTTAATAATGTTCCCTTGGCGATTTCGCGATTGTTTTTTGCGCGTTCCAATGACAATTCTGAACTGGCAAGGTTTGTTTGTGCCTTTAAAACATCTGCACGTGCAACGGCACCCGCCTTGAATTTTTTATTTGCGGTATCATTGGCGGTCTTTGCCACAGCCAATGCAGATTCAGCAGATTTTACATCTGCATCCGCCTTTAATAATTCATAGTAAGAACCAATAACACCATACACAAAATTTTGGACAGTTTCGCTGAATTCAAATCCTGCCGCACGATATGTATCAATCATCTGGTTCATATCGGACAGGCGTTTTCCAAAATCAAATATCAGATATGATGCAGAAATTGATGCGCTGTATCCCCAATCATCCCAATGTTCATTTCGGTAATCTTTGCCGGCTGATGCCCCAATGCTGACACTGGGCAGGTAATTTGCATATCCTGCATTTTTGTTAAAACGTGCCGATTTCAGGGACGCATAACTGGCGGCGGTCTGTGGATTACGACATAGACCAATCTTAATTACTTCTTGCAGACTTATTTCACCAGATGGCACTTCGCGCATGGTGGCGCAATCGTTCGCACCAAATGCTACCGATGGCAGAAATGCTGCCAATATATACAGTTTTTTCATGAAAACTCTCTCGTACTTTTATATCTACTACGGGTATTATAACGAAAAAGTTTCTAAAAAGGTTCAAAAAAATGTCAATTTTGTACTATTTTTTATCAATATGCATTTGGAACAATTGCTGACGCTGGGTTTGCAAATCCCGTTTTTTGACGGATAATAATACTTTATATTATTTTACAATATTGGTATAGTCGCACCATACTTATATAAAAAGGCATATAATATGTACAGCACATCGGGCTTAACCGCGTCACAGGTTATACAAAATCGCAAAAAATATGGGGCAAATATATTGCCACAGCCACGTATGAAAACGGCATGGGATTTCTTGCGCGAAGTCTTTTCTGACAGATTAAATCAAATTCTGTTATTATTAGCATTTGTGTTTATTGTTGTGGCGTTACTGGGACTGGGCAGCATAACCGAAGCATTGGGGATAATTCTGGTATTGGCATTAATTGCAGGAATAGACGTATTAACAGGACTGCGCAGTCAGCGTTTTACACGTCGCTTGTCAGATATGGCGGGGGTGCGTTTCTGCAATGTTATACGCAACGGTAAAATTCAAAATATAAATGTAACAGATATTGTTGTTGGTGACACGGTTTTATTAAATACTGGCGACACCATATATGCTGATGGATATTTGGTTGATGGCGCGGTGGATGTTGATAATTCTGTGTTAAATGGCGAAACCAAGAAAGCACATAAAACAGTCATAAAAAATTATAAATATAATCCGCACGCCAAGATAACAGGGGAATCATATATTGATAAAAACAGTCTGTTTGCAGGCGCAACAATTCAATCTGGTCGTGGCGCGATGAT
This sequence comes from Candidatus Enterousia sp., assembly GCA_051885395.1. Lineage (GTDB taxonomy): Bacteria > Pseudomonadota > Alphaproteobacteria > Rs-D84 > Rs-D84 > Enterousia. Next base: position 9,944 of record JBJEXB010000056.1, on the reverse strand, counting down.
TGTAACGCGCGTTGGTGTGCATACTGAAAATGGTCGTATTCTAAGTGACGTGCAAAATATTACTGCGCCAAAGACATCATTGGATATTCAATTGGATGCGCTGGCAACAAAAATCAGTAAATTTGGATTAATTGGTGCGTGCATTGTTGGGGTATGCCTGATTAGTGTTGAAATAATTCAGGCAGGTTCATTTTCCCAGTTTATTGATATGGGCTGGTTAAATGTTACGGCATCAATATTAAGTGTATTGGTAATTGCACTTACTATAATCGCCGCTGCTGTTCCCGAGGGGTTGCCATTGATTGTAAGTTTGGTAATATCCCAGAACGCACGTGAAATGGTGCGTCATAATGTTCTGGCAAAATTCGCAAACAAGATACCAGAGGCAGGCAATATCCAAATTCTGTGTACAGATAAAACAGGAACATTAACGTGTGCGAATCTGATGCCTGTCCAGAATTTCTTAGGCGATGGCAGTGAAATATCCTTTGACAGTGATAATGTGCCAAATAATTTATTTCGTCTGGGGATAATTGTAAATGGTGGCGCATCATACGATGAAAATAATAATATTGTTGGGGGAAATTCCACAGGTCGCGCATTGCTGACATTAATTTCGCCAACAGATGCAATATTTTCTGATTTACGTGATAAGTATAAACGCGTCGCGGAATTGCCGTTTGACAGCGCGAATAAATATTCTGCAACTAGGTTAGGTGGGAATCAAGATTTCACCCTGTATATGGGCGCGCCTGAAATAATATTGTCGCACGCGACGCATTATATGGGGGCAAACGGTCGTCAATATAAATTAAATTCTGCTGTTTTAGAAAAACTGATTGCAGAAAATGCATCGCGTGCAATGCGATTGGTTGCAACCGCCGTCAGTTCGTCTGAGTTATCAAAAAAGGGATTGCCTGATGATTTAACATTAGTATGTATGACCGCACTTCGTGACCAAATTCGCGATGGTATTCCACAGGCCGTTGACACAATGCATAACGCCCATATTCAGGTTGTTATGATAACAGGCGACAGTCTGCCAACCGCGATTGCAATCGCGCGCGAAACACATATTATGCAAAATCCTGATGATATTGCAGTCAGTGCAACAGAACTGGAATCATATTCAGATGAACGACTGATTGAAATTTTGCCACGCCTGCGTGTTGTTGCACGTGCGGTGCCAAGTACGAAATTAAAACTGGTCAAAATCGCACAAAGTATGGGACAAAGTATTGGTATGTGTGGTGATGGTACGAATGACGCACCGGCTTTAAAATTAGCGGATGTTGGATTCGCCATGGGGTCGGGTACCGATGTGGCCAAGGCGGCAGCAGACATCATCATAACGGACGATAATTTTGTATCAGTAACTGATGCAGTATTGTTGGGGCGTACATTTTTGCATAATATAAAAATGTTTTTGCGGTTCCAGTTGCCGATAAACATATGGCTGATGATTGCGTGCTTGATATTCCCGATATTTGTTGGACATCCTGCATTTTGGGCAACCCAGATTTTAATCATTAACATAATTATGGACAGTCTGAATTCATTGGCGTTTGGTGGCGAATGTCCAAAGTCTGAATATATGCACGAACCTGTTGTGCCAAAGGGCGCATCCCTGATAACACATCGTGGAATGCGTGGCGTTTTATGGATATGCGTCGGATTTGCATTAATAACATGTGCATTGTATTTACCAGCGTTGAATAAAATGTTTGCGACACCAACGCAAATGGAAACTGCGCGATTTGTTATATTGGTGTTTGCGGCAATGCTAAACGGATTTAATGTTCGCACAACAGGGATAAATCCACTGCGTGGTATTTCAAAAAATCCAATGTTCTGGGTAATTTCAGTGATAGTATTTATATCTACGATTTTATTGGTGCAATTTGGTGGCGCAATGTTCCATGTCACTGCGTTGACATTGCATCAGTGGCTAGCATTGTTAATGCTATCGATATTAATTATTCCATGGGGAATGATTGGAAAGAAAATACGTTAAAAAATCCCCGTTTGGGGATTTTTTATTTGTCATTACCAAATTGGTTATTATAAGTTATCGTGATATTTCCGTATAACTTTTTTATTGCCGCCCTAAATTTTTGTGCGATGTTGCGGCGTTCTGGAATTATATCTGTAATTGGCGTGTTTACAGCAGGTGTTGCAGGGCGTGATTGACCATTATATGCAACACTGTTCAATCGTGGTACATCTAATATAACACTATTATTATTTTCCATAAAGCCATCAGCCAGGCTGGTCAGATTTGGCAAACTTAAACGTTTCAGTTTTTTATTATGCCGTAAAAATAAAGCTCCCGCAGATTCCAAATTCGACAGATTTGCCCATTGTATTTGTTCGTTTAATGCCAGAAATTGTTCGCCCACAGATTTCAACGATGGCAAATCGATTTGCGATAATGCGGTATTGTTAAGCAAGAAATAGTAACTAACCGATTCCAAATTTGGCGCATATAAATGCTTAATTTGGTTGTTTTTAACCAAGAATTCGGCGCCAATATTTACCACCACAGGCAAAGACAAGGATTGTAAATTTTCGTTACAACACAAGAAATTGCTATCAATTTCTGTGACTTTTGGTAAATCGATTGATTTCAAATTTTTATTATTTTGCAGGAAATATCTACCAATTATTTCTGCCATTGGCAAAGACAAGGATTGTAATATTTCGTTACAACACAAGAAAGCGTCACCAATTTCTGTGACTTTTGGTAATGAAATCGACTGCAAATTAAAATTATTGTTCAAGAAACGGCTACCAATTGTTTTGACATTTGGTAATGAAATCAAATGCAAATGATAATTACCGGCCAAGAAATAGTCACCAATTATTTCTGCCATTGGCAAAGACAAGGATTGTAAATTTTCGTTATAATACAAGAAAAACTTACCAATTTCTGTGACTTTTGGTAAATCTATTGATTTCAAATTTTTATTATTGCGCAAGAAATTGAAGCTAATTGTACTGGCATTGGGTAATGAAACAGATTGCAAATTTAAATTGTTATACAAGAAATTGCTGCCAATGGTTGTGACATTGGGCAATGAAATTGACCGTAAATGTTTATTTCCAAACAAGAAATTATATTCAACTGTTGTAAGATGTGGCATATTTAAAGTCACAATATGATTGTTTTCAATTTCAATTATTTTTTCGCCATCAACCAATATTGTTTGATTTGGTGCCTTGCCTAATAGTGTAACCTTTTTATTCTGAATAAAATTGTTAAATGTTTTTGGAAAGGTATCACGTTCATTTAATGGATTTAACAACCTTTTTTGTTGGTTATCCCATATAAAGTAATCTAGTTGTACTTGATTGCTTTTATCTATATCAATAATTGAATCACCGTGTGTATAGAATCCATCACCAATATAGTGATTATTGATTTCAAAATTTGTTTTTAATATTTGATTACCGTTCAGGATAAATCCATCTGGCAGTCTGACACCAGTTGATTGCCAATCTACATCAAAATATCTTTTTAATGCAGCAGATAAACCATATATGATTTCATCAGGATTACTGTTAAATGTTTGGTCTGGATTGCCGACGGTATGATTATATCTGTTTTTAATGGAAATAAATCCGCCTGATTTCCGTATCTGAATTGATATAACACTGGTTCCGTATTCGTCCTGGCGTTGTGGATTTTTTGCGGGCCGAATTGCATACGGGTCGCGCCATACATCGTGTTTTACAGCGTGTATAATATAATTATTTTCATACCGATGCATATCACGAAATGTACACAGTTCTTCATTTTCACGAAAGAAACGTCGCAGTGAATTTTGTTCTTCTAAGTTATGAACCTCATATGCGTGATATCCTGCCTGGTCCAGTAACTGAAATGGGTCACCTGATGTTGTGGTTTCCGTTTCTTGAAAATTTTTCAGTGACCACAAATATGGAAATAATTGTTTTGCATCTTGCGCGGTGTGACCTGCATATTTTACGATACCCACAACGTCTGGTATATCCAACAGCCCTTTGTCACGCAGTACACGCGCAAAACCTTCGCCGTTTTGTTTCTTGATAATATCATATACAGATTTCGCCATAACCATCACCTTTCAATAAAATATTATACTATAATTAGTTTTTGTATGATAGTTATTTATAAAAATATTCAAATTATTCCCGCCAGATAACGGTTTGAAATTTTGAATTTATTTCATTACGTAACGCGTCGTTATTAAAGAATTGTTCGCGTTCTGTGGCGGTCGTACCGTGTGTTTGGTCTTCGAAATGTGGAATATATTTTTGAATTGCGATTTTTTTGACACCACGACTGTACAAATCATTTGCAATTTCACGCAGGTCAGAAACCGTGATAAATCGTGGGTCACAGGTAATTCTAACCTCAAAATCCTTGCCTGTTGAAATCCAGAATTCCAGGCTTTCTATCATTCGCGTATATGCGATATCATTTCCCACCAGTGATTTATATTTATCACATGTCGCCTTGTAATCCAGACCAATCCAGTCAACAAATGCGGCTGCTTTTTTCAGGTTTTCAGGATAAAAACCGTTTGTGTGTAGCCCAATTTTGAACCCCAGCGATTTTACGCGTTGCATATACGTTATTAATGCATCGCCCTGCATTAATGCTTCACCGCCAGAAAAAACGATGGCTTCTAATTTCCCGACGCGTTGTGTTATCCAATCAAACACTTTGTTCGGGTCATATTCGCCATCTCTTAAATCTAACAGATGGGGGTTGGAACAATATGCACATCGCAATGGGCATCCGACCAAGAACACTACCGCAGCCAAACACCCTGGATAGTCAATTGTTGTGAACGAAACCAATCCCCCAATCTGAATTTCTGTCATAATAATTATGCCGCCTTTTTCATCAAATCACTGTGACGTTGACCTGTGGACAGGCATTTTGATTCTTTGAATGTTTTTCTTTCACAGAATTCAGAATATTTGCCGATATTAAAATTGGAAACAGGTCTGATAAAACCCATAGAGCGTGAAAAGCGTTCGCATGGTGTTCTGTTTTGGTTCTGTGCTTGCATAATTATTCCTCCCTTTCTGTTATGTTATGCGTTTGCATGGTTAATTTATTGTTTATTCCGGTTTATTCTGATTTGCTGCGATTTCTGCATCGCATTTTGGACAGAATTCAAAGTTCCCTGCCAAGTATCCATGTTTTGGACAGATAGAGAATGTTGGTGTCAGCGTCATGTACGGTATGCGATAATTTTCAAATATCGTACGTACAATTTTTTGTGCTGCATCACCACTGGATACAGGCTCGCCCATATACAAATGTAACATTGTGCCACCTGTATATTTACGCTGTAATTCTTCTTGGTGTTCCAGCGCGACAAATGGGTCATCTGTAAAGTTCACAGGTAGTTGTGTTGAATTTGTATAGTATGGTGCATCCTTGGTACCTGCTGTAATGATATCTGGGAAATTCTTGGTATCAGTTTTGGCAAAGCGGTATGAACAGCCCTCTGCTGGTGTTGCTTCCAAATTATACAGATTGCCTGTTTCTTCTTGGAATGTTGCCAGGTTATCACGGATGAAATCCATTACATCCAAAACCAACTTTTTACCCATAGGGGTCGCAATGTTTTCGCGGTCGTCTGTAAAGTTACGTACCATTTCATTTGCGCCATTTACACCAATGGTTGAAAAATGATGATTCCAATTACCCAGGTAACGTTTTGTAAATGGATATAAACCACGTTCCATATTCTTGGAAATAATTTCACGCTTGATTTCCAGTGCTGTACGTCCCAAATCCATCAAACGTTTTAATTCTGTAAACAGTCCATCCCTGTCACCCTTGTGTGTATATCCCAAGCGTGCCAAGTTTATTGTTACCACCCCAATAGACCCAGTCTTTTCCGCAGAACCAAACAAGCCACCACCGCGCTTTAACAATTCGCGTACATCCAGACGTAATCTGCAACACATTGAACGTACATCAGTTGGATTCAAGTCTGAATTCAAGAAGTTCTGGAAATTTGGAATTCCGTATTTTGCCGCCAAATCAAACAGTGGCTTAACATTTGGGTGATCCCATGGAAAGTCAGGTGTGATGTTATATGTTGGAATTGGGAATGTAAATGGACGACCCATTGCATCACCTTCGGTCATGACTTCCAGAAATGCTTTGTTAATCATATCCATTTCAGCCTGCAGGTCACCATATGTAAATGGCATTTGTTCTTTGCCGACAAATGGATACTGTGATTTTAAATCTGTCGGGCATGTCCAATCGAACGTAAAGTTAATAAATGGTGTCTGGGTTCCCCAACGACATGGAACCGCGCAGTTGAATATTAACGTCTGCATTGCATTTTTTACATCTGCATATGACAATTTATCCAATCTGACGTATGGTGCCAGGTATGTGTCAACAGATGAAAACGCCTGTGCGCCAGCAAATTCGTTTTGTAACGTTCCCAAGAAGTTTACCATATGTGAAATCGCTGTCGCCATATGACGCGCAGGTTCACACTGCAGATATCCTGGAACACCGTTAAATCCTTCGTATAATAATTCGCGCAGTGACCAGCCTGCACAATATCCAGTCAACCAACCTAAATCGTGAATATGAATTGCAGCACTTTTATGTGCATCGGACACTGCACGTGGAAACAGATTTAACCAATATTCTGCTGTAACACGTTCACTGGTACGTAAAATCAAACCACCGATTGAATATCCGATATTTGCATTTTCTTTGATGCGCCAGTTTGAACCACCGACATATCCTTCGATAACTTCGACTGCATCAACTGATGAATTGCGGATTTCAGAACGCTTTTGACGATATATAATGTAACTTTCTGCGGTTTTATATGCCTTCATATCCATCAGTGTTTGAATAACGATATCTTGGATGTCTTCGACAGTTGGTGTTTTACCAGCATATGCAACATCCAGACGTGTTAACACGCCCTGGGTTACATGAATTAATTGTTCATCTGTTAATTCTGTGGTAACAGCAACAGCTTTTTTTATTGCCTCATAAATTTTACGTGCATCAAATGGAACCGTTTCACCGCTGCGTTTTTGTACAGCAACCAAATTGGTAGTAAGTGTTGGAATAATCTGAATTTTTGTTTCGTTTTGTGTCGTTGACATTTTTTATCCTTTATAGCCCAAAACACAATATATAGTGGTTGTTGTTTTAATTTAAACACAATATATAGTTTTTGTGATTGCGCCGCAATATATAAAAAAAGAAATTTTTTTTATTTTTTGCTTTACTTTTAAAAAGGGCTAAATTCCGCATGGTTCATAGTCTATCAGAATCGGAATAAGAAATACCAAAGGTTTTTTTGTGTATATAATTTGTATTTTTATGCTGTTTTAATGATTCGTTTTTTTATTCCAAAACACAAAATATAGATGATTTTTATCGAATCGATACATATATATTGACAAAATGTCCGAATGGATAGCGCATAAGATTTAGGTTGTGTTTCCTATTGTTATGTCTATATAATCCATATATCTGGGCATGGTTGTCTGGATTTTATACATAAACCAAGAGCATATAATTATGATAAAAAACATATACGAAATGCTGCAAGATGTTTGTTCGCAGAACAAAGACCGTATTTTCTTTGTCAGACAAAATGAAACGTATGCAGAATTGTTAAAGAAAGTGAAACAACGTGCTGTTACATTGGCACAGCGTTTCGGTATCAAAAAGGGCGACACTGTCGCGATTCTGTCAGGCAATACGCCAGACTTTATCCGTTCATACTTTGCGATTATATCCCAGGGTGCGCGGGTTTTGATGTTGGATACAGGGTTATCGACGACAGAACATCTGAATATGATGAACCGCACAGGATGCAAATTAGTTCTGGCACAAAAGAATCACTTTATCGATGGCGCACCAACAACATTTGATATTGAAACGATTGACGAAACAGATGAATCTGAATTCGTTGCCGCAGATGTTGACCGCGCAGATATTGCAATGTTGTCATTTACATCAGGCTCAACTGGCAATCCCAAGGTTGTAGGTCTGACACATAATAATATTTTGTCGCTGGGGCAGGGCGCTTTGTTTTACAAGCCTGTTATAAAGCCTGGATATACGTTCTATGGATTTTTGCCGTTGTATCATATATATGGTGTTGTGATAAATATTATTGCCCCATTGGTTTTGCGTGGAAAATTACTGTTACAGCCAGTATTAAATCCGCGCGAATTTTTAAAGGATTTTAAAGAATATAAGCCAGAGGTTATCCCTGCCGTTCCACGTATCTGGGAAACGTTTTATAAAAAGATAGTTGCCAGTGCCAAGGAAAAGCATGCATATACATTTATGCGTATTGTTGTGTCACTGCGCCATGTGTTGCGTGCGATGGGACTGGGGTTTGTTGTTAAAAAGGTAACCCAACCAATTCATGACCTGTTTGGTGGTAATACCAAGGTATTAGTATCCGCAGGTGCAACGTTAAAGCCATCAATTCGTCGGTTCTTTGAAAGACTGGGGTTTGTGGTTGGCGATTGCTATGGATTGACAGAAACAACAGGACCATCGAATTTTAATTTCGCATTTCGTCGTGACGATGGTTCAATGTATTATGCTGGACCATTACAAGGGAACGAGATTAAAATTCATAACCCTGATAAGCACGGCGTTGGCGAAATTTGGATGCGTGGTAATATGGTTATGCCAGGATACATTGATAACGATGCTGCAAATGCCGAAGCATTCGAAGACGGCTGGTTTAAAACAGGTGACCTGGGTAAATTGGATAGAAAAGGTCGATTAATTGTAAAGGGACGTAAAAAACAGGTTATTGTCTTGGACAGTGGTAAAAATGTTTATCCTGATGAATTGGCTGACCTGTATCTGCAAAATGATGAAATATTAGAAGCCGCAGTATTCGAATATACAATCAATGGCAAGGTCGTTCCATACGCTGTGTTCCAGGTCGCACCTGGTACAACGATGGCGCGTGTCGCTAATTTGGTCAAGGCATCAAATCTGACAATTGCGCCATATAAATGGGTGAAACATTTTGCAATAACAGAAAATGAATTACCTCAAACATCAGCGCGCAAGGTTAAGTTATTCGCAGTAAAAGAAATGTTGGATAATGGCGCCTTTGAACGCTGTGCGCAATAATTTGTTCCCGATTCCCTGATAAATATTCAGGGAATCGGGGTTGACAAAATTGTGTCTGCGTATTATATATAATAAAAAACACAAGGGGAACCTAATGGCAACACGTACACCGCTAGATAAACAAATAAAATCTGTTTTGAAGTACGATGTATCGCGCCCTTATTTTGGTGGCGATTTCTCTTTTTCCGATTTATACAGTGCCCAAGGTATTATGCGTCGCAGTGAATATTACAATGCAAGTGGATCGCGCGATATGCAGGTTTATATTGGTAATATTAACGGCGATGTTATATGTGGGGCATTGTGGCGTTTAATGGAATATAACCCTGGACGGTATTTTACAAATCCTTTTGTATATAACGGCAGATTCAACATTTTCAGATTTGTTACAGACATGACATTGCCAGCAGATGCGATAACTGCCAATGTTATTTCTGAGGTACGTGGCAAATTACGCGAATATTTGGCAGCAAATGCTGGACCGAATGGTCAATGGCGTGATGAAATTGAAACCACAAATGGGTTTGTTTATACCGTATTAAATGATGGACGCACAGGTCCAATGTATAAAAAATTATGTTTGTTACGTGACGCAATAAAAAAGATAACTGCACAAAATTGTACCGATTTTGAAGCAAAGCGTAAACCATATCGTGAACATATTATCCAGGCTGTTCAACGCTTGCACCCTGAAATTTTTGCTGTGAAACAAGTCGTGGCCCCACAACCATTACCGACACCTGCGATTACTGCACCTGTTGTTGATACAGACGACGAATCTGATACAGAC
>JBJEXB010000055.1:0-12758 GCA_051885395.1 Candidatus Enterousia sp. | reverse complement strand
AATCATCTGTATCAAATACATACTTTATAATTCGGTTTAACTTTGGGCGGATATAAATATCCATTCCTAAAATTGCAACGGTTCCCATGCCACCAGTAAATGTGCCAATGACAAATGATTCCATGAAAGAATAAATCCCATTTGCCGCGAACGCACCAAATGATTTATAGTCTGGTGGATTCCCATTGGGTAATACGCGGGCAATATAAACCAAATTTTGCCATTGGTCTTCCAGTTCAATATGTGCATCGATGAATTTTTCACTATTTGGGTTATATTTTTCTACTTTTGTTAGATTTATAGCTAATTTCATGTTTCTATCAAAAGGTGCGGCAAGTAAACGACGGAAAGAATTTTGGAATTGCTGGCCACTGCTTTTGTGATAAAAAGTATTTGCGTCTTGTATAAATGCGTCCTGTGCAATTTTTCGATATTTGGGGTCGGACATCAATTTATCATATTGTTCACGCTGTGATTTAGGGATATTTGTTGTCAATGTGTAATCATTGCTTGTGCTGTTGGTGAACAGCGTCATTTCAGCAATGTTTTGATAATGTTGCACGACCATGACTTTTGCAATTGTATCTGGCGTGAAGAATAACATTTTTATTACAGCGTATACGGCGGAAATTGTGGCTATAAACAGAAAATACCGTTTCATTTCAATACCTTTATTTACATTCAAAAATGTTATAACCTTTGGCAATCTTGAACCAATACCAATTATACCATTGCCAATCATAGATAGAATACCAATCCCCCGCCGCCCAGGTTTCGTCAAGTTGGCCACCGTTATTATCAAAATCCTTGGATAATTTAAAAGTTGATTTTGTTGCGACATTCGCCCCTTGTTGGAGTGCAGATTTTGCAACATCGGTAAGGTTCGGTTCGGCAATATATCCCTTTAATGTGCATTTTGCACCCATTGGCAGTCCAGAACGGAAAAATGCAACCCCATTGTATTTATAATCTGTTTTCTTTTCAAAGATAGAATGACCGATATGTTCAACGGGAATGAATTTTTCTATAAATCCACCTTCGCCTGTGATAGTTTTTGTGCCGGTATATGGATAATGAACTGGTCGGACACACGAACACAAAAGCATTGTTGGAAGAATAAGTATTATCTTTTTCATTTTTACCCCTGTTGACATTAAAAAAAGACCGCCACAGGAATGACGGTCGGGTATTTTCAAAATCATAATTGCAATGACCCTGTGGATTTCGGCGAACCTGTTATATAGCCACAGACACCCGACCATAAGGTCAGGCAAAACAGTGCAAAAAACACCATTATGCTGTCAAAAACGGATAACGATGTTTTCACACCGTGCAATTATGGGTTTTGAACGACCCCGAACCCATATCCCTATGGATTCAATAATATATTAGTTAGCAAGAGTTGATAAATCAAGCGGATTGTGGTGTTGCTTCTGTCGCTATTTCAGTGTTTACGCCTAATGTAGGATTGGAGGCAAGTTTTGTAAACATTCGTTTATTCAAATCCGTGGATATTTTTTGGACATCACCAATATCTTCGTTTATGAATTTGCCAAGAAAATAATTTAGAACTTGGCGACAAACTTCTTCTAATCTGTTGATATATTCAAACATGTCTTGATATGAAAAATCGCGACCATGTGTCTTTTTGAATTTTTTCACAAACTTTGAACTTACAATATCGCCTTTATGACTGATACTGCTACGTAGGTCGTAAATATTTCGTATAAAATCGTCAAGACTTTCATCTTCAAGCAGAAAAACAAGGCGTGTTCGCATTTTGAAAGAAATTTCTCCGTCTTTCCCATCGTCTGCCAAAAGGTTTTCAAGAACTGTAACGAGATTTGTAATCTTGTAAAATAAATCAGATGTATCGTGTGCGCGACTAAAAGAACCGGCTGAACGTAAAATATCCTTTGCCTTAGTAAAGTCTTTTGATTCAAATGCATTTGTAAATTCAAGAACTTTAATGGCTTCTGTTGCGGTCAGAGTGTAATCAATCCAAGAGTGTTGATAATCCCAATATTGTGGGTTTGGCAAGAAACAAACAAAATTCGTATGGGTTATATTTCGCCATGGTGCACGGTTCATGTCTTTATACGAAACAATAAACGTTCCCATTTGTATGTCACCTTGTTTGAACAAGCGCAGGTATAACAATGTGTTCACAAATGCATTGAACATATTTTGTGGTGGAATGTTATCAATTTCTAAAACGCCTGTTTTGTCGTGGGCGTAGGTCGCCACTAAAACATATCTAGGCCTAATGTCGGAAATTATTGATTCATAAGTCCAGAAGCCGGTAGATGTCATTATCGCGACGTGTGGATTATATCGTTGTAGAAATAAATCAAAGGGCAGTATTTTATATCCGTTAAAGTCGACATCAATAATTTCATCGGCTGGCAATACGTTATATAGCATTGCAAAGGCGATAGTTTCACGTTTTTCTGGCAAAGTTTGTGTCATGGTGTGTTCTCTTTTCTTTGTATGAAATTTTACACTGCTGTATTGGGATTAGCAAGTTTATATCTTATTCCCGTTCTTTATCGGTAATGGGAGTAATGGAATCTGGGATGGGGGCAAAACCACCATTTGCGACGCGGAGAATGTCAGATATGCCGCTTTCCTTAATAATCCTTGCATTTTTGATTATTTCATTATAGAATTCTTTCCAGTTGTCCCAACTTTTATGAAGCAGGGGCACCAGGTTTTTATTTCTGTGGGTTTTGGGGGCGTTGATATGACTGACAACCAGGGAGTCGCCAAATTCCAACAATAAAGTTATAAATCAGGGTGGCACCGCGCACAATATGCGCCCCTGAAAATTAATTTATTGGGTGCCGTTTTCTATTCTTAGAATTGGACCCAAAAATAAAAAAAAGGGACCAAAATGTTATCATTAAAATCAAAATACAGAACCCATACTTGTGGTGAACTGACGGCTCAAAATGTTGGGCAAAAGGTGACTTTGTCAGGATGGGTTCATCGCAAGCGTGACCACGGGTCTTTGTTGTTTATCGACCTGCGCGATAATTATGGTATTACACAGTGTGTGTTTGACGGTGGGGACGAAGCATTGGAAAAAATTCGTCCAGAATCTGTTATTAAAATCACAGGTACTGTTGTTGCACGTGATGCGTCCGCGGTTAACGATAAAATCCCAACTGGCACAATAGAAATCAAAGCAGAAAATTGGGAAGTTTTAACAAATTCGGATGTTTTGCCGTTCCAGGTTTTTGGTGATGATGATACTGTTGCCGAAGATTTGCGTTTGAAATATCGCTATATCGATTTGCGTCGTGAATCATTACATAAAAACATTTTGTTCCGTAATCGCGTAATGAAGTTTTTGCGTGATAAAATGTGGGATATGGGATTTTCAGAATTCCAAACACCAATCTTGACTGTTTCCAGCCCAGAAGGTGCGCGTGACTATATTGTCCCAAGCCGTCATCATCACGGTATGTTTTATGCATTGCCACAGGCACCACAGCAGTTTAAGCAGTTATTGCAGATTGCAGGATTTGACCGTTATTTCCAGATTGCACCATGTTTCCGTGATGAAGATTTACGTGCAGACAGATTATTGGAATTCTATCAATTAGACTTGGAAATGTCGTTTGTTGATTTAAAAGATATTCAGGCGGTGGGTGACCAATTAATGCCTGCGTTAATTCGTGAATTTGTGCCAGATGCAAAAATCTGTGACCAAATTCCACACATTCCATTTGATGAAGCAATGTTAAAATATGGTTGTGATAAACCAGATTTGCGTAATCCTATTATTATCAGTGATGTAACTGATGTGTTCCGTGGGTCTGATTTTGGAATATTTGCAAATGCAATTGAAAATGGCAGTGTTGTGCGTGCAATTCCTGCGCCAAATTCTGCTTTCAGACCCCGTTCTTGGTTTGATAAACTGGGTGATTACGCGGTCAAAGAATTAGGATTGGGTGGATTGGGATATATCGTATTTGGTCCAGATGGTGCCAAGGGTCCAGTTGCCAAGAAATTAGATGCAGAACGCATTGCGAAACTGCATGAAATTTCAGGTGATAATTCATCATTATTCTTTGTCTGTGACGAGGTTGGTGCTGCAACAAAGGCAGCAGGTAAACTGCGTATTAAACTGGGCGAAGATTTGGGGCTGATTGATGACAAAGAATTCCGCCTGTGCTGGATAGAAGAATTCCCATTCTATGAATTGAACGAAGAAACAGGTGCGATTGACTTTGGTCATAATCCATTCAGTTTGCCACGTGGCGAATTAAATGGCGACCCATTAAAGATAAAAGCAAACCAGTTTGATATGGTATTAAATGGTGCCGAAATATGCAGTGGTGGTTTGCGTAACTATAATCCTGAAACTATGGTTCGTGCATTTGAAATCGCAGGATACGGCGAAGAAGATGTAAAGGCAAAATTTGGTGGTATGTATGCGGCATTCCAATATGGTGCGCCACCGCACGGCGGTTGTGCATTTGGTATTGACCGTTTGGTTCAGATTATGTTGGCAGAACCAAACCTGCGCGAAGTGGTTGCGTTCCCAACCAACCAGCGCGGTCAAGATTTGATGTTGGGCGCCCCAAGAGAGGTGACAGAACAACAACTGCGCGAAGTACATATCCAAGTACGCAAAAAAGGATAAAAAAAGCCCACCTTTTGGTGGGTTTTTTATTTAAGAAATCAAACCTATTAAAATTATTTATTTCATCCGTATAATTTTCAAAAACGGATGAGAATATGATTACACAGTGTGATATTGAAAATCTGATTTACACATTAAATTTATCACCGTATCAGGCGCGTCAAATTTATCTGCATCGTGATGAGTATGACATAGGGCGTTTACAGATGCGTGGAAATGTTTTATTTGCCCCACACAAGAACAGTTTTATTTGGCGTATGTTAAATGGTACGTCTGGCGATGTAATTGGACGTGACCGCATGTTTTTGCGTTGTGCGCGTCGTGTAAAAATGTGCGCTGGCGGATATCATATGGGGCAATTGGGCGCATCAACATATTATGGTGACCCCCAAGGACGCGCAATTATGCGAAATGCGTTTGATGACGCGGAACGCGGAAAGTGATTCTTTTCAGAGTGCAGATACTGGATTGCCACACTTCGCCGATGGCTCGTTCGCAATGACAAAGGTGATAATGTTCCAAGTTTTACAATTAAAGTTCCTTTGTCATTGCGAGCGTAGCAAAGCAATCCAGTAAATATTTGCAAACATCAATTTAATCCGATATAATGCGCATGCACGGGCGTGTTGCCTGTGTGGGGTTTCAACACCCTTTCGTAACGCGTTTTGTATATCAAAACGAACTTCCAACTTCGGTTGGAGGATGCCTGAATATATTGAATAGGGCAGACTAGTCGTTACGATAGTGTTGAACCTCCAACCGCTTAGGATTTTCCAAGTGGTTTTTTGTTGGGGAAATTTCTGTGCGACGGGTGTTTGTTCTTGTTTTATTATTATGTGTTTGTGGCGCAAATGCTGCGCATAAATTGCCAGAACGCGTATATCAAAAAATGTATTGTCCATATAATGCAGAGGTTATTTTACCTGACAAAACACGTGTGGATTGTTTGACGGGTGGTTTTGCAATTGAATTTGATTTTGCGTCTAAATGGGCAGAAGCACTGGGGCAATCATTACACTATGCGCGTATGACAGGGCGCACGCCTGCCATATTTTTAATACTGGAAAATGACAGCGATATGCGATATGTACAACGACTGGCGCCATTGTGTGAAAAATATGGCGTGTGGTTGACGCTGATATATTATTAAAACTTGTTATGTGTTTTTACAAATGCACGCATGAATGACGCATCAAAGTTCTGCATTATTTCAGATAATGCGTATCCGCGTGAATTGTCAGGTGCGATGTCCAATTGAATTGTAACAGGTGTTGGTGCCGTCCCACGCATTGTTATATCAAATGTTGCGGTCAAGAGTCCGTTTTGTATCCCCAGTCCCCCAACAGCATCCGCGTGTCGCATTTGCAATACAATAGGTTCGGTCGTTATAAAATTACCATCTTTGTACTCGCCGATAATATGTGCATTTTTTAAGC
Organism: Candidatus Enterousia sp.; assembly: GCA_051885395.1. GTDB lineage: Bacteria > Pseudomonadota > Alphaproteobacteria > Rs-D84 > Rs-D84 > Enterousia. The sequence goes on along the minus strand of JBJEXB010000055.1, from coordinate 6,671 downwards.
GTGACCGACCACCGTCCAATGCGTCTGATAATGCGTATTCTGCGTTCATTCTGGTTATATTTTCCGCAGATGCATAGAAATCATCAATCCCAATTCCAATAACATATCCATTATCAAATATCATTTCCATGTTGCCGGATAAATTGTATTCCAGGTCGTGCGCAATGTATCCAGATGTTCGCATTTCTATGTCGGCGGTAATTGTGCTGTCTGCGATATTCAGTGGCATTGTGGATGATAAAATTGTGCCACTGGTTACAAACTTGTTTAATTGTAATGATATGTCATATTCGTTTTTTTTCTTTTCAATTATTGCCAATAAATTACCGCGTGCATTGTCGGTGATGGAAAATGCCTGGGTGTTTTTCTTTAATGAATATGTAAAGTTTTGATATTCTTCGCCGTCGTATATAACCCTGTCAGCCGATATAAATACATTCGTTTTTAATTCAAACGGTATCATAATTGGCGCGTTTGTTAAAAATTGCAACTGTTCATAATTATCAATAAATTCTTGGTTTATAAACGTATCCAGGTTCAGCAATGGCGTGTTCAAGCGAATGGCATTATCAGAAAGTGTGCCTGTAAATGTGTGTCCGCCAATTTCTATTTTTAAATCAGAAATATTGTTTTTGTTATATGAACCTGATATTGAATATTCTAAATCATTTATAGACTGCAAATCCAGGTTTGGAAACAGGTCTTTGATATTTGTACCAGACATATAAAACCGATTGTTCGACAGTGATAAAAACCAGCGTTCTGAATTAGGCGCAAAATCCATTGTGTCACCACGCCAGATAAAGTCACCAATGTCACGTGTCATAAAATCTGGTAAAAATTTAAAGTTCGGATTTAACCACGATATTGGTTTAGCTTTGGCAAATGTATATCGTGGTGTGGTATTTTTTTCATCAATATTAATTGTTCCGCCTATATCAGAAAAATTAAAAGTTATTTTTCCATGCTTTCCCAAGCGTTGTATATGGCGTGAAATTACGTCATTTTCAGGCATTTTATTTGGCGATTGAATGGTCAGGTTATACGTATCATTTTTTACAGATATTTGTCCACGTACATCGCCCCATACAAAATTGTCACACGTCCAATTATCTGGCGTGCCTGAAAACAGGCATTGTGCAGGGATACCTTCGTATGGGAATTGTATCGTCAGGTTATGTGCGCCATTTTTATCAATTGTGCCGCCTGTGATTGATATATCATCTGCAATGATTTTTGTTATCGTTAATTTTTCGTCAGACCCATTTGCCACAATCATCAGATGATTAAAGTTATATTTATCAAACTTTAAATTGCCATAAAAGTCCAAGTCATACGATGTGCGATGCAATAAATTTGAAGGCTGCGCCAAAAATGAAAAATCAAAGTCTAAATCTGTGGCGGCTAGTTTTATTTGACGTGCGCCATCAGGCATTAAATTAATATTACCGGTCACGGTATCGTTGGCATAAATATCTGAAAATTTAAATCCGTATCCGCCATCCCATTCAAAGTTTGTCGTCATACGAATTCGCTGATTGATTTTTGGTTCTGAAAATTCAAACCAACGATTTATATTATCGGTATCAATTGACAGGCGACCAGATGCCGTTCCGTCAGAATACAATTGACCGTATATATCCAGATTGTTCGTGTGATTATGAATATAAAATTCATTGTCTGTGAAACTGATATCATATTTATGCTGGTCTGTGCGAACGGTGCCAGTTAATTCGCCATTTGACAGACGACCGCGAATGATATCATATTCTTTGCCCATAAATTCAACACTGGTAGAATATATATCAATATTGTGATTTATTGACGGTGATTGCAGTGTGTCGATATGTATATTGCCACCATGAATTTGGATGTCGCCCGTCAGGTTTGCAGATTGCAGGTCAAAAATATCAATCAGTGGCACAGAAAATGCAACGTTGTTTATGGTGCCCATTGGGGTTGTGACGTCATACGCGACAATAGTTGCACGCCCCAGTAAACTGAAATGAACATCGCCACGTATGTTGGTAGTGATTCCTGTCTGTTGCAAAATTGCAGATTGTAACTTTGGCTTTAATGCATTCAGATTTATCATAGGTGGGATAACAACAACGCTTAATGCCGCAATGCCGATAACAGTCACCGCTGTCCAAAATATGCGTCGTTTATATCTGGGTTTTAATGCCATTCTCATCTTCCTTGTATTTTGATTATAATGGATTATATTTATGATTGTGAATAAAAAAATATTTAATCTTGAAAGTGCGTATAAGCCGATGGGTGACCAGCCGACTGCTATATCTGAATTAGTGTCGGGGGTGCGTGATGGGCGACGTAATCAAGTACTGTTAGGTGTGACTGGTTCTGGCAAAACATTTACAATGGCAAATGTTATTGCGCAGCTTGGGCGACCTGCGTTATTAATGGCACCGAATAAAATATTGGCGGCACAATTATATACGGAAATGAAATCGTTCTTTCCACATAATCACGTGGAATACTTTGTGTCATACTATGATTATTATCAACCAGAAGCATATATGCCAACAACAGATACATATATTGATAAAGATGCGTCGATTAATGAACAGTTGGACCGTATGCGGCACAGCGCAACCCGTGCAATGCTGGAAGAACGCGATGTTATCGTTGTGTCATCTGTATCGTCAATTTATGGTATGGGGTCGCCTGAACAATATTCTGGAATGAAACTGGTATTACAAACAGGTGACCAGATTGGTATATCAGATGTAATGCGCGGGTTGGTTGATATTCAGTATAAACGAAATGATGTTGCGTTTGAACGTGGTGATTTTCGCGCACGTGGTGATACACTGGATATATTCCCGTCACATTCCCAAGACAGGGGGTGGAAGGTTTCTTTCTGGGGTGATGAAATCGAAGAAATATGGGAATTTGATACTTTGACTGGGGCAAAGTTACAAAAACTGGACCATGTTGCGGTGTATCCAAATACGCACTATGCAACACCAATGCCCAGCATATTACAGGCAATCAGTCAAATCAGAACTGATTTAGAAGAAAGATTAGAATACTTTCATGAAAATATGAAATATATCGAAGAACAACGTTTGCGCGAACGTGTGAACTTTGATATTGAAATGATGGAAAGTACGGGTACGTGTCGCGGAATTGAAAACTATTCACGATATTTGTCAGGACGACTGCCCGGGCAACCGCCACCGACGCTGTTTGAATATTTGCCAAAAGACGCAATTTTATTTATTGATGAAAGTCACGTAACTGTTCCCCAAATTGGTGCAATGAGTCGCGGTGACCGTGCACGCAAAGAAACACTGTCGCAATATGGATTTCGACTGCCTGCGTGCGTTGATAATCGTCCATTGACATTTGAAGAATGGGATGCATTGCGTCCCCAGACAATATTTGTATCGGCAACGCCAGCGCAATGGGAAATGGACCAATCGGGCGGAATTGTATCTGAACAGGTTATTCGTCCAACGGGATTGCTGGACCCTGTGTGTGATGTTCGTCCAACCACGCATCAGGTGGATGATTTGCTGGGCGAGGTAAAAAAGGTAACAGGGCGTGTGTTGGTCACAACATTGACCAAGAAAATGGCAGAACAATTAACAGATTATTTGAATGAAAATGGTGTACGTGCGCGGTATCTGCACAGCGATATTGAAACACTGGAACGTATTGAATTATTGCGTGATTTACGGTTGGGTAAATATGACGTCTTGGTTGGAATTAATTTGTTACGTGAAGGATTGGATGTTCCAGAATGTGAACTGGTTGCGATTATGGATGCCGATAAAGAAGGATTCTTGCGTTCGACACGTTCGCTTATTCAGACGATTGGCAGGGCTGCCCGAAATGCAAATGGGCATGTAATTCTGTATGCTGATAAAATGACAGATTCTATGAATGCAGCATTAACGGAAACTGCGCGTCGTCGTGAAAAGCAAATTGTATATAATACTGCGCATAACATTACGCCACAAACTGTAACCAAAGCCGTTTTTGCAGAGGTTGGCGATACACAAGAAAAGACAGATAAAAAGCGCAGATTTGTATATGATAAATCTGGTGGTGTTATGGATGCGGAAAGCCTGCGTAAGCAAATACGTGATTTGACACGTAAAATGCATAAAGCCGCCGAAGATTTGGAATTTGAAACGGCTGCCGAATTGCGTGATGCCATTCGCAAGATGGAAGATGATTTGTTGTTGCTGGAATAGGGGACGGATATGGAATACATTACAAAAGACATAGATGGTACACGGCAATTTGCGCGTGAATTTGCAAAAACATTAAATGCGCCTGTAACTGTTGCGTTGCATGGGGATTTAGGTATGGGTAAATCCGAAATTGCACGAACAATAATTCAAACTTTGCGTGGGGCGGATACTGTGGTTCCCAGTCCGACATTTACAATTGTGCAATCGTATGACGGAATATCGCATTTTGATTTATATCGTATCGAAGACGCATCTGAATTAACAGAAATCGGATTGGCGCATGCCATTGCAAATGATATTACATTGATTGAATGGCCTGATATTGCGGGCGGGATGTTGCCACGTGACACAATACACGTTTATATCAGTGAATATGAAAATGGTCGTCGAATAATTGTGAAATAAATACTAGGAAAAGGTGCCTGTTGTTTATTGCATAATTTCGTGGCATATTTATTGCGACGTACGAGCGTATGTCCGTCAGAAAAAACTGACGCGCAAGCACCGCATAAAAGGACTTTTCAAACAGTCCCGAACCCACATCCCTATGAATTTTGTACTGTGTGCGAAATTCGTAAAAGCGTTGTTTGTAAAAAAGTTCCTGCAACCAAAGTTGCGGGAACTTTTTTTATTAAATATTTATACTTTGTTTTGGTAACAGTGACTGTACTGCCAATGGGAAATCAGAACTGCCCGCCAGGTATGAGCCACTGATTAAATAATCTGCACCCGCTGCCCAACATAATTTTGCAGTTGCGTCATTTATTCCGCCATCGACAGATATTTTGAATTTTAAATCAAATTTCTTTCTGAATGCGTGCAGTATTGCGATTTTCTTTACACAATTTGCGTTGAATTCTTGACCTGCTGCACCAGGGGTAACAGTCATCACCATTACTTCGTCAACATCGCGTAAAATTGGCTTTAATATCGCAACGGATGATTCGGGATTCAGTGCGATTCCGGCACGACGTCCAGATTCCCGTATTTTTCGCAATGCTGCACATACCCCAGATGTGTTTGTTGATACAATGACAGTACCTGCGCCAGCCGCAATGGCATCGGTTGCCCAGACGACAGGACTTTCTGTCATTAAATGAACGTGCAGATGTGCATTTGTATGTGCGCGGATGTATTTTAATTCGGATATACTGCCAGCCATTTTATCAACATAAAACCCATCCATTATATCAACGTGAATCATTGATATGCCACCAGACGTAAATGTTGAATATGTTGCCGGCGCATGCATGTCAAAGCATAATGTGCTGGGCAATATTGGTATGAAACGCGCCTTTCGCCGACGTGGGCGGCGGGCGAATATCGATTTTATTCGTGATTGAATATTTCGCAATTTTGCGCGTCGTGCCAGATATGCATCACGATGTGCAGATTCTGCACCCCAGATGTATTCAGATAATGACTGAACAGATGTGTCTGTACGTAATGCGTCAGTTGGAATGCCAAATGCATTTTCAAAGAATTCGGAAATATCTTCTGTTTCAGCGACGCCGCCTGTCAGAATAATTTTTGATGGTTTATATTTTGCAATTGCGGCGCTGCATTGTTCTTTGATTTTTGCAATCACATCTAATATACACGGAATTATTACATTGTTTATATCTGCACGTGAAAAATCGTATGCAGTATCCGCAGGTGTAAATCGGTCCATTTCGCGTGGTATCATAGAACCAACAGTGCGCTTTATTCTGTCGGCGTCAGAAATACTGGTGTTTAATTCTTTTGCGATTTGTTCGTTTATATCATTGCCACCTGTCGGAATGCATATTCCACGCACAGGACCACGGTCTGTCCAGATAGATGCAGTCGTTTGCGCAGCACCCATATCAATAAACATCATTGTTTGGCCGTTTGGGCGCAGAACAGCATTATGTAAAAATTGGGGTGAAAAAAATGCCTCTGACTGTATATGGGCGCTGCGTAATATAGATTGAATTTCATCCATGCGTGCGCGTGGATAAAAAATGCAGCCAAATATAGATGTTAATTTACGCGCCACCTGTCCAATTGGTGATGATAAATGACGTGCGCCAGATATATCGTATTGTAACGGTATTATGTGCATTGGATAATGTTCGGGTGGCGCAACAATTTGGCTGATTTGATTTCGTACGTCGCCAGCGGTTATTTTGTGTTCTGTATTCCATGTATTGGTTTGTTGCGTCATTTCAAAACGTGATGCACCAAAGTTTCCTGTGATAAATGCGCTGTCAAAATGACGCCCAATTTTATTTTCTAATTCATCTACGACGGCTTTTAATGCGAATACTGTGTCCGTGCTGTCAATTGAATATGCGGCTGAATTATCAATATGACCTGAACGTACACGATGGGCAACACCGCGTACACCATTTGTGCCAATGTCCAGGCATAAAAATGACGAATCAAACAGGTTCATGTTTCTTTACTTTACTAAAATTCTGG
>JBJEXB010000054.1:0-2404 GCA_051885395.1 Candidatus Enterousia sp. | reverse complement strand
CTGACCCAACAAGTTGTCACGTGCTTCTTCGGAAATTTCAGATGAATTGAAACCAAAGAATACGCGTTGGTCATTCAAATCTGCTGGTTCAACAATACTGGAACCACCGCAAGCAGCCAGCATTCCAGCAATACCTGCCAACATGGCAAAGTTTTTTATTTTCATGAAAATACTCCCTTGAGTTTCTGTTGCTCGTGGTTTAGTCTATAATAAAAGGTTTGAAAAATCAAGGGAAAACATAAGTTATGTGTGATTATGACATACGTGATTTGAAATTAGCAGGTGTTGCGTGGGAATTGGATGATATTCCAATGACCTTGCGCGAGGCTGCGCGTAAAATCGCCGCCACTGCCCCCACAGCAAATTATGTGGATACGTCTGGCGTGCAAAATGCCAATGGCACAATGCCAGGGCGCACGGCGACAATGATTGTGCCGCCAATTGCGCCGATACAAACAATGTCTGTTGAAACCGCAACTGCAATGGCGGCGCGCCCTGTGGACATACCGTCAATGCTGCGTATGATTGCAGAATTCAATCATCCATTGCGCGCCTGCGCGACAAACGTTGTTTTACCGCATATTGCCCAAAATCCAAATGGATTGGTTATTGTGACAGATATCCCCGGTTCTGATGATGATGCAACTGGGCGTATAATGTCGGGTGCGGCGGGTGAATTAATGGATAAAATGATTGCTGCGATTGGTATGTCGCGTGATAATGTATCGATTTTGCCATTGTTATTTTGGCGAACACCTGGGGGGTGTACACCGACCGAGGATGAAATGAATTTATCGCGCCCATTTGTTCAGCGTATTTTGGAAATGTTACACCCACGTGTAATTTTGACATTTGGGACAATTGCTGCAATGCAAATCGCAGGTGTTGCCCTGCCCCGTGCGCATGGCGTTGCGGTTGAAAAAGATGGTATAAAAATAATGCCGATATACCATCCAAACTATTTATTGTTAAAACCCAGTGCCAAGCGTGACGCATGGAATGCATTGCAAATCGTGCAAAATATGTTGAAAACTGTATAAAAATAATAAATAATCAGGCTATCTTATATCAAAGGAGCATACCATTAGACCACAAATTAATCGTGATAATCGTCGCGACATGGGTCCGCGAATGAACAATCGAATTTTTGCTAAATCCGTACAGGTAATATCCAGTACAGGGCAGAATTTGGGCATTATGCCAACGCCCCAGGCATTACAAATGGCAATTGATGAAGGAATGGATTTGGTTGAAATCAATGCCACGGGGGCTGTGCCAATTGTAAAAATAATGGATTATGGCAAATTTAAATACGAACAGAAAAAGCGTGCAAATGAAGCGCGCAAGAATCAAAAATCCGTTGAAATGAAAGAAGTTTGGGTAAAACCTTTCATAGAAGAAAACGATTTAAATACCAAGATGAAAAAGGTATTTGAATTCTTGAACAACGGGGACAAGGTAAAAATTTCTGTTATGACCAAGGGTTCAAAAAAAGTTCTGGCACGTGGCAAGGATGCAGTCCCAGAATTATTTGCCCGTATTCTGGAAATTGTTGGTGAACGTGGAACATTGGAATCAAAATCCAAGCCTGATGAACGAACAAAATCAATTATTGTTGCACCAACAAAGTCAAAATAAAACATAAAAACAGCCGACGGATGTCGGCTGTTGCTTTATTTATTATAAACTGGATTGCTTCGTTTATCACCCACAAAAATTTTCAATTTCTGCGGGACCTGATGTCACCCGCAATGACAAAGGTGCTTTAATTACATAATTGCGAAACTTGGAACATTATCTCTTTTGTCATTGCGAACGAGCGTAAGCGAAGTGTGGCAATCCAGGAAACAGCAAAAACTATTTGAACTCTGCACTTTGAATACTGAACTCTAATAAAAAAAAACGCCCCATTTGGGCGGTTTTTAATCAACAGTCTTTCCATTGTGTGCATCAAATTTTTCACGCCCAACGGTAATAATGCCATTTGAATATGTTGGGGTAACCTGTTTTTTTACAGCCACGCGCCAATATGCGGCACCATCACTGTTACGGATAGCATATAAATTGCCGTCTGTTGATACAACAAATGACGCATTATCTGTTACGATAAATGGCACACCAACACCAATATTTACACACCACTTTTTGTTACCACTGGTGGCATTTATTTTGCAGAACGCATCACCCAATCCACCAGCATAAACCGCACCATCGCGTACAACAATCGGTGCAACAATATCAACAATCGATGCACCACCTGTTAAATTGCTGGGGCGATAAACATCCGCAATCCATGCAATTACACGTGTTTTAGGGTTTATTTTTACTAATTCGCCAGTGGTTAATCCTGCATATACGTATTTTTCATCACAGACAGGTCTTTGATTGCTTTGCACTGAATTTG
>JBJEXB010000053.1:0-13235 GCA_051885395.1 Candidatus Enterousia sp. | reverse complement strand
TCATTGGTCGCATTGGCAGGCTGTGGCGAATACTATGATTATTACAAAGGCGGCATCCGTTATAGCCAGGACGGTGCAGATTGCATATACTATGCAGGCGAATCTGGCAACCATTATTCATCTGACATTCGCAGTCTGAACGGCAATAAAAAGATTGTGTATCGCAACACAATGTGCGCCGATTTATATGCACGTGACAACTTTGGCAACGCCCCACGCGCCGACCGTCAAATTCTGGCACCAGCCGCAAAACCAGTTGCATGCACATCGTGCGATTGCAACTCATGCGGGATGCCACAACCAATCGCGCGTCGTAAATATGTCGTCGTGTCCGCAATGTAATAAAAAAATAAATTTATAAAGGAACGCCCAAACGGGCGTTTTTTTTATAATGTTGATACTTGAAACGGGCTGTTTGTTATGGTAAAATATAATAAAATGAATAAAAGGATTGTATAATGAAAAAATTAATACAGAAAGTAAGTTTCGCCAGTTTAATGCTGTTTGCTATGGCAATTAGCAAAGCACACGCTGTATCTGCACCAACTAATAACTATACTGCTAGCTTATCAAACAATATTTGTGACTTAGTTGCTCAAATGGGAACATTGTTCAAAACATTGCGTACATTGGCATTTATTGGTGCAGCATTTATTATTGCCGGATGGGCATGGGGATACATTTCCAGCGGAAAAGTTGAATTAAAAGACGTAAAGGAAAAAGGTGTCGGTATGCTGGTTGGTTTTGTATTATTGTTCACTATCGGTGCATTAATTTCTGTATTTATGCCGGGCGGTGCAGTCTGCCCACAATTTGGTACAAACTGGTAAAGAAACTCATACAAAAACTCAGACGATGCATTTGCATCGTCTTTTTTTATTAAATCCCCAACAGATAAAAAAATGTACGTTATCTCACCATTGTCATTGCGAACGAGCGTAAGCGAAGTTTGGCAATCCATAATGTAAAGCAGATAAGTTTGATTATTAACTGGATTGCCACGTTGCGGCTGTCGCCTTACTCGTAATGACAATTCAAAATGAATTAGAACAGTGCAGATGCACGAAAATCGGGTTGCGTAGTGTATTAGACATACATGAGCAACCCAATTTTTGCGCAGATGTGCTGTTATAATTTATTTTGCGCGTTCAACGTATTCCAAGGTTTCAGTATTAACCACAATCTTTTCACCTTGTTCAACAAATAACGGTACCTGAACACGTACACCGTTATCCAAGATTGCAGGTTTGCCACCTGATGATGATGCAGTTTGACCTTTTAATGCAGGTTCTGTTTCTTCAACAGTTGCAATTACTGTCTTTGGCAAAGAAATTGATACAGGATGACCTTCGACAAAGTTCGCCTTGACGGTCATTTCTGGGGCCAAGAACTTCATCTGTTCACCCAAAGAATCAACAGGCATTGTAAACTGTTCGTAATCAGATAAATTCATAAAGAACGCGTCTGTTCCGTCAGAATACAAATATTGACAATCAAAATCTTCAACCATCAATTTTTCAACTTTATCTTCGGCACGCCAGCGGTCGCCACCCTTGTTACCTGAATCAATATCACGCAAGTCCGCCTGAACAAATGCGCCACCCTTACCAGGTTTAACCTTGGTAATCGATGTAACAGAATAGCGTTTACCGTTATGGGAAATAACCCAACCAACACGCATATCATTTGCAATATAAGATGCCATTGTTTTACCTCTTTAATATACTATATGCAGATTATAAAAATTCATGTCCCCAACGCAAGGATTTTATTGCGCTTCGCGTTTATGCGCCCAATAACGGTCGATACTGTCCATTATCAATTTATCTGCGGTTTCACGATTTGCCCATTCGCCAACCTTGGACCAAGAATTTGGTTGCAGATCTTTATAATGTTGAAAGAAATATTTTATCTTGCTGCGTAAAATTTGTGGTAACTGTTCTATAAATTCTGTATCGGTATAGAATGGATCAATTTTATCCAATGGTACACAAATTATTTTTTCATCACCACCTGCCTGGTCTTCCATTAACAATGCCCCAATCGGGCGAACTTCAATCAAAACACCTGGACGCAGTGGCGCGTTGCAAACCACGACACAATCCAGTGGGTCACCATCATCGCCCAATGTTCCTGGGAAATAACCATAGTTCGCAGGGTACGCCATCGGTGCATGCAAAATTCTGTCCACACGTAACAAGCCAGTTTCTTTGTCAATTTCATACTTCACAAAGCCATTTTCTGGTACTTCTATAATTGCATTCATCTTCTTAGGTGGCATTTTTCCTGGTGCGACTTCTTCCAGCGTCATAATATAACCTCTTGTAAATAATTCACGCGATTTTATCATATTTTTTTCTGTTTGCAATCGCAATCGGCACAAAAAAAAGCCTGTCATAAAATACAGGCAATTTTATTAAAATTTAAATCTATCTCCACATCTACATACGCATAGGCATCAAGATAAACAACGCATCTGTATCCTGTGCGGTAGATTTAATGATGGTCGGCGACAAAGAATCTTGCATTTCCATTTGGAAACGTTCACCTTCGACCTGACCGGCAACATCCAGCAAGAATTTTACATTAAATGTAACTGTAAACTCGCTGTCACCGTTGTATTCAATATCTAATTCTTGGGTCGCAGTACCTGCATCAGGACTGGACGCATTAATAACTAACTTATTCATAGAATATGTTAATTGAACAGATTTTGTCTTGTCAACACTGGCAACAGAAACCAAATCAACAGCGTTAACAAATTGTTTTCTGTCCAGTATTGCAATTTTATCATTGCCCTTTGGTATTACGACACGATAATTCGGGTACTGGGCATCAACCAATTTACTGGTCAATGTTGCACTGCCAACTGTAAAGCGCGCTTTGGTATCAGACAATTCAACAGTTACATCATCAACTGTTGCATCTTCTAACAACTTTGACAATTCACCAATAACACGACGTGGTAAAATAACAGATGGCATCTCAGCACTGCCCGCAGGTGCAGGCATTGCACACAACGCCATACGTTGCGCGTCGGTTGCAACGGCTGTTAACATTTTTTCATTTCCTTCATCTGCGATATGGAAATAAATACCGCCCAAATGATAACGAACATCATCTGTTGGAATTGCAAACTTTGTTTGATTAATCAAATGTGACAGGTCACCTGTTGTCATTTGGAATTTTGTGGTCAAATTACTGCCAGCCATTGCAGGGAAATTTTCCGCAGGCAATGTTGGCAAACGAAATACTGCACGACCACTGGAAACAACCAACAGGTCACCAGACTGCTTGAAACTGATTTCTGCATCATCTGGCAATTTACGAACGATATCATATAACATCTGAACAGGAACTGTTGTTTTACCACCCAATGTGATATCAGCCGCGACATGTTCAACCAATTCCAAATCAACGTTCGTCGCAGATAAAATTAAATCGTCTGCTACTTCTAATTTAACGTTCGTCAAAATCGGCAAAGTCGCACGCTTTTCAACAATAGACTGCATATGTCCAAGCGCACGTATCAACACCTGACGAAACACTGAAAATTCCATTATATGCTCCTGTAATTAAATCTTTTTTTATTCTTACGTCACACTTTATCAAAAAATGCCGATTCGGTGCAAGATGAAATGCAAACATTCCTGACCCCGACATTTTTATAGTAAAAAACGGTATCCATATCGGATACCGCCAACATAATAAGTATTGCTTTATCTATTCAAAACCTTTTCCAATTTCGAACGCAATTTTTAATATCATCATATTTGGTAAATTTTCCCTTTTCGGCAATTGATATATCGCCACTTTCTTCGGATACAACCAAGACCGTCGCAGAAGACACCTCTGACATACCCAGGGCTGCACGATGACGCGTACCATATTTCCAATTCAGGTTATTTTGTGACAATGGTAAAATCCCACCAGCGTATGCAATTCTGTCTTTTTCAATAATTACCGCGCCATCATGCAAAGGTGTCTTGTTAAAGAATATGGTTAATAACAATTCACTGGAAATCTTGGCATCAATGGCAACACCTTTCTTTTCAATTGTGCTTTCATCCAAAGAACTTGGGAATACTATCAATGCGCCTGTATGCTTTGACGACATATATTCAACCGCACTGACAATCGCATCCAATGATTTCGTATCACGAACAACAATCCCGCCACGCTTAAATATACGACGCCAACCATCAATATTGCCCAACAAAGCCATAAACTTACGCAATTCTGGCTGAAATATAACAATCAAACTTAGCGATACAAACAACGCTGTCCAATGCAGGAAACGTCCCAATAATTCTAAGTGCACCGCTGAAAACACAAAACTGAATCCCCACAGCAAAGCCAGCCCAAACAACCCACGAACCAATTTTTCTGACGATGTGTTTTGTATAAAACTGCGATAAAACAACAATAATATACCAGCAATAACAATTATTTGCGATACATTAATCCATACATTTAAATCCATCCACCAATGCATTTGTTTTCCCCTTTTTTTTGTTAATGATTATTTAAAACCCCGTCTATCAGTTCTGTTAATGGCGCATTCAACCATTCTGGATCACCACGCATTGGTGGTGCCCCACGTTCTAATGCGGTCTTGCACGGTTCATCATCTGCCAGCCAGTTTTCCAGCAAGTCGCCTGCCAACAAACCAACCCCTGCGCCCGCAACCAGCCCGATACCACCTGTAAACGGCGCCAACAACAGACCAATTCCTGTGGCAGACGCAACTTTGCCTGCGACTGCCGCACCTGATATTTTTATATCAGGTTCAGACAAATTTCCAGTTATTTCTATCGAATTTACCACATTTCCTGTCAAAGACAACTTTATTCCACGCACAGGCACTGTTGTCAATGCCAGGTGCATAGTTTCATCGCCCAAATTGACATCACCCGCCAAACGAACATTTATCGCATTTGTTTCAACAGCGACCCCCTGGCGCGTTTGTGCCAATCCATCACGTAATTTAGTATTTACAGCAACACAAGATATCTTCATTTGATTATATTTTTTATCTGTTCGGAATAAATCCTGAATACTGTGACGCAAATTGGTCAAGAAATCAGCCCCATACATATATGAAACTAATTCAGAGTGCGCATAACCTGCCCCAATAGAATAAGCCTGAACAGGTCCTGTTATTGTTTGCATTACCTCACTTAAATCACGTCCATTGGCACGGGCATAAGCCTCTATATTAACAGGCAAATCAGAAATCAAGTTATCAATCCGCAATTGATGCAATAACGTACCAACCGACAAATTACGTCCTGCTGCTGCAGCCTGCATAAATATACGCCCATTGTTGTCAATATCTGCATCCGCACCAATTCTAATATTGCCACCACTGAATATCGATGTACCATCAATACGAATATGATTGTTTTTTAATTTTGCAGATACATCTAAATCACGAATATTCAAATCACGATATACAATGAAATTATCTGCAATCAAACGCACACTTAATTCCAGTCCTAACATATCTTTGCCATGCAAAGGAATATCTTTGAACGCATTTAATTCTCTGTTAAGATGCAAACGTTTGTGGCCTGAATACAGTTCAGGAAACAATTCCATCAAATTAATTGATTTTGATTCAATTTCTACTTTATACGATGGCGTACGTCCTGACCAATCCACAAATCCAGATACATTTAAATTTGTGCCACGAACAGATAATGATGATTTACGCAGTGTTAATTTCTTTCTGTCAACGCCACCAGCCATATTAACCGTTATCGCCGGCATATATGCTAAATCCAGATTAAACAACCGACCAAATGATGCGATGTCCGGTATATCACCCTTGATTTTAAAATCAATTGGTGCGCGACTGGTGCCTTCTAAGGCTATATTTGCGATTAATGCATCCCCACCTGTTGCCAGCGCAATACGTACTGGATATATTTTTCGTTCTGCATTATATCGTGAATAAGAAACTATAAAAGGAAATACATCTTGGTCTGACTTTATCCAACCTGCATATTCGCGTTCTTCATCCTTTGGAACATATCGCACAGAAAATCCAACAATCTTGTATGTATCGCCAAAAACATTTGCAACCAGATTACGAACCTGAACACCGCCCAGTCCTGGGTCTTCAAATGGATATTCTGGCTGCACGACTGTATTTACAGCATCTGTATTTTCCGTATCTGTTGCCAAATCAGCGTCATCTGATTTTTTAAATGGTTCAATTGAATATGCACCATCAGAATTTTTTTCGATATTCAAAACCGCATCGTGTATACGCACATTTTGTATGGTTGGTCTGTCCCGAAACAAAGACAATAAATTCAAACGCACATCTATTTTTTCTGCACTGAATGCATATTTTTCTTTTGCCCACGATGCATTTAACACACGCACTTGATTTAATTCAATACGCGGACGCAATGAAAATTTCCAAGAAACGGCACCATCTATTTCAACGGGCAGACCTGTCGCATCACGCAATATAGACAGCACATCCCCACGCAACGTTTCCAACTTAACCTGACTGAGTGCGACAAACAGTGCGATAATCAGTCCCATAACAAACAGACCGATAATTCGCAGTACCATAAAGAAAGAACCTTTTTTCTTTATCGCCATTTTTGTTATTGCCCCTTATGGTATCTGGAATTCCAAAAATTTTATCACAGGAGCCATAAAATCAGGAATTGACGCAGATAGCGTTACCATCCGACCTGATGTCGGATGCTGAAATGTTATCTTATAAGCAAATAAAAACAAGTTATTTGTATTCAGCATCGCATCAATTGGCGCACCTGTTTTTGCGGTTCCGCCATATAACGCATCACCTACAATCGGGGCATTTAAGCAAAATGCACTGTGCAAGCGTAACTGGTGTGTACGTCCCGTCTTTGGCGTGAACAAAACCCATGACAGATATCCTGCCGCGGTGGACAAAACCCGATATTCCGTAATCGCGCGTTGTGGTCGCTGCCCCGTTCCACCAGATACACGACTGGGGCTGTCAAACACCTGACCTTTTATCATATAATTATCAATCAATCCAGATGGTGGTGTCACATTACCACGTAACAACGCCAAATATTCTTTGTGTGCTGTTTTATTTTGAAACTGCGCTGACAGACTTTGTGCCGCATGCTGATTTTTCGCAACAATCAATAACCCGCTGGTTTCCCTATCAATACGATGCACCAACGAAATTTTATCATACGGGAACAGTGCAGCCGCCATTTTATCCACAGATTTCCGAATTCCTGTTCCGCCCTGAACAGCCAATCCCGCAGGCTTATTAAACACAACTATGTCGTCATCGTTATGAATAATGCATTTTCGCAACTGCTCTAAATCTGTCATATTAAATTTATCGCCAGATTCTGTCTTCTTGCGTGGTGCGTCCATATATCCCGACAAAGTTGGCGGCACGCGCACTGCATCACCATAGCGCAAAACCTCATGCCCGTGACAGCGCGATGAATTCACACGAATCTGCCCACCACGACACAATTTATAAAATTCACGCTGTGGCATTGATGGAAACCGCCGCAAGAACCAGCGCATCAAACGCACGCCATCTTCTGTCTGCGATACAACAATCGGTTCAGCCATAACATAACCCCGGGTCAAATTTAGTTATTCACCATACGTAATCTGAACAATGTTCTGACCATTGGCATCAGTACAACTCCCTGTTGCGCCACCTTCTTTGCCACCAGACATTTGATATCCAACAGAATCAGCCCATGCCTTTGTAACAAATGCTTCACAGTCTGCCTGGCTTAACCCATTAATAGTCACAATAAACTGACGCGAATTTGACGGGTCAACAGATAATTCATACGTTCCACCATACGGATTTTTATTCTTCATACCAATTGCACCAAAAATAGTCGCATTGTTTATGTGTGAAAAATCATCATATTCGCCCAGCAATTGACGCACGCCTGTTACCATTTGAATAACTTCGTCATTAACTGTTGTACGCTTTTGGGTACGCATAGCCATCGAAATCATCCCAATTGCACCAACGGTAATAACACCCATAATCGCCAATACACCTAACATTTCAATCATTGAACGTCCAGATTCTTGTTTCATATTTGCATATCCTCTTATTTGCTATTTGTTTTTTATTATAATATCATATTTAGTATGAATATTCAATTTTCAGATTTAATAGAAAACAGTCCTAATGCCCCTGGGGTGTACAAAATGTACGACCAGGATGGCACCCTGTTGTATGTAGGAAAGGCAAAAAATTTATCCAACCGATTACGACAATATCTGGACATATCAAAACTGGAATTGCACAAGCAAATTATGCGTCCACTGGTCACACGTGTTGAATGGGAAACCGTTGCGACCGAATCGGATGCATTGGTACGCGAACAAGAATTAATAAAATCATTGCGTCCAAAATATAACATTATGCTGACAGACGGTAAAATGTATCCGATGCTGGCATTAACAAATTCTGAATATCCACGTCTGTTAAAATTTCGTGGCAAGGTTTCACAACGTCGTGACGTATTTGGTCCATACCCATCTGTTGGCGCATTGAACGATACTATCAAGACAATACAAAAGGTATGCCAACTGCGCACATGTACAGATACATTTATGCGCAACCGCACGCGCCCGTGTCTGTTGCACCAAATTGGACGATGCAGTGCGCCATGCACCAAACCACAGTCAGAATATGCAAACAACGTTCAATTGGCACGTCGAATTTTAACTGGCGACAGTGAACCAATCATCGCAGATCTGTCAAAACAAATGCAAATTTTTTCTGCAAATATGGACTTTGAATCAGCGGCAATTGTACGCGATAAAATCGCTGCATTAACACATACATCAAATCGCGGTATAAAGCGGTCACCTGCACATAGCGCGAATTTTGATTGGCAAAATATTGTTACAGAATTAGAAAATTGGCTGGGATTAAAAATCGGTCTGGCTGCGGTATTTGATAATTCACATTTATTTGGAAAAAGTCCTGTTGGTGCAATGATTACATTTTCCCATAACGGATTTGAAAAATCAGGGTACCGTCACTTTAAATTGCGCGATGCGTCACGTGCTGGAAACGATATCGCAATGATGTCTGAATTTGTTGAACGTGCCATTCAAAGCGGTACAAAACTGGATTTAATTATTGTGGATGGTGGTCCTGCCCAATGGAACATTGCGCATCGTCGTGCAGGTGATATTCCAGTACTCGGTGTCACCAAGGGCGAGGTTCGTGACGGTGACGAACACTTTATAATGCCAGACGGCAGCGTATGTCGTGATCTGCCCAAGGATTCTAAATTATTTCTGCTGTTGCGTGCTGTACGTGACGAAGCCCACCGTTTCGTAATCACATATCATCGCACAGTACGTGCCAAGACAGTTACTGCATCAGTACTGGACGAAATTGAAGGCATTGGTCCAACACGCAAACGTGCATTATTAAACCATTTTGGCAGCACACGTAACATCGCCGACGCAGATTTAAAGGCACTAAAAAAAGTACCAGGATTGGGAAAATATGCCGCTGAAAAAATATATGCATATTTCCACACCGACGTGGTATAATAGTTATGTTGATTAATAAAGGAGAAAACATGAAATTTTTTGTTAACTTTTTATCCGCATTTCGCATTTTTGCCGCGTTTGCGATAATCCCAGCATTAATGTTCCAATTATATTGGACAGCATTTATAATGTTTGCATTGGGTGCCATATCGGATTGGTTTGATGGGTTCTTGGCACGAAAATACAACGTATGCACAAAAATCGGCGGTGTAATGGACCACATCGGGGATAAATTACTGGTGGTAAATACATTGATTATGTTATCCGTTATGATGCCAGTATGGTTTATCGTTGTACCAACAATCATAATGATTGCACGCGAATTATATATCAGTGGTCTGCGTGAATTTTTAGGCACACAAAAAATTGAAATGCCAGTACCCAAGGCACGCTTTTCAATGGGCAAAATTAAAACCACTTTACAGATGATTGCAATTGCAGCATTTATGTTGATGTTCGCAATAACTGTATTAATCACACCTGCAACAACAGGACACGTATGGTTATACCTGATTACATGGTTACCACAGATTGGTATCTTTGGCCTGTGGTTTGCATTGGTTGCATCTGTTTGGTCTGCAACACAATATACATTTGACTTTGCAGGCAAATTAAAGAAAATCAAATAATAAAATTTAAATCAAAAAAAAATGCGCTATGTGCTTAAAATCATGCACATAGCGCGTTTTTTTACATCATTTAAAACCAACCTTTTTTAGGACTTTTAGTGCCAGCAAATTCATTTAATAATTTCTTTTGTTCATCACTTAATTTTGTTGGAATTCGAATCGCAATTTCTATATACAAATCGCCAAATGACGATGCGCGTCCTGTCGGCATTCCATGTCCACGAACACGTAAACGTTCACCAACCTGGGTACCACTAGGGACCTTTACAGATAATGTTTTATCATCAATCGTTTGAACCTCTATTTCACCACCAAGTGCCAATGTTGTAAACGGAACATCCATACGCATAATTAAATCCCCACCCACACGTTCGAATCGTTTGTCTGGACGCACACGCACATCTAAATAAAAATCACCTGCTGGTGCACCATTAGCACCGGCTTCGCCCTGACCTGCCAAACGCAAACGCGTACCATCCTGGACTCCTGCTGGAATTTTTACATCTAATGTGCGACTTTTATGAACAGTGCCCGTACCATCACATTCACTGCACTTGCTATTAATTTTATGCCCCAGTCCGTTACAATCTGGACATGGTGCCTCCATTGCAAAAAATCCCTGGCGTGTGTGAATATAGCCTGTGCCACCACATCGCGTACATGTAGGTGCAGGCTTTCCATCAGCGGTTCCATTACCGTGACACTTTTCACATTCTACATTCGTAGAAAATTTTACAGTATGCGTCGTACCAAAATATGCGTCTTTTAAATCAATTACTACTTCATCTAACAAATCACGGCCAGCACGCGCGGATGCCCCACGAGCCCCAGACGCGCCATCAAATCCACCAAATCCGAAACCACGCATTGCCTCGCGCAGGATGTCTTCCATCCCTGCACCGCCATTTCCGCCCATATTAAATTCAAAACCACCAAATGGATTACCGCCGAACCCCGCCCCAGCAGACGCGCCATTACCACCAGAAAATGCCGCATTACCAAATCGGTCATACGCCGCGCGTTTTTGTGGGTCTTTTAATATATCAAACGCGTTATTTACTTCTTTGAACTTTTCTTCGGCAGACTTATCCCCTGGATTTTTATCCGGATGATATTTCAAAACTAATTTATGATAAGCCTTTTTAATATCTGCGTCTGTCCCATCCCGTGCCACACCCAAAACTTCATATGGATTTTGATTCATTTTTATCTCGCATTTCTATATTGTTACAGACTATATAATTCCATTATGCATAAAAATCAAGACCTGTAAAAACGACCTTTTTATATTTTTTGCATTTTCGGAAAACAAACCTGTAAAAATACGCATAGAAAAGCAAATTTAAATAGTTTTACTTGCGAAAATCCTATTTTTGCGCTAATAATAAGGACACTATGACAGATACAAATACACACACATACGACGCATCAGACATTCAAGTTTTAGAAGGATTAGAACCCGTCCGCCTGCGACCTGGGATGTATATTGGTGGCACAGACGAAAAGGCGTGGCATCACCTGCCGATTGAAATTATGGATAACAGTATTGACGAAGCCGTTGCTGGATTCGCTAAGAAGATTGTTGTTAATCTGATTGATGCTAAGACAATTGAAATCATTGATGATGGACGCGGAATCCCAGTTGATGAGCATCCAAAGTATCCTGGAAAATCCGCATTAGAGGTTATTTTAACCACCCTGCATTCTGGTGGTAAATTCAATAACAATGTCTATAAAACCAGTGGTGGTCTGCATGGGGTTGGTTCGTCTGTGGTAAACGCCCTGTCATCAGAAATGGTTGTAACAATTTCACGTGATGGATTTACTTGGCACCAAACATTTTCCCGTGGTAAACCAACCAGTCCTATGACCCGTGGCGATTCGACAAATGCACATGGTACCGCGATACGATTTACAATTGATGATGAAATATTCGGCGCAAATGCTGTATTCAAGCCAGTAAAGATTTATCGTATGGCACGTGCTAAATCATTTTTATCACGTGGTGTACGAATTCAATGGCACTGTAACCCTGCATTATTGACCGAGGATATGAATATCCCAGCCGATACAACATTTTATTATCCAAACGGGGTCGCTGATTTCTTGGAAGAAAAAACATCGTCTAAGCCACGAATTCTGCCACGTATATTTTCTGGCAATGTTGATTTTCCAGATGGTTCTGGACGCGTTGAATGGGCATTAACGTTTTTAACAGATGAAAACGGTGCTGCGTCTGATGATGGATTCTTTTCATCATACTGCAACACAATTGCAACAATTGATGGCGGCACACATGAAACAGGATTTAAATCCGCTATTACCAAGGGTATCAAGGCATACGGCGACAAAGTAAATAATAAATCCGCAACCACAATTATCAGTGATGATGTATTTGATTCTGTTGCGGCAATTGTTTCTGTATTTTACAAGACACCACAATTTCTGGGTCAGACCAAGGAAAAATTATCCAATCCTGAAATCGCACGTTATACCGAAAACGCCCTGCGCGACCCATGGGAAATATTCTTGGCATCGGACCCAAAAACAGCAAATGCGATATTAGACTTTGTTATAAACCTGGCAAATGCCCGTATCAAGACCAAACAGGTCAAAGATGTTGCACGTAAAACCCCGACCAAGCGCATACGTATGCCGGCAAAACTGGCTGATTGTTCAAAGCACGGGATAGAGGGAACCGAATTATTTATTGTAGAGGGGGAATCGGCTGGCGGTACTGCGAAACAGGCACGCGACCGCGCGACCCAGGCGATTATGCCACTGCGTGGAAAAGTATTGAATGTATTTTCAAATTCCGATGAACGTTTTGGCGCGAACAAGGAATTAAACGAACTAATCGATATTATTGGTGCTGGCACCACCAAAGACTGGAACGAAGATAAATTGCGCTATGAAAAAATTATCGTTATGACCGATGCTGACGTTGACGGCAGCCATATCGCATCATTGTTAATGGCGTTTTTCTATCAGCACATGCCGCAATTGATTTATGGGGGACATTTATATCTGTCG
>JBJEXB010000052.1:0-2456 GCA_051885395.1 Candidatus Enterousia sp. | reverse complement strand
GTGCTAATATCACGGCATAGAAGCACAATAAAAGGAGAACAAAATGCAGAAAATCGCACTGGCAGTATTGCTGGCGTTGCCATTGGCAGCATGTGATAACGGAACAAAAACCGCAACCCCACAAGACTTTGAAACAGTTCAAAATGAAATGAATGCTAATCCACCTGCAGAAATTATCGCAGTGGGTCAGGCAGGTGACTTTACCGTATATTTGCCAGCGACCGATGCATTGAAAGATGTTTATACACGTGCAAAAAATTCAAAATTTAAATCTGCTGAATTAACAGCTGACCATATTGCAAAAGCAACAGCCGAAGGGTTCTGCATCGTTGACATAATCCCACAGAAAGTTATGGAAGATGAAGGCACACCAGAAAACACATGCTATTACCGTGTATTCTGTGGCGGTGCAGATGTTAACATGGAAGAATTGTATTCCGTTGAAGTTTGCAAAAAATAATGCATTCTTTTATAACAATAAAAATCCCGCAATCGCGGGATTTTTTCTGTTGCTAATTTATCAAAACTTAGCACCAGCCACGCAATTTCATTGCGGTTGCAACACGCTTGATTGAGTGCATGTATGCAGCCTCGCGCATTGTGACGTTGTATTCGGTTTTGATTTTATAAATTGCATCAAAGGCTTCCTTCATCGCAATTTCTTCTTTCTGTTCAACCTGTGCTTCATCCCAGTAATAACCGTATCTATTTTGCACCCATTCAAAGTAAGAAACAGTTACACCACCAGCATTTGCCAGAATATCTGGAACGATTGTTACGCCACGTGAATTTAATATTTCTTCGCCATCCAAGGTTGTTGGACCATTTGCACCTTCGACTACTAAATTAGTTTTTATCAGCGGTGCGGTTTGTGCATTGATTGTATTTTCCATTGCGCATGGTGATAATACATCAACATCCAATCCCCAGAATTCGTCAGTTGTTATTTCAGATGCACCGGGGAATCCTTTGATGCTGCCATTGTTTTCGGATTTGAACTTCATTAACGCATCAATATCCAATCCGTCTTTGTTAAACAATGTTGTATTCCATTCTGCAATTGCAACGATTTTTGCACCCATATCACTGCTGCATTTTGCTGTAAACGAACCAACATTACCAAATCCCTGGATTGCAATTCGTGCGCCACGCATTTCTTTGTTTTGCGCCTTTAACGCCTGGGCAATAATAATTGATATTCCCAGCCCCGTTGCCTTGGTACGTCCTTTTGACCCCATTAATTCAACAGGCTTTCCAGTAAATGTACCAAATGATTGTTCGCCAGATAATTTGATGTATTCGTCAATCATCCACGCCATAATCTGACCATTTGTATTAACGTCTGGGGCAGGCACATCTTTCTTTTCGCCCAGAATTGGATAAATCGCATCAACATATGCGCGGCATAAACGCTCCAGCTCGCCTGTTGAGAGTTCTTTTGGATCAACGATAATTCCACCTTTGCCACCACCGTACGGAATGCCAGTCACAGAACATTTAAACGTCATCCAAATTGATAATGCTGCGACTTCATCACGTGATACCATTGGATGAAAGCGTACGCCACCTTTGGATGGACCAACCGCCGTGTTATGCTGTGCGCGAAATCCTGTAAATACGCGAATTGAACCATCGTCCATTTTTACAGGGATAGACACTTCCAACATACGTTGTGGATTTTTCAAAATTTCATAAACCGTGTCACTTAGCCCCAACTTATCGCACGCTACCTTAACGCGACGTTGTGCTGCGGTTAACGGATTCATATTTTCATTTGCCATATTTTACTCCTTTCGGTTATTAAGGCAATAAATAATCTAAGCCTATCAAAAATATAAATCAACCAGAAAAAGAACCGCTGTTTTATGCTGGACTTTTTTGTATGAAAGTTATAAAATTGGGCATCAATTGCGGGCGTGGTATAATGGTAGCACGTCAGCTTCCCAAGCTGAAGACGAGGGTTCGATTCCCTTCGCCCGCACCAAGATTGAAGTATTGTGTGTTTGAATCGGGTATCCTTATGACGCACACATCAATTCGTTGCTAACAACGCAACTCATTGTGTGTTTATACACTCGGATTCCCTTCGCCCGCACCAAAAATCAAACCGACCTGGGGTCGGTTTTTTATTTGCTATTATTGTGACCGTTATTAAGTTCCCACGGTTTTATTCGTTTAACATTACGATGTTTTTGACATGCCGCTTTACGCTTTTTCTTGCGTTCCAATATTTCAGACGGACTATCGTTTGCATCGGCACATGCGGCTTGTATTTCATCAGGCGATACTTTGTTGCCTTTTAATTCGTTGCAATGCTTATGGGCAGGTTGCATATTATGTAATTTATCACTGCCACCACAAGAACGCGGAACAATATGATCCAATGTTAAATCGCGAGCATTACTGATTTCTTTGCCGCATAATGCACATGTAACACAATGGCCACGTAAAATCAG
>JBJEXB010000051.1:0-2505 GCA_051885395.1 Candidatus Enterousia sp. | reverse complement strand
TTCTTCTTTCTTGTTATTTTTACCTGCCGCGAACCCAGAAAATGGCATAATCAAAGCGACTATTATCAACAACTTTTTGAACATTATTATTCCCCTTCCAAAAACAAAATATCAAATTACATACAGCATAAAACAAAATACCCGACACCGCAAGTACGTTTTTTACAAAAAATATTGACAAAACACATTTTTAGACTATATTATATTTAACAAAGAAGAGGCAAAATATGACTAAATCTAGTAAAAAAGCATCAACTAAATCTAGCATAGAACGCAACAGGGCGACAATAACCAGCATGACCAGTGGTGGCAGCACGGTCAAACGCCTGAACAACATAAATTGGATTCGTCATGAATTATCATGGACGGAACCACGCACCCTGTTTCAATTGCCTACGAAACAACAGGCAGCCCAACTGGATTTTAATAATATGAAAAATATCGGCACTGCATACGATTATGTCATAGAAAATGCACATACCCCAATTACAGTCATTGAAATCTATAAAATCCACAGCATACTGTGCGAAAACACCAATATTCAAGGCGGTATGCCACGCACAACAAACAAGGTTATGCGCCTTAGCAGCAGCGGCTGTCGTTTTCACGCCCCTGACGCATACGAAATTACTGGACGCATGAATGAAATTGTGTACCAACTGAATAACCCTGCCCAGGATACACTGACACGCGCATTTATGGCACATTATGATTTAATCGCGTTGCAACCATTTGATGATTTTAACAAACGTACCGCCCGTATGGTTATGAATTGGATTCTTATTCAAGGTGGCTATCGACCGATAATCTTTAACAAGACCGCGGACAAACAGCGTTATATTGCTGCAATTGCCGCAATGACAACAGGCGACAGAAAAACTTATATGTCGTATATGTGTCAAACATTAAGACGCACACAAAACGACATTATCAAACAACTGAACAAGTCCAAGGTAAAATAAGAAAAAACGCCCTGCAAAAACCAGGGCGTTTGTATAAATCATTACACCGATTACTATTTTTTACCTGAATCCAACTGTTTCATCTGATGCATTAAGCCGCGCATGAAAACCACCTTGTTTTCATTGTTCAGCACACTTTTTTGATTTGCAGGATTTACACGCAAATCATCCGCAGCCTTTATAAAACGACGCAACAAAATTGTAATCAGACGAAACTTCATAATTTTACGAACATTTTCATCATCTGGCTTTAATATATCATACAATTTATCGTTATGCAGTTCAGCATAGGCGCGATATATCTGTGCGCCAATTCCTAACTCCATAGATACGGATGAAAAAATATCACGATATATAAAACGATAATTCGCCTCTGCAAAATCGATAAACGACAGACGACTGCGCTCTGCATCATACAAAACGTTTCCAGAATTTAAATCACAATGCGACCAGACTGGACGCGTAGTATATTCAAAACTGCCAATTTCATCACGAATATGTTCCATAAACAGAACCTCTGCGTCGGTGAACCATTTTGACATTTTTGCGCCAATAAAATTTTCCAGACGTGCAAACTTTAATTCATCGGCAATATGATGCTGTTGCCAATCCTGAACTGGCTTTGATTCATTCATATCGACTAAAAAACTAGCAATAGCATTTATGATTTCAATCTGTTGACGACGCGTCAAAGCATTAAACACTTGTGCTGTCAACGGTTCACCAGACGCACGTTCTTCCAAGATTTGATATTCTGCATCATTTATAAATGTCATTTCAGGGACATTATAAATAGGATTTCCAACAGCGCGAATTGAATCAATCGCATTCTTGGTCTTGTGCTGTTTTGCCAACCAAGCATCTCTTGCATCCGCACCCATTGTCGGCAACGGACGTTTTAAAACATATTCACCATAATACGAAACATAACTTTCTCGCCCGTGTGGCAAATTATTAATAGCATCCATCTTTAACCTCTTAAAGATTTATTTATACTAAAAATTGTAACACAAAATTATCATTTTGTCAATATTTATTCTGATTCTTTGAACAGACGCGCTGGGTCAACCGCATTATTACCACGGCGTACCTCTAAATACATTTCTGGCTTTGACGAATCCATACGTCCAACTGGTTCCCCTGCTAAAACTTCTTGACCAACCATAACATCAATACTGCCCAGATTGGTCATAACCGTATTATAACCATTTTTATGCGACATAATTATAACCTTGCCAAAGCCCTTGAAATTATCAGCAAACTTAACCTCGCCATCGGCAGGTGCCATAACCAGTGCATCACCACGGGTACGAATACGCCAACCATCAGATTTCAGCCCCAGTGCCGTTTTTTCACCAAAATGTACAGTTACACGACCACGAACAGGTTGATTTAATTTACGACGTGAAAATTTTGAATCTGCTGACATTTGCGAACTGCCCACCCCTGCTGATAATTCTGAAATACTTTTTGCGCGTGCTGATAAATCACGCAGTTTCTTTTTTAATGCCTGTTGTTGACTTTTTAATTTTTCATTTTGTGC
>JBJEXB010000050.1:0-13642 GCA_051885395.1 Candidatus Enterousia sp. | reverse complement strand
GTTGCTGATGTCAAGAATAACGGAACACTAAAAATGAAGAACTATGCTTCCGTTGCAAATATTTCTGGCAACGGTGATACAGTTATTGATACAGGTGCAAACGTACAGATTTCGGGCTTAAGTCAAAACAGTTTATCTAATACCGGAACTTTGGCTGTTGATAATTTGGAAATCTCTTCAAGTGCGATTAACAATGGGACTATAAACAATCAAATTAGCGCAAATATCAATTCATTAACCAATAATTCTGGTGCAACCCTCAATGGTGGCGGGAAATTGGCACTTTCAGGAACATCTGAAAATGTTGGTACGATTTCTCAATCAATCATTGAGAACTTAGGAAATCTTACTAACACTGGGGTCTTATCTGCTTCTGATAAAATTGTTAATTCGGGAAGTTTAACTACCAATGCGGCTTATATTTCTGCTGTTAACGGAATAAAAAATGATAATAATTTGACATTAACCAGTGGTGTTCTCGCTACTCAAATAGACGGCAGTGGAACAACAAGTATTACCGGAGTCGTTTCAAACAGTGCCGCAATATATCAAAATGTTAATGTTGCAGCAGGTGGCAGTTTAACCATTGGTGCTAGTGTCGGTGATTTGACCAATAACGGCACTATAACAACAAACACTGATTATTTAACAGGTAGCGTTAATAATACTGGAACTCTTGCTCTATGGGGTGATTTAAATAAAACTATTGCAGGCAATGGAACAACAATAGTTTACGGCGAAAAGTTAACATTATCTGATGGTGCTGCTATTGAAGGCACTTTGACGGCAGATAATGCGACTTTGAATATAATCGCTTTAACCACGGATAATATGCTTAATAATTTATCAATGAATTCTGGTACGTTAAACTTAATCAATGATAATGTTAATAACTTATCTGCTAATTCCTTTAATCTAACGGGCGAAGTCAATCTGTTATTGGATGCAGACTTGGCCAGTTCATCGATGGATAGATTACCAACCACAACAACTGTAAGCGCAGGTTTTATAAATGTTAAGGGGCTTAATTTATTATCTGATTCTATTGAACCGAATACCTATATTCCATTCGCATACGATAGTTTTAAAGACAGCGTGAGAACCGATATTACCCAGGTTGGCAAGGATACAGAAAACATCTATCAAACGACAGCTTATGCACCAATTTATAAATATGATGTAAGCTATAACCCAAATGACGGAACTTTTCTGTTCGCACGGGGTGGTGGTAGCAGTTCTGTTGACTTTAACCCTGCGGTATTAGCAAGTTCTGTAAGTTCACAAGTTGGGACTTATACCGCGATTAATGAAACATTTAGTTATGCCTTTAGACATGCAGATTATTCATTTACGCCACTGCCAAAAATAATAAGAAAAGCTATTACAAATCAATATGCTATTCAAGATTCGCAAATTAAATCTTTAAGAAGCGCAGGCTTTTGGTATCAACCATACTCAACATTTGAACATATGGACTTGTCAAACGGTCCCAAGGTTAATGTTAAGTCTTATGGGGGACTGGCTGGTGAAGATTCTGCTTATCTGAAATTAAAACATGGTTGGGGAACCGTTATAACGCCTTACATCGCGTATAATGGCAGCTCGCAAAATTATTCTGGTGTTTCAACTTACACTAATGGCGGAATGTTGGGGCTAACTCAGTCTTTCTACAAGAATAACTTTTTTACTGCGATAACAGTTAATGCAGGGGCAAATGTTGGGGAAAGCAATAATATGTACGGTTATGAGAATTTTACAACTTTAACGGCAAGTGTTGCAAACAAAGCGGGCTATAATTTTGAATTTAATAACGGGAAATTCATAATACAACCAACATATTTGTTATCTTATTCGTTTATTAATACCTTTGATTATACAAACGCAGCTGATGTAAAAATAGAATCTGAGCCGTTGCACATTGTTCAGATTCAGCCTGCTGTTAAATTTGTTGGCAATTTGCGTAACTTTTGGCAGCCGTACGCAAGTGTAAGTTCTGTTTGGAATTTATCGAATGGCACAAAGTTTGTCGCAAATGATGTATCTTTGCCTGAAATGAGTATAGATCCTTATATTGAATACGGATTCGGTATTCAGAAAATATATCAGGATAAGTTTACTGGATTCGCACAAGCTATGATAAGAGATGGTGGGCGTAATGGTGTTGCATTAAGACTTGGCTTTAAATTATTGCTATGCCAAAGCAGAAAATCCCCAACAGAACCAACCCCTCTTCCTATTGTGGATAAGGTAGCCATATATAAACTTATGTACGGGTCGGAGTGATAGATTTTGTCGGGTCATTTCAACTTATCGCACTATATACAATAATTCATCATCACAAATGATATGCGCCAATGCGACATCATGTTTTAATCTCGCCCTAATCTGTAAGTTGGCACGGCATCTGGATAATTAACCACTATAACATCGCACCCGAGTAATTATTACGAATTCCATATAAAAAACAAAGAGCATATTATTGTATTGTCCCTTTATATCCTGTTTAATCATGATGATATTTTTAAGTAGCACACACCGATAACAACCACCCAATTCTGAAAGCCTTTGCCACCGCATGGAAATATCGTGAATTATATGAACAAGATGGCAATGTAGACAACGTTATACATAATGCTTGTACTTCACCAAGACTGTTTTACAAATATTTAGCATTAGCATATCTTAATCCGAATATTGTGAATATGTTATTAAAAGGCAAACTGGAAATTTCCGTCAGAGATATTCTAGATAAAGCATCGCGGAATGACGATTTCAATATTCAAGAAAAGATATTTTGCTCATGAATTCATTGCACGTTCAAAGCTTTTTACAAAACCCTCAGGCGTTTCTTTGTCGAACAACTGTGCTTTAGTTAATACTTGATTTATAAACTGATTCCTATCTATACCACATACAACAGCATCATATTTTGCTCTACCAGGCATTAAACACCACAACGTGTTTTTAAGTTGTTCATCCATTGGATTATCAGTTGTTACTTGTGAGAAATCAAATATAACAGGAACGCTATTATCAACCCAATTTTTTGGAAATATTTCTTCAGGGAACAATGTTAAAAAGAACCCTTGTAATATAGTCTGTTTAAATTCATTCTTGAATCCTTTAAGAAAACGAGGCCAATCATATTTTAATCTAGAACCATCAATAATCCACACCATGTTTTTGTAAAATCTTTCCCGTGATACTTGTTCTTCTTTCTTTATTGCAGAGTGTTGAAATTCAACAACAAAACCCAATGGGGATTTGACGTCAGCGATATGTTTCTCACCTGTATTTTCATCTGTCAAAAAGATTTCTTGCCATTCCAGTGGGAATTGATTTTTCCAATCGCGGTGCCATTGAGTTTCCGGTTCGAACCAAGTGTCGCATGATTTATTAGCCTTATGAGCCCAATGATTAACCTTTAATCTTCCACATTTTGCAATGACAGGTTGCATACAACCTGGGCAAAGACCGACCTTTCCCTTTTCTGCTTCAACTCTTTGATTGTCTACTAGTGCAAATTTCATGTTACTAAGTGTACATAACATTCTCTTAATGTCAATATTTCTCCGAAAAGTGCCTCGGCTAAATCGGGCAAGGTATATAAATATCGTAAACATTGACGAATTGGACGCGGATGATGATATATACTGGTAACACCGTTGTCAAAAATCGCCGGAAACTGGGTGAAAAAGAACATCCCGTGGGATTACCACGGGATGTTCAATATTACTGGCGGAGACGAAGTATTCCCTCGCCCCGCGTGTGGCGGGGCTGTGGGGCATTCCTGACGGTTTTGCTGTACTATGTTTGCAAAACCTACTCATTGTCGAACCCACGCCACTGTCGTGGCTTTACCGGGTTCGAACCCCTATTTCGGCACAAAAATAAAACGCCCAATTTGGACGTTTGATTTTTCTGGCGGAGTTGAATTATTTAACGGTATTATATATGAAAAATACAGGGATTTACAGGGAAATCTTTCGCAGCAAGAACGAAGTTTTTGCATAAGCCCCCGACATTCCAACATCTTATACCACAAAACCAAAATTATAACAGGGAGTTTATTTTAAATATCAGCGATTTTTTAGCAGACAACTCTTTGATTTTACGCGATTATCGTTTTTACTGTATTTCACGTGTTCCGTCAGGTAACATTTGGCATAAAATTAAGGAGATTTAGATGACCGATTTTTTTACTGATAATTTTAAATTCCAATCTTTATTTCAAGCCCACTTAAGCATTACGCTCACCGCTTGGGGAATTATACGCCCAGATATTTCTGAAAAATTAAAACATAAACAATATGATGTTTTAACCGCAGATATTCATGATTTGATGGCAAATACCGCCAAAAAATATGGTCGTGATTTAGTCGGCTTTTTAACCCCTGGAAATCGGAAATTATATATTCAACCTGATTATGAAAAAGAACTGTGGCGAACCGCAGGCGTCAAATCAAGTAAAGAAAATAAACTGTTCCTTATTGGCGAAGTCTTTGTTTTGATTGACCAGATATGGCAACAAATGACGGCCCCAGACCAATTAAAATTACCCAAGGACATAAGATTACTGTTTGTGCGTACTGATACATTACGCGGAATTACCGACGATTTATCAACAGTGTGTATTAACGGTAAGAACGCTAAAACTGGCGGTGAAAAACGCAGTACCAGGCAAGCACGATGCAAAGCAATAATTCAATCACCAGAATATAATATCGGCGCACGGGATGCCCAAAAACACCTGGCGGAAACAATCCAAAAAATTAAAGACATATATTTTGAGATGTATGGCGAATCACTGCAAAAGCCGAACAAAAAAGGTAGTATCACGCCATGTAATAAAACAATTACTAATTGGCTTTATGAGTTTTCCAAAAATAATTTACCCGACAAGCGCGCTTAGAGAAACGAGTTATTGCAACCCTGATTCTGTCCGCATATATTCGTTGTGAATTAACCAAAGCTGTATGCAATGACAGAATTAAAAATCGAAACCGTAAACGTTGGACAATTAAAACCGTATAAAAATAACGCGAAAATTCACACCCCAGACCAGATTAGTCAGATTGCTGATTCTATTCATCAGTTCGGTTTTGTGAATCCAATACTGATTGATGAAAACGATGAAATCATTGCAGGTCATGGACGATTTGAGGCAGCCAAGGTATTAAATCTGCCACAAGTGCCTGTGATACGTATTGGACATTTGACCAATGTCCAAAAACGCAAGTTGCGGATTGCCGACAATCGAATTTCGGAAAATGGAGGCGGTTGGGATGCGGATTTATTAAACATCGAAATCGGCGAATTATGCGAATTAGAAGACATCGCAGATATCACAATTACAGGGTTTAACGATATTGAAATTGACCAAATCTTGACAGAACCACGCACAAAATCCGAACTCAAAAAACTGGATACGGTTCCATATGTGGCGGATGATGAGATAATCACAGTCCCTGGAGATATTTGGGAATTTGACGGCGGTCACAGAATTATTTGTGGCGACAGCACAGATCGTGATACGTTTGCGAAACTGCTTGACAACAAGCGCGTAAACATGGTTCTGCAAGACCCGCCGTTTAATATCAAAATCAACGGCTTTGTATCAGGCAACGGCACAGTTAAACATCCCGACTTTGCAATGGCCGCTGGTGAAATGTCAGATTCTGAATATACAGAATTTCTTGGTAAAAACTTTGCCCTGTGTTCTGAGTATGCAACCGACAATGCCATGGTTTTCAATTTCATAGATTGGCGGAATATTATGCCTATGTTGACCGCCTGCAAACAACATTTCGCACGATATATCAACCTGTGCGTGTGGGTTAAAAACAAGGCGGGCATGGGAACACCGTACCGCAGTCAGCATGAATTATGCACAGTGTTTTTGAATAAAGCCGGCAAGGTCACCGACCATATTCAACTCGGCAAATACGGGCGCAATCGCAGTAATGTCTGGCACTACTATGGGTGTAATTCGTATGGACCGCACCGCAACGATTTGAAAATGCACCCAACCGTCAAAAGTTTCGAAATGTTAAGCGATATTTTGCTGGATGTAACCAGTATCGGCGACTCCGTCTTGGATTGTTTCTTGGGTTCTGGCAGCACACTTATTGCGGCACAACGACACAGACGCATTTGTTATGGTATTGAATACGAACCCAAATATGTGGATACATGTGTAAAACGGTTTTATGAAGCATTTGGTATTGATGCGAAAAATCTGCGAACCGGTAAAACATATACTCAATTGTTAGATGAAAAACGTGCACACAAGGAGATGCAAAATGCCCAATGAACAAAAATGCGGGTTTTGCGTTCCGCCCAAAGAACACCAATATAAAAAGGGACAATCGGGCAACCCTCTTGGACGGCCACGTGGCGTTCGTAATCGCAATACGATTGTACGCGAGCAAATGAACCATAAAATCACATTAAAAAACCCAGACGGAGGTATTCGTCGTGTCAGTGCCAAGGAAGGTATTATCGCCAAACAGGTCAACAAGGCTTTACAAGGCAACCTTGATTCTGCCAAATGGATGTTCGAATTAAACGATGTCGCAGAGGCTGAATACGAAGTAATGTCGGCGGCACGTGAACAACTAAATCGTGATGACAAATTAATACTGCAACAATATGTCAAATCGCACAATGGACAATAATATTACTGAATTTGATGTGTTTTATTCGTTGTTGCGAACAGATTTTAAATCGTTCGTCATAAAGGTGTTCAACGAAACATCAGGCGGCGGCGGATACATAGACGGCGAATATATCGACCTGGTTTGCGATTATATCGTTAACGTTATTAATGGCACCCAAAACCGCCTAATTATCAATATACCGCCACGATATATGAAATCAATTATCTGTTCAGTGGCGTTGCCGGCATTTGTATTGGGGCACAATCCGCGTTCACACATAATATGCGTCAGTTATTCTGACGATCTAGCAACCAAGTTCGCAAATGACACCAGAACGGTTATGACATCAGATTGGTATAAACACGTGTTTCCACAAACACGAATTTCCAAACAACAATTCGCCAAAGATGATTTTGAAACAACTGTCCATGGTGGGCGATTTGCGACATCCGTTGGCGGTGTTTTAACTGGACGTGGCGCAGAATGGATTATTATAGACGACCCAATTAAACCAGTTGATGCCAACTCAGAAGTCATGCGGAACCGAGTGAATGATTGGTATCATACAACGTTATTTTCACGGTTAAATGATAAAAACACTGGTCGCATTTTACTGATCATGCAGCGATTGCATCAAGATGACCTGACAGGACATCTGCTAGAAAACAGTGATGATTTTCAACTCCTGCGATTACCAATTGTTGCAGATACTGATGAAGCAATACCTTTTACGCAATCAAATCGTGTTTTTAAACGAACGATTGGGACACCACTACATCCGGAACGTGAATCCATTGAAACCGTTATGCACATCAAAAACATTGTCGGTGAATTGGTGTTCGCTGGACAATATCAACAATTACCCGCACCCCAGGAAGGTTGCATAATCAAATCTGAATGGATGCAATATTACACAACCACCCCCGAAAACTTTACCCATATAGTAACATCTTGGGATACGGCATCAAAAACGGGTCCAGCCAACGCGTATTCTGCGTGCATAACATTCGGGATTTCTGCCGATAAACATATTTACCTGTTGGATATTTATCGCAATAAACTTGAATTTCCGCACTTGGCAAATATGGTAAAATTTAAATTTGATTCATTGTTCGCGGCATACCCAAGGTCGCAACATAAAATCGTTATTGAAGACGCATCGTCTGGAACACAACTTATTCAATTTTTGCCAGAAAATGGTATCCGTAGCACGTATATTCAAGCCGTTCATCCAGACGAAGACAAAGTTGCGCGTATGAATGGTGCATCAGCATATGTTTATCGTGGAACGGTGTTGTTTCCGTCGATTCATAACCATTTTTGGAATGATTTTGAAAAAGAATTATTGCTGTTTCCAAATTCTGCATTCAAAGATCAATGCGATGCTTTCGCCCAAGGTGTTCTATACTGTGCCGAAATCATCGCCAAACCAACCCCGCGCTTACTTGTCCTATAAACTTGAAAAAATACCTGTTTTGATGTAAAATAGACTTGATATCGGGGATCCCGATGTTGGGGTGTAGTTACCTCTCCAAATGCGTCAGCGCTGACGTTAATAGCCCTGCAGCCTTATGGTTGGAGGGTCGGTGAATAAGGCATTCGCCAAATAAGCCACACTATTCATTTGGTAGTAACTAACCTCCAACCGCTCTCTTGATGATAGCGGTTTTACTTTAATTATACCAAAGGGGAGCAAACAATGTCCGAACGTGTGACAAAAACGCCTATATTAATTGATAAATCTAACAAATATGAAAAATTAAACCGGGTGTTGCTCTCACAAGAAAACCTTGACGAAGGCTGGTTGCAAAACTTATTAGCCAAGCACCCATCTGTTTTGCCCACTGCTGATGTTGATCCAATTTACGCACCATTGTTTTTAATTGGACGTGAAATACCGACAGAAAACGGCAGAATTGACAATCTGTATGTCACCCCAAGTGGTCATCTTGTCATTGTTGAAACAAAACTTTGGTCTAATCCAGAGGCCAGACGTGCCGTTGTCGGACAAATATTAGAATATGCCAAGGCAGTTAAGAACTGGGATTACGAAAAAGTAAATGAGGCGTATAAAGCATATAACAAAACCAAAAACAACTTATTTGATGCATTGGTTGCCTCGGGGCACAAGGATGCAGCCGACCAAATTGAATTTGTTGACGTGCTGACTAAAAATATCCGCAAGGCACGATTTTTACTAATGATTGTCGGTGATGGAATTCGTGAAAATGTTGAAGAATTGTTGGAACATACCGGCAATATGATAGATATGCACCACAACATTGCCCTTTGTGAACTGGAAATATACAAAATCGGCACATCAAAAATCATTATACCGCATTTAACGGCACATACCCAGGTTGTCACACGCGGCGTTATCAGTATTGAAGATGGAAATATAAAAGTAAATGAGATTGAAGAAGAAAAACCAACAGCCAAAGTCCAACACAACAAAGCACTTTTGACTGACGAAGAGTTTATCAAAAATTACATCAAATCGCATCGCAATATCACCGCGGAACAAATAAGCACATTTATGGACGAGGTAAGAAATTTAGGTTTTTACATAAATTATGGTGAAAAAAGCATAATTATACACATGCCTGGTGTGACACCGTTGGTAAACATTAGTTTCAAGGATAATTGGTTCGTGCCGATAAAGATTATGAACGCGCTGAAACGTCGCGGCTATTCCGAACTAATGGCTAATTCGTTGTTGGCGGACTTGAAATCATTGATAAAAAGCACCGCTCGTTCTAAATCAAAGCCGTATGATAAGTTGGATGTATTTTATTACCTGGACGACAATATCTTGACCACCAAACGAGAGCAGTTTTTAGTTGCCCTGGAATCATTCAAAAACAAGTTCTAAAAACTGCCCACATAGGCGGTTTCTAGTTTATTTAATAATGTTCTATAATCTCATAACATTGGTGGATTGTTTTCTTTTACATTGCCATCAATAATTTCATCTATCAGTTTCGCTTTCCATACTATACCAAGAAAAGAATCATCTAAGCGATCACCGTCTATTCTTGATGAATAAACACCCAAAAATTTATAATACTGTCCAGCTCCTAGTACAATACCTCCGTTTTCAAAGGTGCAAACATTAGAAACTTTTGCGAAAACTGGACTGCCAGACATGCCTGAACGTGTTGTTGTGTCTATTAAAAAAGTATCTCGACCATCTGGATAAAAACTAGAATTCGGTTCGGATGCTATAGTAGCACGTTTCCATATCGCTAAAGGGCATTCTAAGCCAGACGTTTTTCCGTATGGATAACCAATGACAAAAATATCGTCCGCAACAGAAATCACCATTTTATCTTCTAATGGCATATCATTCAGACAAAGTACATGTTGCTCTATATCGGCTATATTAAACATCGGCATGGCTACAACGTCTGTTTTGTGTTCTGGATGCACAAGCCATAAAGCTTTTCCATCTGACGAATATAATCTTATATCACCAGTTAATGGTCCTACCTCCAAAACAATCTATTTAGTTTCAGCATTTAATCTCTGTACAGGAATATCAAAATGTAATAACTCTGGAATACCACCAGAACAATGTGGCAATATTTCATTTTCTAATGACCGCTCTGTAACAACGTGTCTATTAGTTATGAGATAAATCATATCATTTTTTCTGTATAAAAAACCCGTCCCTGTGGACGTACATAAGTATTCATTCGTTGCGCATAAACAAGCTTTGTTTTTTGTTTTAACAGATATCAGCACAGACAATATCGACAATTTGGATATGTTCGTAGACATCTTTATACCTTAATTTTATCTCTCACAGTTTTTTTCTTAGTGCATCTTTAACTTCTATCATGATTTTCCCAATCTCTTTATCGGTCATGCCAACTTGATACCCCAGGTGTATCATATCCGCACCCGTAATATCT
The DNA here is from genome assembly GCA_051885395.1 of Candidatus Enterousia sp. GTDB lineage: Bacteria > Pseudomonadota > Alphaproteobacteria > Rs-D84 > Rs-D84 > Enterousia. Next base: position 3,069 of record JBJEXB010000050.1, on the reverse strand, counting down.
ATACCCTTGTGATTGACCGATGTTGCATGTTCCCAACAACCGATGGTTTGTGTTAAATCAAATGCAGGTGCCAACTTCCAATTCTCGCCATCATATAAGAACGCAAAATTCTTGGCATGATCGTCCGTGTTGTTTATAAGCACGTTAAATACCATTAAACGAAACATCTTTTCAATCTCTACCATATTTCGTGTCAATTTTGCAGTAAGGGATAACAAATCAGAATAATCTAGCACAGGTTGATTATGGTCTGCATCCAACAAGCCAGATGCCGATGTCATAAACACTTTTTTACCATTCTGTTTTCTGTCAAAACGTTTTACACCAAAGTATTTATCATTAAACAGTTTGTGTTCTGGAACCTCCAGCCCCGCACGTTTAGCCAATTCCATAATATCAAATTCACGTTTACCGATATCTGCTGGGTCTGTTGCTGCACGAAACTTTATTATCCAATCGCCACCATCAAATTTACGAAATATCTTTGGGCGTGTTCCACCAGACGAACCACCGATACGAAACAGCTCTTCTGTGACAGAATCTTCGGTAATAACGTTTGCATCATCAATAATCTTGTTTATTTCATCTGCGATGATCTCTAAATTTGAGTTTTGGTATTCGGTGGGTATTTCTTCTGCTGGTTCAAATTCCAGTGCTCCTGGACCATTTTTACCGACAATTGCCAAACGATCTAAAACAGAAAGACTGTTCGGGGCGATTCCACGTCTTTGCAGTTCGCGATTCACTAACAATTTTCCCCAATTATCTGGCAAACAATCATTAAAAATACCAAGCGCCCCATCAAACGGCTCTCTGCTGGCAATAAAAACCCGTTTTTCCAGTGGCAATTTGAACGGCGAAATACTGAAACCACTTCCCAACCACTCTGCATCATATTCAAACGCCATAAGCTTATCTGGGGTTAATGCCAAACGCCCTACAACAGAATTATGATATTTTACAACCAATATTTTATTTTGCATCGTTACCCCCATCTTTTACTACATCGAAAATAGATTGATAATTTTTACGCGTGAACAGATTATTAAAATCAGATTCATATCCCAGCGCCATCGCCAATTTCAACAACGATGCCAAAGATATCTCGCCAGTACGTTCAAATCGTTTGATAGACCCCAACGATACCCCGGACCGTTCTGCTAAAGCAATTTGAGATATCTTTGCGACCCGACGAACATTACGGAGTCGTTCCGAAATTGCATGTTTTATAGATAATATATTGTCCATTTGTGTCATTTTGTGCTTATTTTAGATATTATATTATCCATATATAACACTTTTTAATCTTTTTGCAAGTTGTAAATCTGTCCTTCCTCGCAAATAAAATATGGATAAATAACTGGACTATTGCCGAACGATAATCATTAATGCAACAACACCAAAAGGATTGACGATGAAATACACACATTTTAACGAGCCGCCACCAAACAACCGAACAAACTTCGTTATACTATACTTCGCCACATGTCGCACATTAAAGAAATTAGAAGCAGATATTCGCCGACAACAGAACGGCCTTTTGACTGCGACACAATTTAGGTGCATAAAGCTACTTTATCGAAAGTTATCTCAAATGTCTGGTCGTTGGAAAGCGAAATCCTAAACCAATTAGCACACAAGAAAATAAATATTTTTATACCAAAGAAAAACCCTCTCTTTCCAGCCTTGCTAATAGTTCTAAGAGCACTTTGCTTTGGGCGGTTGAAACGTATCCGCCATTTTTAAACAGTGTGGCTAGAATTCCCAATTCTTTCGGAGAAATCATTCTCTTCGATTGGCCGAAGTCCTGTAAGCGACGCCAGTTGTCGATGCCGATATTAAACACCTGTATTTCAGACGCAATTTGATTGTCCATTTTCTGGGTCGACTTAGCTGCACGTACTTCCTCTTTTACGTCAGATTCATCTACCAATTCTTTAACAAAGTTTTCGGGTAAATCGATGTCTAGTTTTTTTATGTTCTCCCAGCATACTGTTTTTTTAGCGTATTGCCCAACATTGGAAATAACATCGTTGTTAAGCAGTGCATCATGCACTTCTTTTGCTACATTGCCAATCAACTCACTAAGTGAATTTGATATCGCTTGTTTGTTCCAGATCTTCATGAAATCAACAGTCTTGTTCAGCAATCCTGTTTTGTATGCAATGTATGCAAGTGTATAAGCGACTATGTTTGCACGGTAACCGCCATCATACCAAGCTGCATCGGTAACAATTTTTTCTGCTGATTTGAACGTAATCGCTTTGGCAATAGCTATTCTATAATACGCTTCGTTGAACTGGGTATCATCCTTTTGCCACCTGGCATCGATCATGTCTGCATAATCAAGGAATATGTATTGAGCGCCCTTGCTTACAATATGAGGTTTTTGCATCCACACGCCTTCAAACTTAGCAAGATCTGTTTTGGTAAATAGTTGTTTTTTAGGATATTCTGTCTGGAATTTACGTTTTTCTGCTGGTGTCCCATAAGCGAACCCGTTGACATATTGTCCGCGTGCGCGTTCATAAAACCATTTGGTTTGCATGAATTGACCGTCGACTGCAGGAGCATAAATTCTGCGTGAAAAATCTTCCATTCGTTTATGAAATGGGTGAGTTGCAAAAAAGTCCGCATCATTAACTTTGTTTTGACTGTTGGCGTATTTAGAAATCAAAGGAACCATCTCGTTCGCTAATTCTTGTGACACGACGGATAGTTTCATTTGGACAAAAACTTTGCTGATATCTGCTTTGTCTTTCTTGTATGCACTGAACAGAGACGCTGTTGTTTGGCCACCATTTACAATTTGAAGATTAGTTAACTTATCTATTTTACCGTCCGTGATTTCGATAGTTTCTGCTGTCGCGGTTATACCGTTGTTATATGCAAAAAACATTTCAGGCTTTTTCAAGATGGTTTCGCGGATACCTTTGTTGACTTTTCCTCTGGCTTGTAAAAAGCTACGTACATTGCGTTCCAAAAGTCTTGCACCGTATTGTTCATAAAGTTTTGCTAAAATCAATCCAGGAACCACCGCCAGATATGCTTTATACTCTGTTTCATCCA
>JBJEXB010000049.1:0-2565 GCA_051885395.1 Candidatus Enterousia sp. | reverse complement strand
CCCAATCACGTTCACCACCCGTGATTTCGGATACCAACATTAATAATCCGCCCATAACAAACAGCAATGCAACCGCCAACACAGGAATAATCACCAGAGCTGTAAATACCGCACCAATCGTTATCGTTGCACCACCCATCAGTCGCAACCCCAGCACTAATAATCCACCAATCAAACCATAAATAAAGGCCTTTAACATAGATTCTTCCATATTGCCGTCAGCAACAATTTTTGTAAAAAAGTGTCGTGGACGTACAACTATGTTCTTGATATGTGATAAATTGCCTTTGATTTTTTTCTGCATCATTATCCCCCATTTGATTATTTATATTTTTGCTTTATAATTATAAAAAATCAATGGAAAAATCAATGATGAAAGTAACTATCGCAGGACGACCCAATACGGGAAAGTCAACATTATTTAACGGTCTGACAGGGACGCGGGACGCACTGGTACACGACAGACCAGGGGTCACACGTGACACAATTTGTGGTACATTTGCGGCACGTCCCTATCAACTGTTTGACACGGCAGGATTGGAAAATGCAAAGTCTGGTATTGCGCTGGATTCTACCAATATGGCGGTTGCGGCAATTTCAGATGCAGACGCAATATTATTCGTTGTTGATGGTCGCGCAGGACTGACAGACGAAGACTTGAATTGGGCGAAATTGGTTCGCCGTAAAACGCGCAGTCCAATATTATTGCTGGTCAATAAATCAGAATCTGCCAAGCGTATTGGCGATGTACATGATTTCTATAAGTTAGGATTCGGGGAACCCGTGTTAATTTCTGCAGAACACAAACGTGGGTTTGATGATATATATGCGTTTTTAGATAAAATCGCAGGTACACATGTCAATACGGACGAAATTTCAACAGATAACACGCATCCCCAAAAAATAAATATTGCGATTTTGGGGCAGCCAAACGTTGGTAAATCAACATTGGTTAATCGTGTTCTGGGGGCGCCGCGCCAAATTGTTCAGGATGCACCTGGTATTACCCGTGACACTGTAAAAATCCCGACCAAGTTTTATGGTCGCGATATTGTTATTATGGACACCGCAGGCCTGCGTCGCAAATCAGGCGTGACCGACGATGTTGAAACATTATCTGCATTAAAATCATTAGATGCCATTGACAAAGCAGACATTGTAATATTGGTTGTCGATGCCACCCGTAATATTGAAAATCAGGCATTGGGAATCGCAGGTCGCGTATTTGATGCAGGGAAAATTTTGTGTGTCGCATTGAACAAGTGGGATTTGGTCGCGCCTGAGATTCGTGATGAAAAACTGTTAAAATTAAAGCATCAATTTGGCAATTCATTTCATCAGATTATAAAGCCATTAATATTGGCAATATCTGCGGAAACGGGTACTGGCGTACAAAATATGTTCAAGCGTATTTATCAGCAATGGGACATATCAATGGCACAGGCACCAACCAGTTTAATCAACCGCATTATTGAAAAATTGATAGAGGCACGCCAACCACCAATGTCACGTCTGAAACGTCCGATGAAGATAAAGTTTGCACGTCAAACAGGTCGTCATCCAATGAAAATCACAATAAATGTTGGTGGTGCATCAGATATACCAGAATCATATACGCGATATCTGCGCCGTGGGATTGCGACAGAATTGCACTGGGAACATCTGCCCGTGGTGATAGAGTACAAGAAAGACGAAAACCCATTTGATTAATAAAAACAGCCGACGGATGTCGGCTGTTGCTTTATTTATATATTTGAACTCTAATAAAAAAACGCCCCTTTGGGGCGGTTTTTTTTAATACATTGTTTGCAAGATATGCTTGCTTTTATCCAGGCTGGATAACATTTTGCCCGAACCGTTCGCAACACATGCCAATGGGTTATCCACCAAGAATGTTGGTAATCCTGTGGCAGCACGGATTGCATGGTCCAAACCGCGCAGCATTGAACCGCCGCCTGTCATCGCGATACCTAAATCCGCAATATCCGCAGACAATTCTGGTGGTGTTAATTCCAATGCCTGGCGAACTGTATCGACAATCTTGGTAACCGTCTGTGACAGTGCGGATGCAATCTGGCTTTCTGTTATAACTGTTTCACGTGGGGTACCCGATAACAGGTCGCGCCCCTTTATCTTCATTGTTAATTCGTTTGCCTTGTCCTTGGGTGAAATGGCGGTACCGATTTTCTTTTTTATATCTTCGGCTGTGTTTTCACCAATCAACAGATTTTTATTCTTGCGGACAAAGTCAATTATATCAATATCCATTTGGTCGCCAGCAGTGCGAACAGCATTTGAATATACAATTCCGCCCAGGGACATAACTGCAACCTCGGTCGTGCCACCACCAATGTCCAAAACCATTGAACCAACAGGTTTTTCCACCGGCAGCCCTGCCCCAATTGCAGCGGCGGTGGATTCTTCGACAATATAAACCTTGCGTGCGCCAGCGGCATCTGCTGCTTCTTGAATAGCACGACGTTCCACCTGGGTTGCGCATGATGGCACGCATATAATAATCAACGGGGCAGCCAGGGGATTGCGACGATGAACCTTGCGAATGAA
>JBJEXB010000048.1:0-14157 GCA_051885395.1 Candidatus Enterousia sp. | reverse complement strand
GTGATAAAAATATATTCTTGGCTGTTTGTTGTGTAATAGTTGAACCGCCGGCGGCAATTTGACCACGCACCATATTTGAAATTAACGCACGCGATATACCACGAATGTCAATTGGTCCGTGCTCAAAGAAACGCTTATCTTCGATTGCGACAATCGCCTGCCATACGTGTGGTGGCAAAGTATCCACCGAAACAGGCGTTCCCATAATACGATTTGATGCGCGTATTTCGTTCCCGTTTTTATCCATAAATATTATTGCAGGTGGACGGGTTTCATGCAATATCGCATCCAGTGATGGCATTCGCAAATAAATGAACATAACATACGCAAAAACGCCAACGGCAACCAATAAAAACAAGTCAAACAACCAAACCGCCAGGCGCACACGCCATGATGGGCGTGGCTTTTTATCATCAGCAATATTTGGTTCTGGCGTACGTGGCAATCTGAAAATATCCCCTTTGCAGTTAATTAGTCAGATTATATCACAAAAGACTTGTGTTTTTCCAACTATTATATTTTAATGAATTGTGTCACAAAGGGGAAGAAATAACAATGAAGCAAATTCCATTTATTATCGGAATATTAGTCGTATGCACAACGCCTGCGATTGCAAACGAAACATACGGAACATACGATGAATACATTACATATGATGCACCTGATGCAGAAATAAATTGTCCGATATGCGAATGCGACACCAGCAGTAATGATGGGAAATATGATAATTACACAGGATTTCGTATTTATAAAAATGAACACGCTGCATACGCATACACTTTTCCAAACGGTCATCATGATGAAATAAAACGTGATAATTTTGGTTTTGGTTCTGTTGTTGGAAATATATTGACTGACTTCTTGCGTGTGGAATATGAAACACTATATATGGGTTCCAGTGAAAACAGTGATGACCATGATTTTGATTATGATATATGGGCGAACATGCTTAATGCATATTTATTTCAAGAATTTAGTGGCGTGGTTGCGCCCTATATCGGTACAGGGATTGGGTTAACGGGCATCTGGGGCGAAGTTGATGGCGAATTAGATAATGCATTTGACCTGTCGTATCAATTTATGGGCGGTGTGTGGTTTGACCTGAACAACCGCATTGCAGTAGATGTCGGATTCAAATACATAAACTATGGCAAGGTTGAACATAAAACCACAGTCAGCAAGGTTGATGCCACGCAGATATATCTGGGGATATCATACAAGTTTGGTATGTGACGCATCCACTATCATTTCTGCGAAATCAATCATTGATGTATCAGTTGCAACCAATACCTTTTCAACACTTTTCATTGATGGATAATGTGGTTTTCCAGCACGCGTGTAACGTTTGCTTTTATTGAATGCCGTTGGGTCCAGACCACTGCGTCGTGCCAAACCAGAACAGGATGTATTATTCTTTTCTGCCAGCATATCAATTGCACGCCATATACATGTATGAAACATAATCCACCCTCCTTTTTTTTAAACAACTATAGGTTGTACTTTATTTGTTTTTCTCATAAATTTTATCACAAATAATTTCCTTGTCGCAAGCAATTTTTTACTAAAAAATTCATCTGACTTACAACCTATTGTTTTCAGTCGATTTTATTATAAATTTTTTGCTTTCATGCATATTTTCAATGTTGGTATCTACTATAAATTGCATATTGATATAGTTTCGCATCCTGTAATTCCGATTCGTTTCCTATTTTTTTTAGGTGTTTATGACGATATTTTCATTGTGTTAAATATTACAATTTTCTATAATCGCGATATGACAAAGACACCAGATTTATTCGTTCGTGCAGAACACGCAGATTTAATAAAAAAATTAAAGCAATGGGATATCGCATATCATCAAAATGATGCCCCAGTTGTAGATGACGCAACGTATGATGCGGCAAAATCGCGCGCATTGGCGATTGAATCTGAATACCCAGAGCTCGCGGAATCTGGCGCATCAACACACGTTGGCGCACCAGTATCAGATAAATTTAAATCACATCAACACAGTGTGCCGATGCTGTCAATATCTGATGTATTTAATGAATCAGAGGTTGCAGATTGGTTCGATAAATTATCTGACCACGATGTTTTTATTGAATTAAAAATCGATGGTGTATCATTTTCCGCACGGTATGAAAATGGTGTATTGGTGCGGGGGCTCACCCGTGGCAGTGGTGTCTTGGGCGAAGATATAACTGAAAACCTGAAAACAATTCCAGATATTCCGCAACGCCTGAACGGTGATTATCCAGATATAATTGAAATCCGTGGTGAAGTATATATGATGCGTGACGATTTCTTGGCTTTAAATGCAGTGGCCGAAAAATTCGGGGGCAAAATATTTGCAAATCCACGTAATGCGGCGGCGGGTTCACTGCGGCAATTAAATCCACAGGTAACTGCGACACGCCGTCTGTCCGCGTTTGGATATACATACGGCGAATTATCAAAACGCACATGGCAAACACAAAGTGAATTCTTTGATAAATTGGAATCGTGGGGATTCAAGACCACACGCGCATATGCGCACTTTGCCAGAACACTGGATGAAATCCAGGATGTATATAATAACATGATGCTGACGCGTCCTGATATACCGTTTGATATTGACGGTCTGGTTATCAAGGTTAATAACATTGATTTACAGGAACGCATGGGTGCGCGTGCGAACAGCCCTCGGTGGGAGGTTGCATACAAATTCCCTGCCGCACGTGCGGTAACAACGTTGCGCGATATCACAATCCAGGTTGGACGCACAGGCGTTTTAACACCTGTTGCAGAACTGGAACCGATTAATATTGGTGGGGTTGTTGTATCACGCGCAACACTGCATAATGCAGATGAAATCAAACGTCTGAATATACGAATTGGGGACAAGGTCACGGTCCAGCGCGCAGGCGATGTTATTCCGCAAATTGTTGGTGTGGCAGAAAGTACGCCAAACGCAACCATGTTTGAATTCCCAACCACCTGCCCTGTATGTGGTGGTGCCGTCATCCAAGAATCAGGGCAAGTTGCACGCCGATGCGTTAATACATTGGGCTGTCCAGCACAACGTATTGGCGAATTGGAACACTTTGTTTCGCGCAAGGGATTTGATATCGAAGGATTGGGAACCAAACAACTGGAACTGTTCATATCGCGTGGCTGGATAAATACGCCTGCGGATATATTTACATTGATTTCCCGTCATGGCAATGACATTAAACAAATGGACGGATTTGGGGATAAATCTGTTACAAATCTGAATGATGCAATTGAACGCGCACGCGAAATTGACCTGCATCGCGTATTGTTCGCCATCGGAATACCAGAGGTTGGCGAGGTTACTGCCAAAATCCTGGCGCGGAATTTTGGAACAATTGATGCCGTACGCAATGCGCCCGCATGGAAATTAAAACAGATTGATGGTATCGGCGATGTTATGGCGGATGAAATCGTATCATTCTTTGCAGATTCGCACAATCAGTCTGTCTTGGATGCACTGACCCAGCAAATACATATACACGATGCCGCAAATGCCCCACAAATAACTGACAGTCCAATTGCAGGCAAGAAAATCGTCCTGACAGGAACACTGGCAAATTACACACGTGATGCCGCCAAGGAAATATTAGAAAAAATGGGTGCGCGCGTATCAAGCAGCGTTTCTGCAAAAACCGACATAGTTCTGGCGGGGGCGGATGCAGGTTCTAAACTCGCCAAGGCTCGCGACCTGGGCATCACAATCTGGGGCGAAGACGATTTCACAAACATAATCAATAAATGATTATTATATACAAACGCAAACAACAAAATCCGCCAAATGGCGGATTTTGCATTGGTGTATTAATACCTCACACAAAGTGTTATTATCCAACACTCGGTGGCTATAAAAAATTTTTAATTATGCGTCCAGACCTTTCAGCAGAATGTCTTTTAATTCATTCGGCATCATACCTGTGGTCGAATAACCACAGTCAACGTGATGGACTTCACCGGTCACCGCAGATGACAGGTCACTGAATAAATAAACGGCAGCACCCGACACATCTTCTAATGTCATATTGCGGCGCAATGGTGTTTGTTCTGCATTCAAACGCAACATTGCTTTGAACCCGCCAACACCAGATGATGCCAATGTCATAATTGGGCCAGCACTGATTGCATTTACGCGGATTTTATCACGTCCCAGGTCAGATGCCAGGTAACGAACACTGCTGTCCAGGGCGGACTTTGCAACGCCCATTACGTTATAGTTTGGCACAGATTTTTCCCCACCAAAATATGTCAATGCAACAATTGAACCACCATCTTTCATTAACTTAGACGCACGGCGTGTCAAATCAACCAATGAATACACAGAAATATCCATCGTATTTTTAAAATTATCACGTGTTGTATCTGCATAACGTCCCGTCAATTCGTTTTTATCAGAAAACGCAATTGCATGCAGCATACCATCCAGATGTCCCCATTCTTTTTCAATATTTGCGAACAATGCATCCATCTGTTCATCGTTTTGAACATTGCATTCTTGGACAAATTTCGCATTGATTGATTCTGCCAGTGGGCGTACACGTTTTTCCAAATTTGGCATCGCGTATGGCATTGCGATTTCAGCCCCCATTTCATGGGCACGCTTGGCAATTGCCCACGCCATAGACCAATCGTTTGCAACGCCTGTGATTAAAATCTTTTTTCCTTTCAACAACATTTTGTTTCCTTTTTTGTCATCTTTATTGGACGTAACAAAATATAGCACCGAAAAATCAAACCTGCAATAAATTTAATCCCCAAAAGGAACACCAAAACCAAGGATTTCTTTCCGATAGGAAAAGCCACCATAATATGAAATAATACATCATATATACAGATGTAAGGATGCGAAACAATGACACATTCTGACCTTTGGCGCGCAATCGACAAACTGGCTCAGCAAGAACAGAAACTGCGCGTTGCACGCGCAAAAGAACACGCCTTGGCAACAACGGCACAGAATACCAAGAAGTAATTATTTTTTGTCTCCATATCATAATGTTGCCTTTGAACATGCAAAAATCAGCCCTTAAAAGAAAAAAATCCAAATAAGATAAAAAAAGTACTTGAAATGTTGTATAAAAGCATATAATATAAGCAACGCTATTCGGGCATAGTTCAGTCGGTAGAACAAAGGACTGTTAACACAAACAACTCAATCTTCCTATAACTTGATTTAGTTCCGAACACCCCGTAAATCTGGGATTTTTCTGATATTAAAATTGGCACTGTTTTTTACGAACACAGGCTTCAAATGGGGTTTAAGCAGGTCTGTGTTTTACACAGCCGCTACACAGCACCCCATTTTACACCGATTTTTTTACAAATCCCCAAAACAGTTTTTCAGCATATCCGATGTACGGTTTTGGATGTTGTTGGATAGATTTTATGAACACCAACAAATTACACCTACCAACCAATCCCAGTATTTACAAAACAGCATTACCACATACATGCCAATCATTGCATAGGGTATATATTGTTCGATTGCTGTAAAATTTTTGCGTTTCTCACCTGTGCAAATTTGTTGTTCAGCAGTAAAACATTGGAATGGCATTTCTTTTTCCATGTCGAGAATCACCTTAAATTTAGTATCATTTAGACATTTGTACGATTTGATGGACTGCACCCATAACACATTACACACAATCCCAAACACAAACAAAGCAGCAATCATTTCCATTGCGTTAGAACCGATTATAAGCCCGTTTAATGCTACAAAAAACGCATTGACTTTAGAACGTGCCTCCGATACTTTGGAGGCACTATCCACAAACATTTTATAAATTTCTAATTTTTTATCGTCAGACATATTAAGCTGCCTTTTTTACGGCATCAACCACAGAACTTGCCTGCCACTTAACAATATGATCTGCACTTTCCTTGACAATTCTTGAAGTCCGTTCACATCCCCAAGGCTCCACGGCGATTATTGTTTTTTGTAAACGTTTAGCTATTTCAATTTCTTTATTTATCCACTTACTGTATGTGCTATATACCCCTGCTAGGATAATCACCGCGCTAGCCATTACGATTTGTTTTTCTATCGCTTTTTCTAATTCTGCATCATTTGATGCATTATGTATAGGGTCATCTTTGGGCACAGAGTAGTTTTTATATTTGAATCCGCTCACACTATCTAACAGATCGACCAAACGGTCATAGCTATCAGAATACGCCCACGAGTGGCTGATAAACAAATTATGAATTTTGTCTGACATATTTACTCCTTTCGTTACTTAGTCAATTACATTATTCGCCATACGTTATACCATATTTGTTCACCAAGTCAAGGGTATTCTATTTTTTTATAGAACACGATGATAAAATTCTGCTTTTTTATTTGTTTTTTTATGTTATAATTGATGCGAAGAAGAGAGTTTTTATGACGCTTAAAGAAGAAATTTTGACGTTTTTGAAGTCAAACGCCCAGTGTTCCATGGGTCTGACCGACATAGTCAACGGAATACATGCAGACCCACAAAAATTAAAATCTGCGATACTCTATCATTTGCGACGTTTTGTTGCCGCAGGTAAAGTCAGGCGCAAAGAAGATGGCACTTACATTTTTATTGATGAAGACGGCAGCGAAACAATAAACATTTTATATGTTGGCGATGCTCGCGCAGGTTCCGATGACAGTTTTATTGATGACGAAGACGGTCTAACAACAATACCGGTAAAATCATCATTGATTAAGCATGACCCAAGAGAATTGATCTTAGTTTCTGTAAAAGGCGATTCTATGGAACCGGAATTACCAGACCGATCTTTGTTATTATTCAAAAGATACAAACAAAACGAAACACCAGAAAATGGCGATATTATTTTTTGCAGATATGACAACGGATTTAAAATAAAAAAGTTTCAAAAATTGAATGATAGCTACTTTGTCTTGGTGTCAAACAATAAAAAATATGCACCCATCTTAGTAGATGAGCATGTTGATTTTGCCCCAAAGGGAAAATTCATAACAATCATCAGTTAAAGCAAACCGCCCGAATGGGCGGTTTGTTATTGTTGTATTCTTTTATAATCACATAATTCACTCCATGTTCTCCTATGCCACCCTTTGATAAGTTTGTCCCTGGAAAATTTTTACTATAAAAAATTCCGTTTCATAAGTATGTATCGCTCCCGCAATCAACCTATCCACATTTTCATTATATTTATGCGAATAAGAGTTTTTACGGTTATGTGTGAATGAAACATCTTGTAATAAAACGCCCTTTGTTTTTTCTGTGTTCAATGGTGCGAATTTTAATTTGGCAAATTCTTCAGAAAATCTGAAGTTTTGTATATTGTCACCACATTCTTTGCTTTCTGGTGTATGAGGCTTTACAGAACTACACGCATCATTATAAGGCTGATACGCAGCAACTATTCTTTTATAGACTTTGTTCTTTATAGAATCTATATCAATGTAAATATCTCCCAATCCACAGTCGTTTTTTTTAAGTTCTGTATGATCCAGATAAGATTCTTCTAACTTTATATACTCGTCATTAACCGACAAGTAGAATTTTGCATATATTTGTTTCGAACTATTTTTCTTGGGAATCGGAAACATAACAACTTGTGTAGTGTCGTTTTTTATAAATTTGTTTGTTTCATGCACAAAAACAATTTCTGATTCTTTTGCCAAATCTTTTTGCAAGTACACCGGCCGTCTTCCAGAAAAAATCCAACCGTCTGCAACCTTGAACAAAGATATGTGGTTATAATATTGTTTTGCCTTTGTGGTATCTGCTTGTTTGTTTTGCTTGCTATATTCTGGCGTTTTTAAGATAATTTCTACTCTAAAGTTAGTTGCACCAGAACATATTTCTCTCAAATCGTCACGTTCCGCATTTTCTAAGAACAATTTTCTTTCATAGCGATCTTTTTTATGAATGCAGTAGATATCTATACAGAAGCGCAACGCCACTACTATAATCAAGGAAAATAACCAATTCACGCCATAATTAAAAAACAAACAATATCCTATAATAATACACACGAGCCACAAAGATACGCTTGCACCTTTGGCATGTTCAACAAGTGTCGGATATATAGATCTCTCTGTGTCTCTTACCTGGTTTGATCCACGTATCTGTCCGACCAACAAATCATATTCAAATTGCTTATCTTTCATTTTTAATTCTTTAAAAGTCTTCATCTAATAGCCCTATCGTTGCGATACCTAGGCTGGCATTACATAACTGTTGTGCTGCCTTTATGTATACAATACATTTTTCTTGACTGACAAATCCTTGTTCTTGAACATACTCATACATTTTTTCCATGCATTTATCAGATTTTTTACATGCTTCAAACAAACTGTTACTATCACACCCACAACAGGTTAATAACAAAACCAACATGATTTTCTTCATCATATTACCATTGCTTTTATTCTTATTTTAGCAACCTAATTTATAAATGTAAATCAAATATATAAAAAGCATTTTCTGTGTAGCAAAAATGTGGTGTGTTTTTACAAAATTTGGTGTGGATCGCTACATTGAAAAAACACGTGCAAAAAAGCGTGCGTTTTCTGATGAATCTGGATACAGATATAAACGCATTCCGTCCCGACTGTTCAGTATTTTACACAGGCGCTACACAGATTGAACCAAACTGCAACAACACTTGTGGTGTTTTTGGTGGATTTCCGGGATAAATGGTTGTTCAAACACACGGACTGCGGCGATAATGTGCTTAGTGATACACACGCCAATAACCTTTTTTAGACACACAAAGCGACAAAACCGCAGTTTTCCGCCACATAATTCGCTTTATAATTGTTTCAGAACATTGCTCACAAAAAACCACCCAGACGCACGGACAAAAACAGCCCGAAAAAGGCGAAAAAAAAATGTTTTACACACACGCTACACCTGGGCGAAAACACACAGGAAAAAGCCCCGGATTTCTGCATGTTACACAATATTATGACAATATTCAAAAAATGCTTGACTTCTGCGACTTTTTGATATAATATTGTGTTCGCTATTCGGGCATAGTTCAGTCGGTAGAACAACGGACTGTTAATCCGTATGTCGCTGGTTCGAGTCCAGCTGCCCGAGCCAAGATTTCCGCAGATTTCTGCGGATTTTTTATTGTTTTCTACATACTGGAAAATGGCCCAAAATTGTCCAAAAATGGATTAAATACCGTCTTATACCATCTCATACAATTACATAATCACACAGAATCACACAGAAAATGCCGGTAGATTTCTATGTAGATTTCATTATGTTTTCATAAAAATCACATAAAAAACAAAGTAATTTCAACGGGCGGATGTTTTTGTGTTTTGATACACAATGTCCAAAAACTTGCTTTTTTACCCGATGACACACGGAACGCTAGTCCGTCTGTCACAAAAGTAAAAACCGCAGCATACCAACTTTTTTCTGCAAAAAATCACACATCTGGTGTACATCTGTGTATTTTTATTTTTGTTATTATGAACAAATGACTGGACAATCTTGGAAAGATAAGCACAAATACGACAACTTTTTTAAGGGGACGCACATGGAGTATAAGCACTTTGACGAGATACAACCTAACCATAATACAAATTTTACTATGCTCTACTTTGCCGCCTGTCGTTCGTTATGCAAACTGGAATCGGCGATACGCAGAACAAATGGTGGCAAACTTACCTTTCGCCAGGCATGGCTACTCCCTCATATCCAGCGCAAATTTGTCCAGATGGTATCCGCATATAAAATAGAACATTAAGTGCTGTTTATCGTTTTTTTCACATTCTGCAAAGTGAAAAATTACTGGATCAATTTTGCTATATTTTCTATTATCAAGTCAAAGGAACGGAATACGTGATTGCTATACCCGCCAGATTGCCGGATTATGTTGATTGCAAACCTGTCTTGAAATGGGCTGGTGGCAAGGGTCAGTTATTGGACCAAATCGAACCTAAATTGCCATTAAAACTGAAAATGGGTGGCATCAAACGCTATGTTGAACCGTTTGTTGGCGGTGGTGCTGTGTTCTTTGACATCTATAATAAATACCAAATCCAAGAAGCATATTTGTTCGATATCAATCCTGAATTGGTTATTCTGTACAATGTTATCAAGCATAATGTTGATGAATTGATTGTTGAATTAACCAAATTGCAGACCGAATATCGATTGACCGAAAATCAGAAAGAATACTATTACGCACGTCGTGATGAATATAATGAATTCGACAAAGATATCGATGCGAATGTCTATCGTACCGGTTTTGTTCGCCGTGCGGCATTGACGATATTCTTGAACCGGACTTGCTTTAATGGCCTGTTCCGTGTAAACAGCAAAAACAAGTTCAATGTTCCAATGGGCAAATATACAAACCCACGTATATTGGATGAAGAAAACCTGCGTAATGTGTCTGATGCTTTGCAGATTGCAACAATTATTCAGGGTGATTTTGGCGATACATCAAAGTATGTGACGGATGACACATTTATATACTATGACCCACCATATCGCCCAATTCGTGAGACTTCATCATTTAATTCATATGCGGTTGGTGACTTTGATGACAATGAACAAATCAGATTAAAAAACGTTTTTGATGTCTGTCATCAAATGGGTGCTTTGCAGATGCTGAGTAATTCCGACCCAACGAACTATGTTGACGACCTGTTCTTTGATGACCTGTACCAAGATTATAAGATAAATCGCATTATGGCCAAGCGACTGATAAATTCCAAGGCGGACGGTCGTGATGCAATTCGGGAACTTTTGATTACAAATTATGAATAAGAAACAGTATCGACTTTATTGTGAAGATTGCCTGAAAAAGTTAGCCGAAATCCCCGAAAACACTTTTGACATGATTTTTGCGGACCCACCATACATGCTATCCAATGGTGGTATCACCTGCCAGAATGGTTGTGTTGTTTCTGTGAACAAAGGCGATTGGGATAAGTCGCATGGCCTTAGTGAAGATTTCGAGTTTCATAAAAAGTGGCTGTGTGCCTGTCATCGTGTATTAAAGCCAAATGGCACCCTGTGGGTCAGCGGTACATATCATAGTATTTATTCATGCGGCTATGCGATGCAGTTGCTGGGTTTTCATATCTTGAACGACATTACTTGGTTTAAGCCAAATGCCAGCCCGAATATGTCTTGCCGGTATTTTACAGCCAGCCACGAAACATTGCTGTGGGCCAGAAAGAACAAGAAATCCAAGCATACTTTCAACTATGAAGCGATGAAGAACGGCGATTTCCCAAAAGACTTTATTAAAAAGCCGGGCTGTCAGATGCGTAGTGTTTGGGCAATTGGCACACCAACCAAATCCGAAAAAATACACGGGAAGCATCCAACACAGAAACCATTAGAATTATTGGAACGCATAGTCTTGGCATCAACCAATCCTGGAGATTTGATTCTGGACCCGTTTATGGGCAGTGGCACAACCGGTGTCGCCGCACTGAAACATGGCCGCCGCTTTGTTGGCATAGACATGGAATCACAATTTGTTGAATTGGCTGAAAAAAGATTATATGATGCATCTGAAAAGAAGGATTAAAAAATGAAATACAGTCAGATATTTAATAAGCTGTTGGGTTGCAAAAACGATGATGAGGTTTTTGACTACTTGGTCGGCAACCTGAAAGAAACCATCAAGTCGTGGGATTACTTTGTAAACTGGCAAAAAGTTCTGAAGAATTATAAAAGTGTAAAGGTTTCTTTGAATCTGTTAAATACCCTGATTGGCGAAGCAGATATTGAGAAGGCTGCACGTGAATTACTGGCACAGTATCCAGACGTGATTAAAATTGTTCCGGCATTACTGGCCTGTAGAGATAAAAATATCTGCCTGCTGACAGATATGCGTAAATTCGATTTGACCCGTTTTGACTTCAGCAAACCAATGTCACCGGCAGATGGCGCAATGTTTATGAAAGAAAGCGGTTTCTTGGACCTGTTGTCCGACCGCACAATTAAATCCATCCCAGATTACTTCATTGGTGTTGAAGTCGGCCTTGATTCCAACGGCCGTAAAAACCGCAGTGGCACATCAATGGAAAACCTGGCGGAATTCTTTATTAAAGATATTTGCCAGCGCAATGGATACGAATACATCGCACAGGCGACCGCTGATAAGATTTACAAACAATGGGGCAAGAAGATTACGGTTAACAAATCATCCAAACGTATCGACTTTGCAATCAACACACCACATAAACTGTATTTGATTGAAACGAATTTCTATGGTGGTGGTGGTTCTAAATTGAAATCGACGGCTGGCGAATATGCAGACATTTATCATCAATGGACCAATGACGGCCACCAGTTCATCTGGATTACAGACGGTTACGGTTGGCAGAAAACTCAACGTCCATTACGAGACACATTCGACACAACAGACTACATCCTGAACATCGACATGGTGCAAAAAGGTGTGTTGGAGGAATTGTTGAAGAGATAATCGAACCATGGAAATAGCGAATATTATTACCGCCTTTGCATCTGTTGCTACTGCAGTTATTGCAGGTCTGGCATTATATACTTGGAAACGAGAATTTATAGGAAAAAAGAAAATTGAGCTGGCTGCTGAGATTATGTTGGCCGCATGTGAGTTACAAGATGTATATATCCATGCCAGAATACCAGCTATATCCAAAGATGAAATTGACGAAGCCCATAAATGGATAAAAGCAGAAAAAGAGTCGCATCCAACTAATGCAGATGTATATCCTGAACGATTACAGTACCTTGTTCCGCACCGAAGACTTGAACAACAGCGTGAAGTACTGGATAGGTTTCGAACATTACAGAATCAAGCTTATATCTATTGGGGCAAAGAAATAATGTCAGCATTTCTAAAATTAACGAGTTACAACTTAATAATTTTACAAGCTTCGAAGGATTTGTATTATGGCAAAGATACTCCAGAGTATGAACACCTGCATGATATAATATTTTACAAAATGAAGGATGGCCAAATAGTATCTGGCGACAAAATAAGCACAGATATTAACAACGTTGTTGAAGAATTTAGACGAAATCTTGAGCCATTATACATGGACAAACGTTCAAAGTGGTGCCCATAAAAACTTTTTATTCTTCTAATCACGACAAACTTTATCGTATTTTTAGCCTTACTTAAGATAATTTCTCTGCTAAATTGCTAAGAATAACCGAATAATATTCATCTTTTATATCTTCTGGTTTTAAATTACTAATAAGAAACCTTTTAAATTCATTTTTTTGTTCTTTTGTCATGTCCTGAACAAATTGCATAACTTTTCTATTCCCCTTATCTCTTATCTGATGTTCGTTATTGATCGAGTTTAAAGCACCTTGCAACAGTTCGGCGTTATTTATATAATCTTCAATTGTTTCATTTCTTGCACCGCCCAATGTTTCAAATGTAAACCAATTTTCCTTTTGATAGCCGTTATCTTCCTCGTATTTTGTTTTGGAGTTAATAGCTTGATTATCTGAATCTGTAAAAATCAGGATGTTTTTTTCTGATAATTTAAGTAAGGGTGTTACGTGTTGTATTGATTGGCAGCCATGTGCATAAGCAGTTCCAACAACATTTTTAAACCGTTTTATGATGTTTTTATGAGCCTGCTTTTTAGAAGTTAACGCCAGTTCAAAAAATTTACAATCACTCCATCCCTCAAAAATTATATTCGTGTCTTTTATATATTCGAAAGATGACGTTCCTATAGCATTTAGTAAAACTTCATCTGTTGCATATTTCGATTCATCTGCCTTTATAATTTCAGTGATATCTTTATCCGTTTTCTTTACAATCAAATGTCGCTCAATGTTACTTTTATCAATCATAAAAGGGCTATGAGTTGAATATATTACTATATTATTAGCCGACAAACCGATTAACACATCTCTTAAATATTTTGCTCCTGTTGGATATAAGCTTTCATCTGGTTCATCTATTAAAATCACAGCATCTTTGATTTCTCCGCATTCAACACGTGTTGACAACATGAGCAAAATACTAACAAATTTTTTAAATCCATCACTTCTATCTTTGAAGTTATAAAAAGTTGCCTCCTTAACTTTAATTAAAATATTATCTCCATCTGGCTGTAATTGTATTGTTAGCGATCGTAAATCTTTCCATTTTGACACGAAATTCTTTGTCACGGTAACTGAT
>JBJEXB010000047.1:0-14309 GCA_051885395.1 Candidatus Enterousia sp. | reverse complement strand
AGGGTACAAGGTTGCGCGTTCAACAATCTATGGTTTGGCGCGTGGTTGGTATGTATCATTTGATGGATCTTCATACGGTAATGGCATCGAAGGTACAACTGTTGATGGTAACAAGGCTGGAATATTCTTGGCATATAAAACTGATACAGATGATGCGTTCTATGTCGAAGGTGGTGTCGGTATGTTCAGTGTACTGGACGAAGATTGGACATTGAATTTGGAAGCCATCATCGGAAACTATGACTGGCATAACCAGGCATCGATTAAGGGTGCAATCGGTTGGCAGCCAAATGATTGGTTCGCGCTGAATTTGTATGCAAAGACATCTATATATGATAGTGCTGATGATAAACATCTGGGGTACTGGGTATATGGTGCAACAAATGGTGTAGGTGAATACATTAACAATTGGGTAAAGCACGGTAACGCAAAATTAAGTGATTATCGTGAAACCACAATTGGGTTGCAGGCGATATTTATGTTCTAAATATTGTTTGATATAATGGTCCCGATTTTAGTCGGGACCATGTGTGTTGTTTTTTATTTTGTTGGGTAATTAAATATGCGTAAAATTTTTTCTGTTATTTTGGTGTTTTCTTGTTTGGTGGTTGTTAGTGCGGCACGCGCAGATGATGTGTTGGCACGTGATACATCAGACCCGTTGTATTTACAGTCAATAGAAGAAATTTTATCAAATACAACATTGTCTTTTTCAGACAGTGTATTGCGTGTCGGTCAATCTGTATCATATGGTTTTAATAATCGCTTATCGATGGGTATAAATGTTCATTATCAGAATGACTTTGATGGTCATGAAGATGGTTTTTCTGCAATTGACGTTGGTGGAATTTATCGCTTGGCACGTGCATCAGATAATGACCAACGTATAATTACGGATGTTTTGGCGGGATTAAAATTCGGGGGCAGTTCACATGTTCGTACCCCTTATTTTGCTGATTCAACATATTATGCTGGTTTGCGCTTTGGGCGTCAGTGGACTGGATTTACATTGGCGGCAACTGTAAAGTCAAATTGGATATTTGATGATACGCGTGGTATGTCATATATTGATTTTATCCCCAGTGCATATTTTCGTATAAACCCAGATTGGCGTTTGGGTGCAGAATTTACGTGGCGCAAATCAACAAATCCAGACTATGACCAAGAATGGTTGGATGGCAAGGTTGTTCGTCAATATGGTCGCACCCAATATGTTGGTCAAATTGGTTATGAATTTGAAGGCGATGATATTCAAATCGGAACACGTGTTAATATATTGTTCTAAGACGCATTTTGTTGACAATTATATTGGCGGGTATAATATAATTGTATAATGCAAGGAAATACCGTATTTGTTTTTCCAGGTCAGGGCGCCCAGTATGTAGGCATGTGCAAAGATATTTTTCATCAATTTGCCGTTGCACGTCATACATTTGAACACGTATCTGATTTAGCACATCGTGACATTGGGCGAATATGCTTTGATGGACCAAATGACAAGTGGTGTTCATTGGCTAGAAATTATGGAAAATTTCCCACGGTATAATATTACGCGTGCATATGAATTAGGACCTGGGCGTGTGTTAACGCGACTGATTTGTCGGGCAAATGTTGGTGTTCGTGCCATGCATACCGATGTATTATCAAACGTACGTTCAATGATATCAGAATTACAACGTTAATGTTTTCTGAATTTATTTCTTGCGAAATGATTCCCAGTATTCCAGACGCTTTTTTATTTCACGTTCAAAGCCACGTTCAATCGGGGTGTAATATTTTTCACGTGGCATAGATTCAGGAAAACAGTTTTGACCACTGCATCCAGATGTGGTTTCTGGGTCGTATATGTATCCGTTACCATATCCTAAATCTTTCATCATTTTTGTTGGTGCATTCAGAATATTTTTTGGTGGTGGAACACTGCCTGTGCGGCGCGCAGATGCATATGCAGATTTTTGCGCCTTGTAATTTGCGATACTTTTGGGGGCCGTGCCCAGGTATATTACCAGTTGCGTTAACGCCAGATCACCTTCTGGGGAACCCATACGTTCATATACCTGCCAGGCGGTCAGTGCCATTTGCATTGCGTTCGGGTCTGCCAGTCCGACGTCTTCCATTGCAAAGCGTGTTAAGCGACGAAATAAATACATTGGGTCTTGACCAGATGTCATCATTCGTGCAGTCCAATACAGCGCGGCATCTGTATCAGATGCACGCAGTGACTTATGCACCGCTGATATTAAATTGTAATGTTCATCGCCTGATTTATCAGACATTGGCGCGCGTTTCTGAATCGCATTATCCAATTCATCTGGGGTCAGGTCTTTTTTAAATTTTGCGGATATTAAATATTCAACTGTATTTAATAAAAATCGTGCATCACCATCAGACATCTGGGCCAGGTGCATTCGTGCATCCTGGGTTAATGGCAATTTTAATTCTAAAAATTTTTCAGCGCGCGTCATTAATGTCAGCAAATCGTCTGTGTCCAGTGGTTGCAACACGCCGATATGACATCTGGATAGTAACGCGTTGTTCAGGTTAAAACTGGGGTTTTCAGTCGTTGCACCAATAAATACGACAGTGCCATCTTCTAAATATGGTAATAATGTATCTTGCTGTGTTTTATTGAAACGATGTATTTCATCAATAAATAATAATGTATGTTGACCAATTTCACGGCGCAGTTTTGCAGCCTCCATCGCTTTTTTTATATCTGCGGTTCCAGAAAATACAGCAGACATTGGCATAAAATCCATATCAACAGAATTGGACAATGCACGTGCAATTGTAGTTTTCCCGCATCCTGGCGGGCCCCATAATATTAGGTTTGATAACTTGCGATTATCAACCATACGTCGTACCAAACCATTTTCCCCCAACAGCGCACGTTGCCCCACAACATCGGAAATGTTCTGTGGGCGCATCAGGTCTGCTAATGGTCTGTTTTCGTTTTGCATTGCTTTACTTTGATTTTATTTCGTCTTTATTTGTGGTATAATTATTTTATTAAATTAATAAGGAATTGGCAATTGGTAAATAGCAGTAAAAATTCAGATATTACATTGGCTGTCGCAAATTTAGCCGCTGCGGCAATTTCTGCAAATCCGACTTTGTCGATGGATGCTGCAGTGCGGGCGGCACGCGAAACGCTAACCGCACATCAGTTTGCATCGCCACAACAGATTCGTGATTCTGTGCGCAATGATAAGATACAATGTTTAGAAGATGGTACATGGCATGTAATGTTACGTCGGTATTTAATGCGTCGTTTTTCAATGACACCAGACCAGTATAAAAAGAAATGGGGGTTGCCAGATTCTTATCCGATGGTTGCGCCAGCGTACGCATCGCGTCGTAGCAAAATCGCTAAAAAAACAGGTTTGGGCAAAAGGGGATAAAACAAGTGTCTAAGAAATTTGAAAAAATTGTAAATGCACCACATCGGGCATTTGGACGTGCGACAAAGCGCATCCAGGAAACACAGCCTGCGTCTGCAATGGGCAAGGGGGCACGTATTGCAGGAATTGGATTATCAGGCTTGTCCCAATTCTTATTGTGGGCAGCGAAATACATAACGCTGGATAATCATTTGACGCGAGGGGTCGAGCGTGCGCTGGCGGGTATGAATGTTGGAAAAAATAAAAAAGGACAGGATAAAAAATTACAATCGTTTGCGAAAAAATATCCTAATCTGTCATCGCATATTTTGTACTATATGATGCTTGCAATGGTGGCAGGTGGTGTTAAGGGGTATGATGCATTAACCGCAGACGAAAATAATGATGACCAAGTATTGCCTCAGGTGGAACTGACATTGGATTTGGATAATCAATTGACGGTCGAGCCAAATACATACGGTGCCTATCTGGCGCGTATTCAGTCAATCACACCATATTTGATTGCGGATTTGATTTCAAAAGAAGGGGTACATGTTGACCCAGAAACTGGGATGCATACACCGTATCGTGATTCCAAAGGTATACCAACAATTGGTTTTGGTTCAACGGTTTTAATGGACGGAACATCTGTGACGCTGAATACGCCACCAATATCAACAGAAGAAGCATTTGAATTAGCGCGTTGGCATTTAAGCGAAGAAACATTTTTTATAATGTATTGCTATGATATTGCATTTGATAAAATAGATATTAATTCTACGCAACGTGCTTTAAGTTTGGGGTCTGTGATTTATAATTCTGGGTCTAAATTAATAGAAAACAAAAAAGATAGAAATCATAAAGAACGTTTCGCCAGATTGCGAAATGATTTCAAACAGTATGGGTATGCGTTGCCAGACAGTCTGGTATTACAACGCTTTGCCGAGTTTCCCGTTGTCAGTAATGAATCATTTGGGAATGCGTTTATAAATGGTGCCACGGACGTGTCATTGGCAGATAAATTGGGAAATTATCTGGCTGGTGGGGCGGGGCTGCAATGGCGCCGTTGGATAGAGGCAGGACTTTTGACAGGTGACATTGAACCACAAATGTTATTGGATTGTCCTGTAAATGGTATATACGAATTCTATGAATGTATGGGGCGAAAGAAAGATAAATTTTTCACAGGACGTGCACCAAACCGTAGTGTTAACAGGGCGACGTATGCGCTATTCAAGGAATGGCTGGCAAATCCTGTTAACAAGCGTGGACAAAGTTTAAATGGGTGGAAAAAAGTTCGTGATTATTTGCCAAGTGATGTTGTATCAGCATGTCAAAGTGGTAAATGCAACTTGGGGGATTCGAATATAATACATATCATTCCGCAGCCATCAAAGGAATTGGTAATTGATATGTATATGTCTGATTACGAAGGACAATATAATGATGCGGTTGCGCTGTATCGTAAAAAGGACTATACAGGTGCCGCGGCGGCATTTGAACGGTTGATAGAACAACATTCTGACAATGCATTATTGCATAATGATTTGGCTGCAACGTATAACAAGTTGGGACGATATGCAGATGCAATTGAACAAACACACAAAATAATTTTTGAAATTGGCGATAAAAAGCAATATGCCGCGGCATATTATAATGCTGGATTTGCCTATGAACAGTTGGACAATATGCAAAAGGCATTGGCAAATTATAAATTGTCTGTCGCGAATGGAAACAAACGTGTTCAGCGTGATGTAACCCGCGTGTCAAATAAAATAAAAAATACCAGACCAGGAAAGAAAAAATCTAAACATGTTGCCTTTAAGGCAGGACAGGGCAATTTGCATAATATGCAAAATGGCTTTATCCGTAAATTGAATATGCATGGTAATAATACAAACAATATGGCATAACAAAATGAAAGTTTATGTAAATTATAACGACAAGCGTTGGAAAAAGTATCGTATTGATTTTGAACGTATTGCGAAAATGGCGGTCGCGTCAAAATATGAAAATGCCGAAGTATCGATTACGCTGACTGATGACAAAGAAATACATTCATTGAATAAACAGTATCGTGGTATGGACAAGCCGACGAATGTTTTATCGTTTGAATTGGGTGATGATATTTTAATGGGGGATATTTATATCTCGCTGGATACAGTATTGCGTGAAGCAGCGCAACAAAATATACCTGTGAACCATCATATTACGCATTTGGTTGTGCATGGAATGTTGCATTTGCAGGGGTATGACCATATACGTGAAAGTGATGCAAAAAAAATGGAAAATATGGAAATAGCAATACTGAAAAAGATGGGTATAAAAAACCCGTATGAAGATGTGACAGCCACATACAGCGATTTTTCATCTTGTGATATTAATGGTTGCCCAGGCGATAGATTGGTTGCGTTCTTTAAAAAATTGCTGGTAACTACAAATGGTATTAGGCAGTATTTTTTGATGGCATTATGTGGTGCAATGGCAAGTTTAGGGTTTGCTCCATTTAATATGTGGTGGGCGTCGATTTTGGGAATTGGATTCGCATATTGGATAATGACGCGCAACCCAAATTGTGGATGGTGGCGTACATTTTTGCGCAGCCTACCTTTTTCTGCTGTCTATGCAGTGGCAATGTTTTGGTGGATGTTGCATTCAATATATGTTTTGCCAGAACTGGCGCAACAATTTGCAATATGGACAATCCCAGGGTTGCTGGGTATTGCAGTGGCGGGGGGAATTATTTTTTCAATTCCGTTTGTATTTGTTAATTGTGCGCGTTGCGCGGCATCTGCACGTCCATTTGTTTTTGCAGGAATATGGGTTGCTGTTCTATGGGCGCGTGAATGGATGTTTACAGGATTTCCATGGAATCCGATTGCAAATATTACGATGCCGTTCCCAGTTGCTGCAAATTCAATGTCGTTGTGGGGCGCAATTGGATTGACGTTTGTCATAATTGGATTGATTGCAGGATGGGTTGAATTTATGCGCAATCGTTCGAATCGATTGGCTGTTATTATTTTTTCGTTACTGGGGTTATGTGGTGTGGGGTACGGTCTGTATAATATGCGACGTGCAGCGTTATATTATGATGCATCGCCCATTATTCGTATTGTTCAACCAGCCCAAAGCGCGGCGCAAAAGGCGGCAAATTCACGTACCGCGGCATTGCAAAATGCAGAATATAATGTTCGTAATTTGTTGTCGATTGCAGCCAGCGATGGCAATCCTGATTTGATTGTTTTTCCAGAAACATCATATCCATTTGTAATTGTTGATGATGATATGCCGTTGTCTAAGATTTTGGGAACAAATATTATTCTGGGGGCAACATATTTTAATGATGGAAAATTATATAATTCAATGGCTGTTGCAAATGCGTCAGGGCGAATTGATAAAATTTACAGTAAATCACACTTGGTGCCGTTTGGAGAATATGGACCATTTGGTACGGTTGTGCCGTCGCCTGGGAATTTGTCTGCAGGGGTGGGGCCTGAAATTATTTCAATAAATATTAATGGACGTGATTTCAGATTTGCGCCAGCGATATGTTATGAAATCATATTTTCTGATTCTTTGATTCCGCGTGGTGCTGATGACATTGATGCGATAATAAATATAACAAATGATACGTGGTTTGGAAAAACACCTGGAACATATCAGCATTTGGACATGGTGCGCCGTTATGCCATTGAATCAGGATTGCCGATTATTCGTGCAAACTATTCTGGGGTCAGTGCATTTATAACATCCGCAGGTCAGATAACGTCAGAAATACCTGTTGGTATGTCGGGATATATGGACGGTGCTGTGTGGGGCGCACATAAAACAGTGTATCGAACGATTGGTCGTGATGTATGGATGATAATTATATTATCTTTTGCGATTATTTGTGCAATATGGGTAAACCGTAAAAACAAGAATTAAAATATCACTAGGATTTTACTGCTTTTAAAATCCAGACGCGAACCGCAGACGACAAATTTGTATTTGCGTTACGCGTGTCATCAATGTGTTGAACAATTGACGCAACGGATGTTCCGCGCTGATTGGCAATGCGTCGTAATTCTGTGGCGAATTCATCTTCGATAGTTATGCTGGTTTGATGTCCTGATAAGGATAGTGATATTTTTTTCATTTTAAATTTTTCCTGCTGCCAGACAGTCTAGCATCGCGCGAAATGGGTCATCATATTTTCGTAATGGACGCAAGGATATGTTATCAAGCATATAGCATGTTCCAAATGCGTCAAAAGCAAACCAAAATAAATCATTACGTCCGAATACTGTTTTGCCGCGAATCGCTGGAATCGATGCGATATCTTGATTTATTTTTATAATCCCGGGCACAGGATATCCGTTTGAACTGTATTTTATATCATCTGGTCCAAAAATATATCCTGTGCCGATATTTATTCCACCCACAGATGCATATAGTTCTGTCATATATGATGGTAATATTGCCAGTTGCATACGTTGCAAATATGTATTCGCAATAGTTATACTGCGTGCCACACACGGTGGTGCAATTAATGCACCGCGTGATTTGATTAATTCCAAGAATTCATTACATGTCATTTGTATTTTATTCCATTCCGCGTCCTGCTGCGATTTGTGCCGCAATTTGTGACAGGCGGTCTTCGGTTGCGTTTCCGCCATCGCCACCACCAATAGTGTGGGCAGATACATATATTTTTTTTACGGGATTTGGCATCCAAATTACATCATTGCCATATTGTTCGATTATAAATCTGTCTAGGTTATTTGATATTGGAAATGTGCGACACATAAACAAATTTTTTATTTCTAATTTCCCGCCCCATACCAGTGGCGTACGGAAACGTATAGATATATTATCGGGTAATCGTTTCCCCATCAGTAATCCCATAAATTCATCTTGGGATAAATTCAGAAACGATAATTCTTCGACCGAATCGGTTAAAGAAGTCATAAATTCACGACATAAATTACGATATTTGCTAAACCAGTCGGGTGATACATTCGTGTTGACAGGGTGCACAGGAATCAATGGTATATCGTTTATACCCAAATCATTCAGTCTTTTTTGTGCAGCGCCCTGGTTTAATTGCATTACAGGTTTCCTATGTATCCGATAACAGTATCAATGTATTCAGAATATGCATCAAAATTTTCTTGCTCTTCTGCGGTTGGATGGGAATTTGGATGTTGTTTCATATATGCATCTAAATCATTAATGGTATTAAACAGCAAGATATCTTGAGATTCTGTTGTTTGCGCATCAGGCGCATTTATAGAAAATCCATTTATACTGATATATACATCATCCAATGTGTCGGAAAATATTTGGTTTAACTTGTCAATTGCGGCACGCACCTGAGTTGTTGTTGCGCCAACTGCGCCAATCCATAATACTTCGTTTGTGCCAATTGCCAGCAAGTTTGGACGCCATCTGTTTATGTACGGATTATTTTTTACAATATATCCGTTTTGGGAAAATATTTCGCGGATTGCATTATTATCTGCATCATTGCCAGATGATGTGTTGGTGGCTGTTGCGGGTTGTGCGATGGGTGCCGCACTGTATGAATTTGTTGTCGGCAGGTTCAAGTGTGGCGGACGCAATGGATTATTTTGTGGTGCAGCGACAGGCGTTGGCTGTATCTGCTGGGCAGGTTGTTGTTCAGGCTTTGGCATAGTTGTTATTTCAGATGCATCTGATTTGTGGTTTGTTGGTTCAGGTTTTGAATCAACCCTGGGTTGTGGTTTTTCATTAACCTTTTTTACCTTTATTATTGGTAATACGATTTTGCGGAGTTTTGGCTGGATTAAAAAGTACAGTCCAAATATCGTGATGAATATTGCAACCCCTAATGATATATAGAAAGATGCAGCGACGGGTGTTTTTGACGCCTGTAAATATGCCAAGTATTGCCAATGTGGCGCAGAAAATATGTTAAAGCCAAACTTTGTGTTAAGCCAAAAACTGGTCCCCAGCGTTGCCGCCAGCAACCATAGTGTTCCCAATAAAATATTATCAAGTCTGTTTCGCATTTGTCTTTGATTATATCATATTTATGATAAAGTAAAAAGCATAATGATAGAAGAAATAACAAGTCTTGTTAATGATACGCAACGCAATCTGGGGATTTGGTGCGCTGGTGCCGAAGATAGCGCGGATTTGGCGCGTTTTGCAGATGTTGCCGTATCGGCTGGGGCAGGGATGATATCTGTTGCGCCAGTGGCGGTAAGTGTTGTCTGGCCATGGTTGGAAAAGCGTGCAATAAAAATAATTCCGCGGTTTTATTTTGGTGGCACGCATACGCCAACGGATGCAGATATGTCACAATTGGCTGTTGATATAAATATGTCATTTAAGCATGGTGCATCGGGTGCATCTGTATTTGTATCACAAAAAAATTTAGAAATATTGGTTAATGCGCTGCATGTGGTTCGTGATGATTTGTTCTTTAACAAAGAATTAATTATTGGTTTGGATATTGGTGATATAGATGCATCGGACTGGGAAAATATATTTGAATGTTTAATGCGAATTCGGGCAAATGGGGTAATGCTGGCACTGACACGCGACAGGGGGGATAAATCAGATTTTGTTGGACGCCTGTATGGGGCGCTGGATGCATGGAATCCTGGATTTTTGGGTGATGTATATTGGATGGTTGGTACAAATCCTATGCGTTCAGAACAGGTGATTCGTTTGACGGCCGACATGCGTCCACATTTGTTGGAACGTACACATTTGATGGCATGTTTGCAGGGGTAAAATATGATAAAAAAATGTTATTTTTTTACGGCATGTTTTCTGGTGACGAATGCTTTTGCAATGGCTGATAAGACACCACCTGTGTATGGTGTGCCGACCCTGTATGGTGAATATGAGATTTCGCCTGATGATACGAAACGTGCGTCTGATATGTATGGTGTGGGCGCGTCACGCGTAACCCCAATACGGGCTGGTGTGGCGAAAAATGCCAATATTGCAAAGCATCCTGTAAAGGCAAAGAAAGTTGCGCCAAAGAAAAAGAAAGTCAAAAATAAATCTGTGGCAAAGCAGGCAGTTGTGACCGAAAAGAAAGAAACTGTTATAAATAAAAAAGTCCCAGAATTAAAAGTTGTATCAGTAGAGCCAATGCCTGTTGATACCGTTGCAGTTGCGGTGGTGCCTGTTCCATCCCAAGATGCGCTGGATATTGCAATGCGGGCCGCAAATAAAAAAGATACCGAATCGTTTTGCACACAAATTAAGCATCAGGGACGTGGCAATTTGCCAGATGGTATTATTATGATGCCTGGTCGTCCCGATTTGATGAGTTGCGTTTCCAACAGCGAAAATTAATTTGATAAAATCAGATACTTTGGGGCGTCTGTGCCTGCCTTGTTCTTGTGCTGATAACGTGTTTGAATCGTTTCCATATCTGGAATTGTTGCAGATAGCCCCGTTTTTGCAACCTGGTCAATAATCCAATCAAAATATTCCCAATGGTCTGTGCCGATTATGATTTGACCATTGTCTGACAGATGGTGTGACAATGTGTTCAGAAATTCAGAATTTAGCAAGCGACGCTTTTCATGTTTTGCTTTTGGCCATGGGTCAGGGTGCAGTATCCATATTTGTTCAAATTTTGA
The DNA here is from genome assembly GCA_051885395.1 of Candidatus Enterousia sp. Lineage (GTDB taxonomy): Bacteria > Pseudomonadota > Alphaproteobacteria > Rs-D84 > Rs-D84 > Enterousia. The sequence goes on along the minus strand of JBJEXB010000047.1, from coordinate 3,301 downwards.
TGCGTTGCGTCGCAACAGGTCACGGACATCATCTGCCCAAATGCGAATGTTTTTATATTCAGGCATGATGTTGTTATTTGTATCTGTTATCGCAGACATTAAACTGGCGACCCCATTGATAAATGGTTCTGCACCGATAATTATTTTATCGGGATTGGCGTGCGCTAAATCGCGTACGTGTTCGCCTGCGCCAAATCCAATTTCCAGAATATCACCCGTGGATGTTGGGGTAATTTGCGGTAAAATATTTTCAATTAAATGATTTTGACGTGCGGACAATTTCTTGCCATGGCGACGTCCGAATGTTCTTATTTCTTGTTTTTCCATATAATTAGTATAGAATTAATTTGCTAGAAAACAAGGTTTTTGAAAAATGAGACAAGGATTATCATCAGATTTAATTGCGCGCATATTGGGCGGCGCACCAAAATATACAATTGCAGAACTGGAAGAAAAGTTTCCGCCCCGTGATTTAAAAGAAGGGGCATTTGTTACACGTTTTGCCCCCAGTCCGACAGGATATATGCATATCGGTGGGTTATATGGCGCGTTGATTGATTGTAAGTTGGCTGCGCAATCTGATGGGGTTTTTATGTTGCGTATCGAAGATACAGATACCAAGCGCGAGGTAACCGAGGCGGTTGATATAATCGTTGATTCAATGCATCGATTTGGATTGAAATACAACAATGACCCACAATATGGTCCATATTATCAATCACAACGCAAAGATATTTATCATTCTGTTGCAGCAGATTTATTGGCGCGTGGATTGGCGTACCCTTGTTTTTTGACGGCAGATGATATGGAACGTATTCGTGAAAAACAAAAGGCGGCAGGATTCGCAACGGGTATTTATGGTGAATTTGCGCGTGACCGTGATTTGACAGAATCTGATATTATCACGCATCTGGACAATGGCGCGGTGCCAACAATTCGACTGTATTCAAATGGTAATCCTGAACAGCGTATTTTCTGCAAGGATGCGGTGCGTGGTTCAATTGGATTCCCAGAAAATAATGAAGATATCGTTTTAATTAAATCAAATGATGGGTTGCCGACATATCATTTTGCGCATCTGGTGGATGACCATTTTATGCGTACAACACATGTTATTCGTGGTGAAGAATGGTTGCCTTCATTGCCGTTGCATGTTGCATTATTTCGTATGATGGGTTGGAATGCACCAATGTATATTCATACATCAACAATTGATAAAATTGATGAAGAATCTGGTAAACAGCGCAAATTATCAAAGCGCAAAGACCCCGAGGCAAATGTTGCATTCTTTCTGCGTGATGGGTGGCCTGTTGGTGCAGTGTTGGAATATTTGGGAAATATTGCAGCGTCTGGATACGAAGAGGCAAAATCCAAAGGGCAGGTTAAATCAATATGGGAATATGAATTGCGTCCTAAAAAAATCCCAATGTCGGGTGCATTGTTTGATATGAAAAAACTTGAATGGTGGGCAAAGGAATATATTGGGGCGTTGTCTGTATCTGATTTGGTAAACTATGTAGTTACATGGGCAAATGAATTTGGTGATGATAAACACAAAATGCAGGTTGCAGATATTCAATATTTAACATCTGTTTTGGCAATTGAACGTGATAATCCAAAACGCGTTCGCAAGGACTTTGTCACATGGCGTCAGACACTGGATACGGTCGCGTTCTTTTGGGATGCGTTATATGTGCCAAATACAGAATATGAATATAATCGCGATGTATTAAATGCGTTTTTGGCGACGTTTGATGCGGCAGATGACAAAGACACGTGGTGGAATAAAATCGTTGATGTTGCAACTGCGCACAATGTGAAAAATGGTGATGTTGCAATGAATTTGCGTGTCGCATTATCTGGGCGCACAAATACACCAGATTTGTATTCGATAATACAGGCAATGGGTGCGGAACGTGTGACACATCGTATAAAGGAAATATTAAAATGACAAAGACCAGAAAACAGGTAAAAACGAAATTAAAAGCGGTAAAACGTGACACGCACGCGTCGCGTATGCTGCGTGCGTTACGCGCAACGGGTTTGTTCCGCTGGGAACGAAAATCCACAAAATCCGAAGAAGTCTTAAATATCTTAACACATGGTATTGGCATTGGGCTGGCAATTGCAGGGCTGGTATTGTTGGAAGTATTTGCTGTATTGAACGGTAATGTTTGGGCAATTGTGTCTTGCGCGATATTTGGGCTGACTATGTTCACATTGTATTTTGGTTCAACTATGTGTCATGCAATGATTGGGCAAAAATCAGAATGCTTTTTTGAAGTGTGGGATAGTGTTGCCATCTATGCCTTGATTGCAGGCACATACACGCCATTTTGTTTGGTAAATTTACGTGGCGCGTTGGGTTGGACTGTATTTGGTATTTTGTGGGCAATTGTGATATTTGGGGCAATTATGAAAATTCGCAGTCCAAACAGACAGCCAAAATGGATGGTTGGTTTATACCTGATTATGGGGTGGACTTTGTTGTTCATATTACCTGCAATGCTGCGTAATATTTCTGCGCGTGGTATGTGGTTTATTTTGGCTGGTGGATTGTCTTATTCACTGGGGGTAATATTCTATCTGTGGCGTCGGATGAAATTTTCGCACGCAATATGGCATCTGTTTGTAATTGGGGGAACGGTGTGTTTCTTCTTTGCGGTTCTGTTCGGATGCATAATTGATTTTTAATTTATTCCTGTAATATAAGGATAAAAAAGCCGACATTTGTCGGTTTTTTATTTAAATGATTGTGTTTTTTATCACTTATAATTTGCATGCCTGCGGGAAATCCTGCGGGCGGGGTGTCGAAACCCGTTATATAGATATTGCATCTGCAATATAGAAATGCAGGCATGTTCATGGAATTCAATACCACCAGATGAAGCATCATCAGCGGTGGTTTTGTTTTCAGGTATGTCTGATTCACCAATCCATCCAGGGTTGTAGGGTGGTGATATATATAAATAAACCCACAATTATATATAATTGTTTCGAACCTCCAACCACTTGAAATGTTTTTCAGTGGTTTTTGTTAAACACAAAAGGAGGATTGAAATCATGAAAAAAAAGTTTGTTTTTATGCGTGTTTGCAGACTGGATTGAGTGTAGCGAGGCCATAAAAGAATGGGGGCTTGATGTTACGAAAGTGTCTGCTGTAAAATTCCGACGGCTGCTACATCTGGTACAGGGAGGTCCGCGATTATGGATTGTTATTTGCCAAAAGGAACGTCGTTTAGTGATGCAACGGGCAGTGGCGTATATACCGACAATTGTTATTATAAAGAATAATACCATT
>JBJEXB010000046.1:0-14471 GCA_051885395.1 Candidatus Enterousia sp. | reverse complement strand
TTATTACGCCTGGATATAAATTCCGTGCTGTTGATGTGTTGTTAACAAACTTTCATTTGCCAAAATCAACATTGTTTATGTTGGTGTCTGCGTTTGCAGGACTGGATGAAATGAAGGCTGCATACAGTCACGCAGTTGCTGAAAAATATCGCTTTTTCAGTTATGGTGATTGCTGCTTATTGTTCAAGAAATAATAGAACACATATTCAAAGGGGGAAATAAAATGGTTGCATGGTTGCGGGTATTGACAAATCCAAAAATGCTGAAACACGTTGGGGCGGTTGTTGCAAATCCACGTATTATGTCGCGCTTTATAAAAACACCGGCTGGTCGTCGCGCGGCATTTAAATATGGGTCAATGTTATTAAATTCACGCAGTGTCCAAAACGGTATAAATAAATTTATTTCACGTAATGATTCCAAAATGCAAAGTAATCAAAATTACGCTGAACATATAAATCAATATCATGAATTACAGAAACGTATTACTGCACTTGAATCAGAATTAGAAGCATCCCGTGCATCTGAATCTGAACTGCAAACAGCAACATTTACACTGGGGCGGCGTGTTATTGAAATGCAACGGTTGTATGCAGATATGCAACGTCAATTGCACGAATTACAACAAATACAAATTGCACGTACGGTAAATGGTCACATTAGGTAAATAGGTGGTGAAAATATGTCATTAAAATTTAATTTGATTGCAACAGATGGTTATGCGCGACGTGGTTCGGTTGAAACTGCGCACGGGACATTTCAGACGCCTGCGTTTATGGCGGTTGGTACTGCCGCCACGGTCAAGGCTTTGACCATGGACCAAGTTGCCGCAACAGGTACCCAGGTAATATTGGGGAATACGTATCATTTAATGATGCGCCCAGGTGGTGATTTGGTTGAAAAAATGGGCGGATTACATCGTTTTGGCGGATGGACTGGGCCAATTTTGACAGATTCTGGCGGATTCCAGGTTATGTCATTATCTAACTTGGTAAAAATGAAAGAAGAAGGTGTTGAATTCACATCTCATATTGATGGTGGAATTAAACATTTTCTGCGTCCCGAAGATTCTGTTCATATCCAACATCAGTTGGATTCAAATATCACAATGGTTCTGGATGAATGTCTGCATTTGCCAACAACACGTGAACGTGCAGAAAAAAATGTTGATATGGTTGCACGTTGGGCGCAGCGTTCACGCGACGCATTTATTGATCGTGATGGATATGGAATATTTGGCATTGTCCAAGGTGCAGATTTCCCAGATTTGCGCCAAAAGTCCGCCAAACAATTAACAGATATCGGCTTTGATGGATATGCGGTGGGGGGACTTGCCGTTGGCGAACCCCAAGATGTTATGTTTGATATGATTGCACATACAACTCCATTGTTACCGACAGATAAACCACGTTATTTAATGGGTGTGGGAACACCACTGGATATATTGGGTGCGGTTGAACGTGGTATTGATATGTTTGACTGTGTAATGCCAACGCGTGCAGGTCGCACTGCCCAGGCATTTACCAGACACGGCACAATGAATATGAAAAATGCACGTTTCCGCGATGACCCATCACCAATTGATGATAAATGCGGATGCCCAGCATGTAAACTGTCGCGTGCATACATTCATCATTTGATTAAGTGTAATGAAATCTTGGGGGCAACATTACTGACCCAGCATAATTTGTGGTTTTATCAGGACTTGATGCGTGATATCCGCACGTCAATAGAGCAGGGTAATTTCCAACAGTTCAAGCAAGAATTTATTGACCAATATACACAAAATAAGTAATAATATTTGCGTCATGCAAAGGAGAATATAAATGGTACACAAGAAAAAAGAAATAGAGGTCATTGATCGTGGTGGTGCCAAAACTGTTGCGAAAAAGACATCTGTTATAACATGGACCAAGCGCATATTTGCAATAGTATCTGTTATATGGATACTGTTGGTAATATGGTTTCCGTTACATATCAAGAACACTTATTCCCAACCGATAAAGAAATCGATTGTTGTATCAATGTTCTTTGATTTGCAGCGCAACATTGTTGAACAATACGAACAGTTATTACAGGGTATAAAAAAGTCTATTAATCTGGAAAAGCCCGTTGCGTTTGCCGTGGACAAAGTAAAGATAGCACAAAACGCTGTTGACAAGGTCGGTGATGCCACCGCCCAGGCAAAACAAGCGACCGCCCAGGCACACGAAAACAATGCCAAAGCCAAAGAAGCAACCGCAGGTGTAAAAAAATTAACTAGTGTTGCAGGTATGTTTGGTATAAAAACAGGCGGCATAGATAACGCCTTGGACAAGGTTGACGCTGGCGTTGATAAAGTGGATGCAGGCGTCGCAAAAGCAGACCAGGCAATTGCCAAGGTTGATGATGTTGCCGCCAAGGTTAATGCACAATTGGACAAGGTTGAAAAAGACCTGACATCAATATTGCAGTTGGAATTTGATAAAATGATTGACCAGGTTATCAAAGACCAATTGGATAAAAATACAGGTGGATTGGGTACAACATTGCTGACCAATTATGGTATCAAGCATGTATATCCATGGCGTCCATCATCGTGGCCTGTTGCGACCAAGATTTACAATGATTTGGAAAAATCTGATGTTGTGGTTATAAACGTTATCACAGATACAGTTAATAAATATTTCGGCTATGTTGCATGGGGATTGGTAATTGCAGCATGGGTCGTTGGATTCTATATCTGGATGATGATGTTCAAAAAGGTCAAGGCAATATTGGCGCCGTTCTTGGTATGTCCACGTTGTGGTCACACATACGCAGACAAACGTACCGCGTACAGTCTGTTGAAAGTCTTGCAGCCGTGGAAATGGTTGTAATATAACAAAAGCCACCAATTGGTGGCTTTTTTCTTGATGTGTGTGGTTCATTTGTTACTATTTATATTCAAGTGGTATTTTATGTTTGAAGTAAAAGATGTACGATTAACCAATCCATCTGAACTGAAAAAAAAGAAGATATAAAGATAAAGAAAGAACAATTGGAATTGGTGCGTCGCCAGTTTATGCTGGATTCTATCGCTATGGAACAAAATAAAAATGTGCGATAAAAAATACTTGCAATGGGTAAAAAGATATGTAATAATACCTGTCGCAATGCGAGCGTAGCTCAGTTGGCTAGAGCGCAACCTTGCCAAGGTTGAGGTCGAGGGTTCGAGCCCCTTTGCTCGCACCAAAGTTTTAACACCCGAAAGGGTGTTTTTTATGTGCAAAGGGGCGAGAACCCGCAGGGTTGCGAGGCGAGGGCACAGCCCGAAGTACTTTGCTCGCACCAGATATTCAAAGCCACCCATTTGGGTGGTTTTTTGTTTTATTGATTGCGATGGTGTGGCCTTTTGTGTCGTTTGTCGGTATAAAAAAGCCCCCTATGGGGGCACGAGGTTTGATAATTGTGATTATGGTGTTTTATTGCACAGAGTTTAAGAATTACAAAAAGAATAGTTAATGTGTCGCGATACCTATTTTAATACCCGTATTTAGTTAGTGATTCTGTGCCAATATTATAAAAAATGCCCCGGATGGAGCATTATTTATCAAAAACATATCGATATTGTGCTTTATTTTGCATCACAACGACTTTCAATTCTGTATTCGATGAGATGACATTAAACGATTTAATCACATCGAAACGGCTATTTATTCACATACATATAAAACTCATTTTCCTGACATTGTTGCACGATTTCATTGTGATGTTCTGTTCCAACATTTTTAAGTGGTATATTAAAATACAATGCAAACACCAAATCATCGATATATTTTTTTAATTGTTGTTGATATTCAAAATCGACTATCGGCAAAGATTTTAATTCGGACAATCTGATTTCTGTTAATAACGGATTTCCTTTTTTGTCGAAATATTTATCTTTTAAAGCAGTTTTAACAGAATTCACATATTGTTCAGGTATATTCAATTGCAACGAATCTAATTTCAAAGTATTGTCAATCACAGCAACCGTATTAAACTGCTGCATTTGAACGCCGTTAAAATTAACAATATCTCGCAAAGTCGTCTTTTCTAAATCCAACATCTGTTCTGTGGTTTTAATAATTTCATCTTTAATAAACTGATTTTCAGATGTGATTTTTGGTATGCGGATAAAGTTCTTCAATCTTTTTATCACGATAAAAATCCCAAGTTTTTCATTACCTAATTTCAATAATTTTTGTAGAACCAAATTGTTAATCTTCGAATTAAGTAATGCGTGCAGGTAATAAATTTCGTATTTATTTGACGATGATATAAATTGGTAAGTAGGATCCATCATTATATTTCTCTTATCTGTAAAGACAAAATTTGTGTGTCCTCTATGTGCTTTTCTCCAGATGATTTTGAAGGGTTCAGAAAAGCAAACTATACCCTGACTCCCCTGTGGCACCTTAATTGGTGCTTCTTTTGGATAATACGAATACTTAGATAGCAGATACTCACCTTCCAAAAGTTTTGGAACAAAATAAACATTTTCCGTTTCAATTTGTGTTATTTTGTTTTTTTCTAACCCTAGCCCCCCATCAAAATAAAATCTACATCCAAAAAACTTTTCTGCAGTAGAATGTGAATAATAAACGGACATGTCCTCTGTATTTTGTCTATATTTAGAGTAGAATTTTGCGAAAACCTCGTCACATTTTAATATGTTCCAATTACTATAATTATCCCTTAAATAAGACTGTGATACTTCGAAAACGTTCTTGTTATGACTATTGAAATATTTTTCAAAATCACAAGACTGACTTTCATTATATTCATTATAATTTACAATTTTTATTTTGTGGTCGGCGCTTGGCTTTTCTTTTTTTACAACAAAAATCAACGAAGATGTTGCGACCGGTTTATTTTGTTTTAGACCACGACCAATGAATAAATTGCCACCAAATGTTATAATTTTTTGAATGGTTGTATTATACGATAAATGATAACGCATTACATCATAATCTGTCTCGGTCAAAATTGTCTGCGGAATGATATAACAGATTTTTCCGCCATCCTTTAATAACGCCAATCCCAATGCTATAAAGAATGCATATAAATTTGGTTTCGGTGCATACTTTTTGGGATTGTTAGGAACACTATGCAGGTTTACACCATAAACGTCGCCCATATTTATGGAATTATCGTGTTTGTCTGCAATTTTTGTGGTCCATAATTGCTTCTGTCTGCAACAATCGTTGTAACCAATATATGGGGGATTTCCGATAACAAAATCAAAACGTCCACGATGACCGTTTTTCTTTTGCAGGGATTCCATCATTGCCTGCAAATCTTTTTCATCACGCATAAATGATGGATAATCCAATGCAGATTCTTTCAAATGTGAAAACAAATCAATCTTTTCTTCTGCAGATGCGTTAATCCCAACATCCAAAAATTCGGATATACTATCTTTGGTTTTAAATATTTTAAATTTATCGTCAATTGGATTTACCCATTTATCAGTTACTAGTAATGGCAACAACCGCATTAAAATACTCATCTCGGCCAGATATAATGGGAATTCTTCGATGTCCAGACCAAATATATTATTGTTAATCAATTCTTCAATATGTTTTGACATCGCTTCGGTATCATCATTAAATGCACTTATTATCTTATCAACAGCACTATACAAAAATGTTCCAGCCCCACAAGATGGGTCAATTATAGACATTTCATTTGTGTGTTTACGGCGTTTCAATTCGGATTCCGTATATCCGATTTCTTTTAACATAAAATTCACAACCGCAGGGTCGGTAAAATATTGTCCTTTGTTTTTATCATGATACAAATCTTTTAAATAATTTTCATAAATAAAACCGAATATTTCGTTTTTCAAATTCGAAAAATCGTATTTGTTAATATAACTGATAATATCCAACCATGGCGCAATATCATCAATTGTTAACTGGTCTTTATTCAAATTTTTCGCAAGTTTTGCAGTAATTGATTCTTGTTCTTTTTTAAACGGTATATAAACATTTTTCGAAATAAAATCAGCAATCTGTGACACATCGGTTGTTATAACTTCATAAAAATATTTGTCTTGAACGGATTTAGAAATACGATGCAACATAACATTATATTGTTCCGATAATGTGCCGTATTTATTATCCACCAAAACCTTATACAATATGAACTGAATCAAATACGAATACGATGTTTCAACCGCCAATTTTTCATTAGATACACCAAATAAATCAAATGCCCCTATGTTTTTCATTTTGGTTTTAAACTTTGATATCAATTTGGTCGTATCAACAAAGAAACTTTTACGATTTTCTGGGTCGTTCAAAGACAATTTCGTTTCGAATATTTCCAATTGGCCAGAAGGATTAAATAATTCGATATAATAATTTTCTGGTTTTAAATAATCGCCCCAAAAAGCCATCAAATCGTTTGAATTTGCAAAAACAGAGTCCAATGTAAATTTTGTATATTTTCCGCCACGATAAAAACGCCATTCAAAACCATCAGTTAAAATACCGTATTCTTTGGTATCCAACGCAGTTTGATACCGAACTAACTGGTCTTCGCCTTCAGTAATATGTCCCCAAGGCTTTGCTTCTACTGGAATAACAATATCGGAATTTATATAAAGGATGAAATCAGGACGACCATTTTTATTCGCTTCTGTATCATGAACAAACGAATTTTTCTTATTCTGGTTCATCGACAACAATTGCAGGTTGAACAAATCATGGCTTTGAAACACATCAGATATAAAATCGTGAACACCACCACCAATTTCTTTGGTTTTGTATCCTTCTTTGTTCAATTCCCATTTGCTTTGTAAATCAGATATAGATATTGTCGCCATAACACGCTTCCTTTGCGGAGTATTATAACAAAATAATTAAATAATGTCCGCAAAAAAAGCCAGTGAATTTATAAAATTACCAATCGCATTGTGTAAAAAACAGTTTACTTTTGCCGAAAAACACGGTAAATTCAAAAAGTGCTAAGCAAAGTGTCAGGCAAACCGATAAAAAACAGGTAAAAAGCGGTCAAAAGGGTTAAAAAATTGGCTAAAAATGGTCAAATGCGTTCCCCTTTGCTCGCACCAAAGTTTTAACACCCGAAAGGGTGTTTTTTTATGTGCAAAGGGGCGAGAACCCGCAGGGTTGCGAGGCGAGGGCACAGCCCGAAGTACTTTGCTCGCACCAGAGTTTAAAAAAATCCCATATTCTGATGGGATTTTTTATTGCTATTTAGACAGTGAAACAAAGTTTTGTATAATAAAATTCAGGTGTTTTGATAATTTTTTACACGAAAAGCATTTGTTTGTATTTGGTTCACATTTTCCACAAATCGCATTTGGAAATCTGGTCTGTTGTGTTTGGGCAAGACTGCCGATAAATTTGAATTCGGTCAGCCAATGATAAAATATATCGCGATATTCTGGATATTTATACATATCATTTAAAAATACAGAAAACAGTTGTATTGCTGATAAATTGTATGACGGCCAATAGTCTTTTGGTGTTGATGCAGAATTATCGTGACGAACATACATGTATGTAACATCTGGCGCGGTGATTATGCTTTTTGCATGCAAGACGGCTTGCATACAGAATAATATATCTTCGTCCAGGGGCATTCTGGGCTGAAATTTCAAGCGTCTTTTTTCCAGGAATTTGCGTTCATACAGTGCAAAGTTCGCACTTTCACGCATATATGCGTTATGCAAAGCCCGTGTTTTATCACTGGGACTCAGGTTAAATTCATATGGGGTATTATATGAACATAGTGCCATAATGTTTAAACGAACATCCAGCCCCAGTTTTCCGCCCAGTACGATGTTTGTGTCAGGACGTGCAACCTGTAATAAATTGGTAAAATATGTTGTACAAAGCGGTGGCACAAAGTTATCAGCGTCAGGATATGAAATGCAGTCAATCTGCATTGGGGTAATTTTATTACGTTCCAATCTTAGACCTGTCATTAATTTGCGTAACGCATCGTTCGCCACCCCAACCATATCATCGGCATCTACAAATGTAATATATCGACCCTTTGCCAAGCACATTCCATTGTTTCGTGCAACAGATATGCCGCGATTTTGCAACATATTTGCCAATTGTATGTTTGGGCGATTGTAACAATATTCTTGAACAATTTTGCCGGTGTTATCAGTTGAACCATCATTTATCACGATGATTTCAAAGTCTGGTGCCCCGTCTTGATACATAATACTGTCAAGACATTTTATAATTGTGTCCTGGGCATTATATGCAGGGATGATTACAGATATTTCAGGTGTTTTCATAGTGTAATGTATATTATACAATAAATATAATTTGTCAATCATTTATTTCTTTACAATTCTATAAATCTTTGTAATAATGCTGTCGCAGAAAACGTGAAATAACAGGACGTACACAAAATGAACTTAAATTTGAAAAAATCTTTGTAACATAATGTGCGACCATCGGAATAACAGACGGACGCACTAATATGCGTCCGTTTTTTAATAAATACGTAAAAGGAAAAAGAAAATGTCTGAAAATACAACGGCAATATCAACGAATGAATTACAGGCGCGCCTGCAAAAGGCAGAAAATATCCGTGCTCGCGATGGTGTTGTATGGAAAGACAAATTTGACCGAACACATACTATCATTGTTGCGCGCGATTTGGCAGATGGCACGCCCGTAAAGTTGGCAGGGCGCGTCACAGCACTGCGCTGGCTGGGGAAATTAATGTTCGGTCGTATATATGATATTGATGGCGAAATCCAGTTTTCAATGTCACGCGAAGAATTGGGCGAAGAAACATATAAGTTTATGAAGGCAAATGTTGACCTGGGGGACTTTATCGGTATAACAGGCGAATTGTATCATACAACGGCTGGTGAATTGACGGTACGTGTATCACATTATGATATACTGTCCAAGGCTTTGCGTCCATTGCCTGAAAAGTTCCACGGACTGACAGATATGGAAACCCGTTATCGTCAGCGTTATCTGGATATAATTTCAAATGAATCCACACGCAACACGATGAAAATGCGCTTTAAGATGTTACGCCTGATACGTGAATATTTGAACAACAATGGATTTGTAGAGGTTGAAACCCCAATCATGCAGGTTGTTGCATCTGGTGCGGCGGCGCGTCCATTTGTTACGCATCATAATGCACTGGATGCGGATTTCTATCTGCGTATTGCACCAGAATTATTCTTAAAGCAGACCATCGCCGCTGGTTTTGACCGTGTATATGAACTGGGCAAGAATTTCCGTAACGAAGGCATGGATGCAATGCATTTACAGGAATTCACAATGCTGGAATGGTATGCCGCGTATTGGGATTACAAGCAAAACATCGAATTTTCTTGGAAAATGTTGCAATCTATTTTAATGGAACTGCGCGGTACATTACAGATTGAATACCAGGGAACAAAACTGGACTTTTCAAAATACGAAGAAATTAATTACACACAACGTATGAACGAATTGTTGGGGGTTGATATCTTGGAATTCAAGGATACAGATGCGTTAAAATCGCAACTTGTCGCCCAGGGTATGTTCCCTCTCGATGAATTGGAACCGTTAAAGTCTGTGCCTGCAATCGTAGATTATGTATTTAAGCGTAAAATCCGTGACCAAATTATCCAACCTGCGATTGTTTATAATTATCCAGCGTATTTGATACCACTGGCACGTCGCAATAATGAAGACAGCCGTCGTATTGATATATTCCAATTGATTGTATGCGGTGCAGAATTGATAAAGGCATATTCTGAATTGGTTGACCCAATCGTACAGCGTGCCGCGTTCGAAGAACAGGCAAAAAATAAAGCCGCAGGTGATGATGAAGCATTTGACCTGGACGAAGATTTCTTGCGTGCAATGGAACATGGTATGCCACCGATTTCAGGTTTGGGACTGGGGATTGACAGATTGTTTTCAATCTTTGCGGATGCGCCGACCCTGCGTGACGTTATATTGTTCCCAATTATGAAATAATGGATTTTATATTATGACCAAGACCTATATGCCGCGCCCGTGGCCCGAAAACTATGCGTTCGACATAACGCGCGACAACGACCAAAAGAACTTGGCAGCGATAGAGGCTGCGCGTAGCGCTGGTCGCATAAATGACGAAGCGGCAAAATATTTATCCGTTCTGTATCGTGATGGTATGGAATGGTTGCGTGAAGTGTTTGTATTCCTAGGCAAATGCTTTGGTGCGCCAAAGTCCCCAATACGTCAGTATGATTACACCACTGATTCTGCTGTTGGGGATACAATGACGATTGTGGATATTAACCCATTGTTCCCATATATCGTCAGTCATCGTCTGGATATGGACCCAATGCGCAATCAGTTTTTTACCAGTGGACGCGGGCACAAAATTGATTTGGCGGTGTCATCGATTGTAACAGTTATTGTTGGCGCACAAAAGAATATTAATCGTGCGCTGGATAAAATCACTGGCAAATACTATGCAAAATATGTGAACGATGTTTGCAATACTGTCTATAACGTAATTGCTTCGCATGACCGCGAGGCATCAGCCCGTGCAATTTCAGACAAAGTACGTAAAAAATTAAACGAAAGATATATTTCTGCTGCGTCTGAAACAGTACTGTCTATTATTGGATCTGGGCATGAAAATATCGCTGTTGAATTGGTGCGTGCATTGGACCAGGTAAAAAAGCCACGCATGCATTTGCAAGACGTATGGCGTGTAAAGTGTTTGTTTGACCTGGTGCCACAGGCACGTACCTTTATTGAACGTGTGCGTGAAATGATGCCTGAACGCGTATTGTCGGTCAAAGACTCTTTTTACGATATGGAAAACCCACGTAATTATCGTGATGCGAAACTGGTTATAAACATCGGCACATCTGACGAAGTTGTTCCTATGGAAATTATGTGCCAGGTACGAACATTCTTTGAATTTGAAAAGCAGACACATAAAAAATATGAAACTGCGCGTCGTCGTGCCAAAGGTGATGCTGATGCTGTGGATGGTGATGTTGCCGCACTGCACGATGCTGGAACCAAAGAATATAATTTAATGGTTTGCCACTGTTTGGAAGAATTATTTGAACGTGTTGGTTGGAACATTTTGTACAGCCAGAATAACAAGGCGACAATGTTTGATGGGTTCCCAAAGAAATGCACATTGCATTATCCGCCGATTGTTTTGGAACGTATAATGTCCAAGGTTGATGACGCGATAAAGAATGAAATATTTGACATAACAAACGCGCCATCGAAATTGACACCTGCACAAAAGTACGAGATATTCAGATTCTTGACCGAATTTATCTTGGTCGCGGCGATGCCATATAATCAGGCAGACTGGCAGGTTCCGTCAGATACGATGGCTGGAAAACTGTTTAACTTTGTTATGAAGGAAGTTCAACGGTATTATAAAAAGCAAGACAATTAAAAATATGAACAGCGGTGATTATTTCGCCGCTGTCAGTTTATAACTTAAATCAACCAGACTTTTTATTTCATCAATATTTACTGTTCCGTCCAGTATAATTGAAATCCAATTTGCCTTGGACATATGGTACGCAGGTCGGTACCCCGAACTCATTAACAGCGCACCCATTAATTGTGGGTCGCATTTTACATTTAAAACATCTGTCACGCCGTCGCCACTAACGCGCATTGTTGACCGCTTTACAGTCATCAAAACAACAAACCATTTGCGATTATCACTGCGTCTGCATATACCGTCTGATGGACTGCGCGCCCATAAATGTTCAGTTGGCGCATTATATTTGTTGTAAATGTACTTTTCAATATTGTCGCGCTGTGTCATGGCGGGGCGAATTATATCATGTTTTGGATGAAAATGCTAGGAAATCAATTTGCTTGCTTTGGGGGGCGTAATAATAAACAATAGTATCAGGTTCTTGTGGTTGATAAGAGCCATAACAAGCATAACAAAGGACGAAGATTATGCGCCAAGGAAAAGTAAAATGGTACAACGGTAAAAAATGTTTCGGATTTATCAGTCCAGACACACCAAATGATGCAGGTAACACAGACGATGTATTTGTTCATTCCAGTGCATTAAAAGAAGCGGGTATCAGATTTTTAAACGAAAATGATATCGTTGAATTTGAAGAAGAAGATCGTAACGGTAAATTATCTGTCACGAAATTGACGCTGGTTCAGCGTGACGAAGAATCTGCCCGTCGTTTCCAGGAACGTCGTGCCGAACGTCGTCGTGCCATCGAAGACCGCAAACAACGCGAAGAAAAATCCACACGTCGCGGATTTGCATTCTGGAAAAAATAATATTGATATATTTTATTGATTTATTCGCCCTGGGACACTGGGGCGTTTTTAATTGCAAAAATGCATCCTTGTGGTATAATTTATCAAACAGAGAAAGGAGTTTTTATCATGTGGACAGCAATCGCAATTGTCGCAGTTATTTTATTATATTTTGTTGCCGTGTATAATGGTTTGGTCGCACGTCGCAACCAGGCACGCGAAGCGTGGGCAACCGTTGATACACAATTGAAACGTCGTTATGACTTGATACCGAACCTGGTTGCCACGGTCAAGGGTGCCGCCGCACACGAAAAAGATACATTAAGCCAGGTGACCGCTGCCCGTACGGCTGCGATGAAGGCGACTGGACCCGACAAAGCAGACGCAGAAAACAAACTGACCCAGACATTAAAAAGTCTGTTTGCAATATCCGAAAATTATCCAACATTGCGTGCAAATGAAAATTTCTTGGAATTGCAACGCGAACTGACGGATACAGAAAATAAAATCCAGGCTGCGCGCCAGTTCTATAATACAACGGTAATGTCATTGAATACACAAATTGAACAATTCCCGTCAAATATTGTCGCGCGCACATTTGGTGTTATGCCTGAAAAATTATTTGAAATCGATAACACCGAACGCACCGCGCCACGTGTTGAATTTTAATATTGTGTATATGTCCGCCAATGGCGGATTTTTTATAACCAGTACAAAACACTTGATTTTCAAATAAAAACAATATAGACTATGCACCGCTGGGTAATCAGAACTGATTAAACGACGGTGCTTTTTTTGGTCCCGTTCGCGATAAGGATTCTGGAAAGCCCTGGCACCTAAAAACCAAAAACAAAGGATAAAAAAATGGCAAGAGCAGGCGCAAAGCGCAGCACACGCAAACTAAAAATCGGACGCAGTCTGGGTGTGAATCTGTGGGGTCAGGCAAAATCCCCATTTAACAAACGTAAATATAAACCAGGACAGCATGGTCCAACATCACGCGGTGGTAATTCATCTGATTACGCAAAACAGATGCGTGCAAAACAGACACTGAAAGGTTACTATGGTAACATTGGTGAAAAGAAGTTCCGTGCATATTATCTGGAAGCGGATAATATGAAAGGTGATACCCCAGATAACTTAATCGGTTTGCTGGAACGTCGCTTGGACGCGGTTGTATATCGTGCAAAATTGGCACCAACAGTATTTTCAGCCCGTCAATTGGTCAGCCACGGTCATATCTATGTTAATGGCAAACGCGTTAAAATTGCATCTTATCAGGTAAAACCTGGTGACGTTATCACAGTCAGTGAAAAAGCAAAACAGATGCCATTGGTTGTATTGGCACTGGAATCAGGCGAACGCACCTGGCCAGATTACATCAGCGTGGACAGTGCGAACTTTACTGCAACATACACTCGTGTACCAGCATTTGCAGATGTTCCATATCCTGTTCAGATGTTCCCAGAACTGGTCGTCGAATTCTATTCTCGTTAATATACGCCGAATACGAACAAAAAAATCCGCCAGTTCGGCGGATTTTTTTCGCGATGGACATTTTGCGCTTTTATTTTGAACAGAAACATCATATTATATAATTAATAAAATCAAAGGTATTGTTTATCATGTCGAACGATATTATTTTAACAGGAATCAAGCCAACTGGTACGCCGCACTTAGGAAATTACGTTGGCGCATTAAAGCCGTTAATTGAAATGGCAAAAACAAATAAAACATATATGTTTATTGCGGATTTGCATGCGTTGAATATAATTCACGACCCAAAGCAAATTCGTCAGCATACGTATGAAATTGCTGCAATGTTGATAGCATTGGGATTGGATTTAAACAATGCTGTATTGTTTCGCCAGTCCGATATATTGGAAGTTTATCAGTTGTCTAATTTATTGATGAATGTAACCCCAAAAGGATTAATGAACCGCGCACATTCATACAAGGCAGCAATGGATAAAAACATTGCCGCAGGCTTGGACGCGGATGCAGGTGTTAATATGGGGCTATATACATATCCAATTTTAATGGCAGCGGATATTTTGTTATATAACACAGATAAAGTCCCTGTTGGTGCCGACCAGAAACAGCACGTTGAATTTGCGCGCGATATCGCAGGATACTTTAACCATCTGTACGGCGAAACATTTAAATTACCAGAACCTGTTATTGGCGAAACAACAGGCATTATTCCAGGATTAG
>JBJEXB010000045.1:0-2771 GCA_051885395.1 Candidatus Enterousia sp. | reverse complement strand
CGTCAAAGAATCCTTGTTCTTTATAATATCTTGTGGTGTGCCGTGTGCAACAACATTACCACCATTTACACCTGCACCACGACCAATATCCACCAGATAATCTGCCGCCAACATCGCGTCTTCGTCATGTTCAACAACGATAACTGTATTATCCTTGTCACGCAACATTTTCAGCGTGTCCAACAGTTTGTCATTATCACTTTGATGCAGCCCAATTGAAGGTTCATCCAATACATACAATACGCCAGACAGCCCACTGCCAATTTGTGATGCAAGTCTGATTCGTTGTGCTTCCCCGCCAGACAAGGTTCCAGCCATACGCGACAAAGTCAAATACCCCAGCCCCACATTTTGCAAGAATGTCAATCGACTGGTAATTTCGCGCAATATTACGCGTGCGATGTCGTTATCTTTTGTATCCAGATGATTTGGCAAATCAATAAACCAGCGCAAACTGTCATCAACGGACATTTCACATACATCCATAATATCCATGCCATTAATTTTTACACACAACGCCTGGATATTTAAACGCTTGCCGTGACACATGGGACATGGTGTTTCAGACTGATATTTCGCCAGTTCTGCCCGCACAGATTCAGAATCCGATTCGCGCCAACGACGTTCAATATTTGGAATTACACCTTCGTACGGTTTTTCGTAAACAAACCCATTCCAGTTTATTTTAATCGCATCATCACCACTGCCATACAAAATAATATTCTTTTGTTCCGCAGTTAAAGTATGCCACGGCTTTGACATTGGGATTTTATATTTCTTTTGCAACGCCGTCAGCAAATGTTCGAATTGACTTAACATACCACCACGGGACCACGGTGCAATCGCCCCGTCCAGAATAGATTTTGATGGGTCTGGCACAACCAAGTCTGGCGACATATTTAGTTGCACCCCCAGACCGTCACATGTTGGACAGGCACCAATTGGCGCATTAAACGAAAACAATCGTGGTTCAATCTTTGGCACGGTAAAGCCACTGACAGGACACGCATAATTTTGTGAATATAAAATATCTTCGTTCGTATCCAGGCGACGCACCAATACAGACCCAGGCACCAGACGCAACGACCCTTCGAAAGACGAATACATACGTGATTTGAACTCATCCATATCTGTATCCGCCATTGCACTGTCTGGGATTGATAGTCTGTCAACAATAACAAATATATTATGCTTTTTATTCTTGTCCAAAGGCGGAACAGATGACAAATCGTATAAATCACCATCAATAATCGCACGTTGATATCCTTGCTTTACCAAGAACGCTAATTCCTTGCGATATTCGCCCTTTCGTTCACGAACCAATGGTGCCATTATATAAATCTTGGTACCACGTGGTATTTTCAATGTCCAATCGACCATTTCCGCAATCGTCTGGGACTTAATTGGCAATCCCGTCACAGGCGAATGTGGCACGCCAATTCGCGCCCACAGCAATCGTAAATAGTCATAAATTTCAGTCACCGTTCCAACAGTTGAACGTGGATTTTTAGATGTAGTCTTTTGTTCAATTGAAATCGCAGGCGCCAGCCCTTCTATTAAATCAACATCTGGCTTTTTCTGCATATCCAAGAATTGCCGTGCATACGACGACAGACTTTCAACATATCTGCGTTGTCCTTCGGCATAGATAGTATTAAACGCCAGCGACGATTTTCCAGACCCAGATACGCCAGTAAACACCACCAATTTATTTTTTGGCAGGTCAATATCAATATTTTTAAGATTATTCTCTCGCGCACCGCGAATTTTAATAGTTCCAGTCATAGCAATCTAAAATATAGCAGAAATATTGATTTTTTCAAGGGTAGCGCAAATAAAAAATCCCCCGATGTGGGGGATTTTTTATTCTGATTTTGTATCTGATTTGGTATCCGTCTTCGCATCAGGCTTTGCATCCGATGTCGTGGCAGATGCGCTGGCTGATACTAACTTAGACGCATCCAACGATATGTCCGATTTACGTTCGTGGTCTGGTCCTGCCTTGGGTGCCAATTTTCCATCAACCCAAATATCTATGCCACCTGCATCGCCAAATGTTGCGCGAAATTTACCGTCGGCTGGAACATAATAAATATCACCTTTGACCAACACACGACTGAATTCGGTACGCCCACGTGCATCTTCAACCTTTATCCATGAATCACGCAGTGCCTGTAAAATAACCTTGGCGTCTTTGCTGTTGTCTTGTCCCCAGCGTTCACGCACAGGAACAGTATATGCAGGTTCAGAAACAGTCGCAACAACCGCAACATCTGCATCTGGCGTGTCTGTATCAGATGCCGTTCCAGATACAGCAAATACAATCGCCGCAATCACAATCAACAAAACAACAACGGCACCTGTTAACCACATCCAATATTTTTTTGTAAACGCAATCGCGTGTGCCAAAAATCCCACAGTTGTCGCATCATGTTTTTGTTTTTGAACCTTTGGTGTTGCCAATCCATCATCTTCGTCTGATGCGGCACAATCAGATACAACACCCAACTCTTGTTTAATCTTTGCCACAATTTCATCAGGATTTAATCCCAATTCCATCGCATAATTACGCGCAAATCCTAATATATAGACCAATTCTGGGATAAAAGTGTAATTACCATCTTCTAATGCCTGCAAGAATTCTTCGCGAATGCACAATTGTTTGGCAATTGTTTGTATTTCACGCTTGCGACGGCCGGTTGTTCTGGCATTACGCAACATTTCACCCGCAGTCATTTCTGGAATAATTTCATCTGTTTTTATTTCATCCA
>JBJEXB010000044.1:0-15496 GCA_051885395.1 Candidatus Enterousia sp. | reverse complement strand
TTACAGTTACATTTATCATTTCACCGAGAATTTCTTTCTCGGTGAATTTTTTATATTTGATGAGTATTTTCTTAAAAAACATGATATAATAACTGCGACATGCTAAAACGAACGGAAGAAAGTAAGTTAACCAGTTGGTATTTTGAAATAGACCGGCGATTGCTGGTGTGCTTGCTGGCGATGATTTCAATTGGTGTTATATTTGCAATTTCAGCAGGTTCTGTTGCTGCGGAACGAATTGGACAACCATGGCATTTCTTTGTTATCAAGGCTGTGCCATTTTATATCGCAGGACTGATTACGTTATTTGTTGCGAGTTTACTGAACAAACGTCAGGTTTTGGGATTATCTGTTTTGAATGTCGCGGTCGGATTGCTTTTGTTAATGGTTACATTGGTTGCGCCACATGTTATAAAGGGTTCTGCGCGATTTGTACCACTGGGGCCATTTAATGTAATGCCGTCTGATATTATGAAGCCTGGATTTATAATGTTAACGGCGTTCTTTCTGACAAAAATGAAAGATAAATATGGCGACCAGATTTTTTTGAATAAATCAGCGTGGCGTTTTAAGTTATTAAGTTGGTGGTCTTACTTAGCAATATTTGTGCCGGCATTTGTAATCATATTACTGCATCCAGACCTTGGAACATCTATTTTGTATTTTTCTGTTCTGGCGGCGATGGTGTTTATGGCAGGTTTGCCAATGTTTATTGTGCCTATATTGCTGGGAATGGTTGGTTGTGTTGGTATCTTTGCTTTTATGACGATGTCCCACGTACATAATCGAATTATGGCATTTATCACGGGTACTGGTGATACATATCAGGTGCGCCAGTCTGTTCAATCAATCCAGCATGGTGGACTGTTGGGGCGTGGGGACGATTCGTTTGTAAAACAATCATTGCCTGACGCGCATACAGACTTTATATTTGCTGCTATTGTTGAAGATGCTGGCGCATTAATGGGGTGCGCGTTGCTGGGATTGTTGCTGTATGTGTTAAAGCGTTTGACAACAGATGCAATGCGCGCGCGTGACCCATTTGTCTTTTATGCGGCAGGTGGCACAGCGGCACTGTTTGGAACGCAGATTTGTATAAATTTAATGTCAACATTGCATATCTTTGCGCCCAAGGGAATGACATTGCCATTCATATCGTATGGTGGCAGTTCGTTCATCGCATTTTGTCTGTTGTTTGGTATGATTTTGGCAATTGTTCGCGAAGATAAATGGAAATAACCAAAGGAAATTATAATGAAAATATGGATTGCAACAGGTGGTACAGGGGGACACGTTTTCCCAGCATTAAGTGTGGCGATAGAATTAGTTTCACGTGGTCATCGTGTTACAATTTCGTGCGATGGTCGTGTAAGAAAAATGGTCGCAGATGGTTGCCCCCGTGGGGCACGTTGTG
This sequence comes from Candidatus Enterousia sp., assembly GCA_051885395.1. Lineage (GTDB taxonomy): Bacteria > Pseudomonadota > Alphaproteobacteria > Rs-D84 > Rs-D84 > Enterousia. The sequence continues at coordinate 14,082 of JBJEXB010000044.1, read as the reverse complement.
CGCGTGTATGGGCGTCAGGCGTTGGTGCAAAAAGTCGTATTAAGCAAATATTTGCATTATCCAAGATTGCTGTATCTGCTGCTTGGTTGTCCGCGCGTTTTTTGTTCTTCCGTCCTGATCGTGTGGTTGCGTTTGGTGGGTATGCATCGGTCGCGCCTGTATTTGCAGCACACTTGTTTCATATACCAACATTTTTGCATGAACAAAATGGTGCAATCGGTCGTGCAAATAAATTTTCACTGCGCTGGGTAAAAACATTGATGACCAGTTTCCCAAAGGTATCTGGAATACCTGCCGATAAATCAATAAATGTTGTTTATACAGGATTGCCTGTTCGTCGTGAATTCTTGGCAAATGCTGGCGCACCAATAAAAAACACTGGGCGCATTTTTGTGACAGGTGGGTCACTGGGGGCGCAGATTTTGGATGATGTTGTGCCTGTTGCAATTGCTGCGATGAAAAATAAAAAGATATTTGTTATGCATCAAACACGCCCTGAAAATGTCGCGCGCCTGCAAAAGTTTTATGCCGACAATAAAATTCGTGCAAATGTGTTATCGTTTGTTCATGATATGGCAGGTGCAATTGTCGATGCAGATTTAGTTATTGGTCGCAGTGGTGCCAGCACGGTTGTAGAACTAGAAACAATTGGGCGTGGCGCAATATTGGTTCCATTGGGAATAAATCCAGACCAGGCAGCCAATGCAGAAAATTTTGAACAAACAGGTGGTGCAATTGTAATCGCGCAAAGTCAGTTCACAAAGCGTTGGTTAACATCTACATTGACGGATTTATTTGATAATCCAGCGCGTTTGGAAAAAATGGCAACCAAGGCTGTGGTTCCAAATTATGCGACAGAAAAAATCGCTGATACTGTCATAAAATAACAAGTAACGCATTTTCTGCTTGCGCCCGATTCGTCATTTGTTCTATGATAGAAGTGGAAGGAAAGGAAAATGCGTTTTATCGCAGTATCTGTTTTATCAGTTTTTGTTGTTATGCCGTGCTTGGCATCAGTTCGTTTGCCGGTTGTAAACGTCGGTGCGGCTGGGGTTTCTGCGCGCACTGCGTTTGGCGCAGATACATCAATGTATGGGTCAGAAAACGTGTCTGATTTATATGGCAGTGTGGAAACCAGTAATAACGCGCCAACTGTTTCTGTTGCACCTGTCGCAAAAAAGCATGTTGCACAACGTGCGGCAATACCAACACCGGCAAAGAAACAAAATTCTATTGATACAGGTGCAAATATAATCGCAAATTCTGGCGAAGTATTATCACCACGTCGCCCCAGTGCTGATTTATGGGCGCAAAACGATACGCCTTTGCGTATGCCAAGTGCGTCTGATTTTGCGGTTGTTCGTTCGGATGCGACACTGCCCGAAGAAAGTTTGGATGCGTCTGCATCCGCGCATGTTGCGCAACCAATTGCACAAAATAATTCACGTGATGTGGCGCCAATGGCAGAATTTGATGCCCAAATTGCGCGCTTGACCGAACTACAGCGCCGTGCAGATGACAGTTTTCAAAATGTAAAATCATCAACTATAACGTCACCGCGCGTCGCATCAAATGATGTGCCCAGTGTAAAGGCTGAACGTGCGGTTGTTGGACGTGTGCCAAGTTCCGAAAGTGCCAAGACAGCGTCTGCACCTGTAAAATTATCACGTTTGGTTGTACCAACGGATGATGATGTTGTTGTGCGCGCTGTAAAAAAGAATAAATCTGACCGTGTTGCGTCTGTTCGTAATGATATGACGAACTTAAATCCTGCAGAATTACGCCAGGCATTTCGTAAAACGTTTTTATCTGAAAATAAGCACCTGTCAACGTATTCAATTGATGACAGATTTGATGTCGCCAGTGATATGAGCACTGATATCGAAGGATTTACCGCGCGTCGTGATTTGTCCGAATCTGGCGGAATCAGACCATTGGAAATCAAGATTCGTTTCCGTAATGATGATTCTGCATTATCACGTAATAACTATAATTTATTATCAGAATATGCAGGTATTGTGCTGAACAATCCAACCCGTGCGATACAGATTTCGATTCCACAAAGCGCAACCGTAAACAGTGACGACAGAAAACTAGCAGCGCGCCGTTTGGCAATTGTCGAACAGGTTTTGCGTGATACTGGTGTGTCTGAACAACGTATATTGCCAGTGTTGTCTGGGCGTAACGAAGATGCGTTTGTATTGCGTATTATATCGTTGGATCAATATGAAACAATGACACAACAGCAGCGTAATATATTCGGTGACACTGTTAATAAAAAGACTTATAAAAGCATGACATGGTAATTCGTTTGCGCCCATTGTCAAAATATGTGTCTGTAAAACTTCATGATTTATGTGATTTTATATTCCCGCCATCATGTCCAATGTGTGGTGCGCCAACGTCAGTGCATGGCGAATTTTGCAGTGAATGTTGGACAATGTTTAATTGGATTGATGGGATAAAGTGTGCAAAATGTGGTTATCCATTTATGTCTGACTGGGACACAGATGCAGATGTATTATGTCCAATATGTGCATCTGGCAAGTGCGAGTTAGATTTAATCCGCAGTGCATGTGTTTATGATGAAGTATCACGCACAGCAGTGTTGCCATTCAAACATTGTGGTAAAATCAAATATGGTTATGCGTTATCACGTGCAATGATATGGGCTTTGCGCGATACAGATATTTCACCAGACATTGTAATGCCAGTACCATTGGCGTGGCGTCGTTTATATAAACGTGGATATAATCAGGCAACAATCTTGGCGCGTCCAATTGCACGCGCGTATGGTGTGCCGATTGATACTTCTTCTATTCGCAGAATATATCGTCCCGATATGGGACATAAAAATGCACGTCAGCGTGCTGAAAATATTCACGGTGTTTTTCGCGTTGCGCATCCAGACAGAATTCGTGGAAAGCGTATTTTGTTGGTTGATGATGTAATGACAACTGGCGCAACGTTTTCAGAACTGCGTCGTGTATTGATGCGTGCAGGTGCGGCATCTGTTTATGGTGTTACATTTTGTCGTGTTGCACGGACTATATAAAAAATCCCCCAATCGGGGGGATTTTTTATATTTATTTTTGTTTACCTAGTATTGAATCCAAGAATAGTCTTTGTTGCAATTCATCAGGTGTAAATACAGGGCCGTGTCCTTGTTTTTTTTGTTTTTTGTATTCTTCGGTAATTGTATCCATAATATCAATTACGTCGCGCTCCCCTGATGATATTTTTGCTTTGTCGACGTCTTTGTAGAATCTGCGGTTTTCAATAGTTCGATTATTTAATATAATTGTTATTTGGATAATATTGTTTTTTGTGGAAACAAGTTCGTAATCGCATCGAATCGGTGTTGATTCGACCTTTTTTGTCTGATAAGATGGCTGTATCGTATCGCGGCCTAATATTTTACGTATGGCGTTTTTTAACCGTGTTCCGCGACTCATTGGTTCCTGTATTACTTCATCTTGATACGTTACAACACATAATCTGTACCAATTGCCGAAGGTATTTGTTCCTCTAATATTGTTGCTTTTTATAATTTCTATAATTTTGTCTTTGATTTCGGGTTTCATTTCTTTTTGTCCTTTGTTTTTGGTTATGTCTAACTTATATTATATATAATACAAAAATATGATTTGTCAATACTTTTGTGTAAAATATTTCTCCATAGTAATTGGGGAAATTTATATCTGAATTACTTAACGTTTACAGATTGTTTCAATAACATGAAACGTTTGCGTTCCGCGTCCCACATTTTGCCTGCTGCGACTTGCAACAGGTGGTCAGATACAGCGCGACGTTTTGCAGGCGTGCCACTTTTAACACCATGTGCCTTTTTAAAGCAAGCATTTACGATATCTTGCAAATCATAATGGTGCTTTGAAATCATTGCATAACGATTGGCTGGCATTGTGCCTTCGGTAACGGTTTGGCCATTTGCGGTGTGTACAAAATAATTTTGATATTTCCAGTTATAATATACAGTCATCAGATGTTTGTTATCATTGTTCAGGATAACATATGTTGTAAAACCTGTTACATCATTTTCGCGTGCGATAACACGATTATTCTGGATAGTATTTAAAATTAAGTATTTCATCGCTATGTGCATAGTTTTCTCCTGTAGTTATTAAATTTAATTGCAGTTAAATTATATTACAAATACAAAGTTTGTCAAATGCCTTGTTGGGTACAATAAGTACGCTTGAATTTCGCTTTTAATTTGCTAGGCGTATTGAAAGTTTTTTATTAAGGGGGATAAATATGAAAATAAAGAATTTGTTTGTTTTTATGACAGCGTCTTTAATCAGTGTCGTTGTAAATGCATCACCATTGACAGAAATATATCAAACAATTGATGACCAGACAGGACAGCCTAAGGCAATGGCAGAATTTAAATACATCAAATTGGAAACCAAACGTAAAAAAAATCTGTCCGCCAATTGGCGGGTTATTTATATGCACTTGAATTTTGATTTTATTCTGGTACTATCGAAAGCATGACGCAGATGCAAATATTATCTTGGAATGAATTGATTGTTGCAACGTTTGTTGTGATGTGCGTTGTCGTCGTCGTCGCCCATCGGGGCGCATAATGAATTTGTATAAATAAACGTTTTGAATAATTAGTTTAAAAATCAGGAAATAATAAAATGAATATCGAATTGGGTAAAAATATTAACGCACGTGAAATTGAAACCAGAATTCAAAAGTTTTGGGATGAAAATCATTTTTGGGATAATGATGTAAAATCTGGGGCGGAACCATTTTGTGTTATGATGCCACCGCCAAACGTAACTGGTAATCTGCACATGGGACACGCATTGGATAATGTTTTAACTGATATTATGTGTCGGTACAAACGTATGTGTGGTTATGATGTTTTATGGCAGCCTGGAACCGACCACGCATCAATCGCAACCCAATTATTGGTAGAACGCGACCTGTCAAAGCGTGGAATAAATCCACGTTCAAAAACCAAAGAAGAATTATTAGAAATCGCCTGGGCATGGAAAGCAGACAAGGGCGGACAAATAATGAATCAGTTGCACACGTTGGGGGTAACACCTGTATGGCATCGTGAACGCTTTACAATGGACGAAGGATTGTCCCGTGCGGTAACAAAACTGTTTGTAAAGATGTATAACGAAGGTCTGATTTATCGTGCACGTCGTTTGGTAAATTGGTGCCCAAAACAACAAACGTCTATTTCTGATTTAGAGGTCGAAGTTCGCGAAGAACATGGCAAGTTTTATTATTTTAAATATCCATTAAAAGACGGTGGCTTTATTGAAATTGCGACCACACGTCCTGAAACATTATTCGGTGACCAGGCGATTGCTATTCATCCAGATAATGAGAAATTAAAACACTTGATTGGTAAAACAGCAATCATTCCATTAACGGATATTGAAATTCCTGTTATTGGTGACGTTCATGCTGATCCCGAAAAGGGTACTGGTGCGGTTAAAATTACGCCTGCCCATGACAAAGACGACTGGGCTGTTGGATTGCGTCATAACCTAACACCAGTATGCATTTTAACAAATGATGCAAAAATGGCAGATATTGATGTTGTGCCACAAAAGTATCGTGGAATGGACAGATTTACAGCCCGCAAAGAAGTCATTGCAGATATTGAAGCCGCAGGCTTGTTAATAAAAATTGATGACAAGGTTATTCCAACCCCATATTCAGAACGCGGAAATGTTGTTGTTGAATATATGGTTCGTGATGAATGGTTTGTTGATGCAAAAAAATTGGCAGCACCTGCAATTGCTGCGGTTGAATCTGGCAAAATAAAGTTTATGCCAGAACATCGTTATAACCTGTTTATGGCATGGATGAAAGATATTCATGAATGGTCAATTTCGCGCCAGTTGTGGTGGGGACATCGCATTCCTGCGTGGTATGATGCCGATGGTAATATATATGTTGCAGAATCCGAAGCCGATGCCATTAAACAGTCAGGTGGCAAAACATTAACACGTGATGAATCTTGTTTGGATACATGGTTTTCATCGGGTTTATGGCCGTTTTCAACATTGGGCTGGCCACAAATTACAGATGAATTGAAAAAATATTATCCAACCAGTTTATTATACACAGGTGCAGATATTATATTCTTCTGGGTGGCGCGTATGATAATGATGGGAATGTATGTTATGGGTGATGTACCATTCCGTACAGTTAATTTCCATGGTCTGGTACGCGATGCCAAGGGTCAGAAAATGTCCAAGACCAAAGGTAACGGTACAGACCCATTAACAGTTATTGAAAAATTTGGTGTTGATGCGTTGCGCTATTGGGTTGCAACAGCGCCAATTGGTACAGACATTCGTTACAGCGATGACGAGGTTAAACGTGGTTCCAAATTATTAACTAAATTATGGAATGCGTCAAAATACACATTGATGAATTTGTCTGATTTTGACCCAAAGACCGCAACAAAAATACCAGTGTCAGAACGCTTTATCGAAGACCGCTGGGTTCTGTCGGAATTAAATAAGGCCGTTTCAGAGGTTCGTCGTAATTTGGACAAGTATGATAACTATAACGCACGCAGTGCGATAGATACATTCTTCTATGATGTATTTTGTGACCAGTATTTGGAATTTATCAAAGACCGTTTCTGGTCGCCTGAAAAGTATTCGGACGCATCAAAATTGGCTGCCCAGTGGACGTTATACACCGTGTTGCGTGCAATTATCGGAATGTATGCACCATTTATACCGTTCTTGACCGAAGAACTGTGGCAGAAAATTTATCAAGACGCCGAAGGTGGTGAAACTCTACACCTGACGCAATATCCTGTGTTCTGTCCGGAATATGAAACAGATGTTGCAGATATGCAAATTGCATTGGATATATTGAAAAATGTACGTGGTCTGCGCACAGAACGCAAGGTTGGCAATGGTGCAAAATTGGAAACATTGACAATCCCGTCTGATACACCAAAATCTTTGCATGGGGTGATAAAGTCTGCGGCGCGTGCAAATGAAATCGTGTTGGGTGATACGATTGATTTTGTCGTGTTGCAAAATCCAGGGGCATAAATTATGGATAAAAAACTGGTTGAAACGCGTACGTTGCAAGCCTATCAGTGCGATAGGTTTGGCAACATGCGCCCACTTATCTTGATGAACGAATTGCAAGGTATGGGGGACACGCACGCTGAAAATCTGGGCATTGGTTATGAATATTGCGAAGCGCATGGTATCGCATGGGTTGTTACGCATTATTTGGTTGATATCATCGAAATGCCGACCGAACGCGAACGGTTGCAAATTATTACATGGCCATCTGTATCTGACAATTTGCGTGCGACGCGTGATTTTGAAATCCGTGGAACGGATGGGCGCCTGATGGTGCGTGCCACATCGCAATGGATTTTGATTGATTTAAATACGCGTCGTCCCGCGCGATTGACAGAACACTTGCCACCATTTGAACATTTAACCGAACGTGCCTGGGACAGAACATTTCATAAATTCCCAGAATTTGATGCAACCAAAACGCATATTATGAAATGTCGTTTTGATGATATTGATGTAAATCAACACATTAATAACGCAGTATATGCAGTATGGGCAACTGAAAGTGTTGGTTTTGAATACCGCAGTCAGCATCAGTTAAAACGTATCGAATTGAATTTTAAAAAAGAAATAACACCAACAACACCCCAGGTTGAAATAGATGTTGCATTTGATGGTGATATCACGCGACACAAAATTCGTACTGGTGATACAGACCATGCAATTGTTATATGTACGTGGGAAAAATTAAAAGGATAAAAAATCAGCAGTTTATACTGCTGATTTTTTTTATCTGTTTAAACCATTTGTTGCGAATAATAAAAAAACCGCCAATTGGCGGTCTTTCTTAATTTGCAGCAGTTGCTGCCAATCTTTTGCGACCACACGCGCGACGACGATTTAAAACTTCGCGTCCACCCTTGGTTGACATTCTTTCACGGAAACCGTGCGTACGTACGCGACGTGTTTTCGATGGTTGATAAGTACGTTTTGTTGCCATAACTAAATCCTTTTGTGCCCCTATTTAACCACACGTTTTATAAAAACGCAACCTTTTTATTTAGATTTTATTAATCCGAACTTTTTTAACGCTTCCAGCATCAGATAATATACGAATATTGCGGCAAATAGTTTCCATATTGGTAAAAACATTGTAAATCCTGTTTGTTTATTTAATTCTCTGTGATTGGGCAAATTTTTGTATCTGTGAAATCGTATTACGCATAGCTTTTAAATTTGCAATCATGATTTTGTACTGAAAGTGTTCTATTGGACCAGTGTCAGGCATATGTGACAATACAGTTATAGAATCTTGTATTCCTTGTAACATGCCCTTGAATCCGGCCGGGGCAGGTGTTGTATTTTCTGATGCAGTTTGTTTTTCGTCTTTCATATCGTTAGTCTTTTATTTTATATAATATTGTATTCTGAAAACAAAATTTGTCAAGTTTATTTTTCGTGGTTATTTCTTGACCATTTGCCTAAAAATTTGCTATTGTCAGTATAGAAAAACGAAGGAAAATTTATAGTCATGTCTGAAACAAATGATTTTAACGAAGTCGCGGCTGTCAAAGTACCTCAGTCGTCAATTGAACACGAAATGCGGACCAGTTTTTTGGACTATGCGATGTCAGTTATTGTTGACCGTGCATTGCCTGATGTTCGTGATGGTTGCAAACCTGTGCATCGACGCATTTTGTATGTGATGAATGATGTTGCGCCTGCGACCAAGGCAACAGTTAAATCTGCCCGTATTGTGGGTGAAGTTATGGGTAAATACCATCCTCATGGTGACAGTTCTATTTACGAAGCTATGGTCCGTATGGGACAGGATTTTTCGATGGGCGAAATGCTGGTCCAGGGTCAGGGTAACTTTGGTTCGCGTGACGGGGACAAGGCTGCGGCTATGCGTTATACCGAGGCACGCCTGTCCAAACTGGGTGCGTCAATGATGGATGACATGGACAAAGACACCGTTGACTGGCAGCCAAACTTTGACGGTACATTGTCTGAACCATTGGTTTTGCCAACCAAGTTCCCGAATTTCTTGGTAAATGGTGGGTCTGGTATTGCGGTTGGTATGGCGACAAATGTTCCAACATATAATTTAGGCGAAGTTTGCAATGGTATTCTGGCTATTTTGGACAATCCATCGGTAACAGATGATGAACTGTTCACAATTATTCCTGGGCCTGATTTCCCAACGGGTGCAATGATTATGGGGCGCGCAGGCGCATACAAGGCGCATACCACGGGTCGTGGATCAATAATTGTTCGTGCAAAAACACATATGGAAGAATTCCATGACCACCAGGCAATAATTGTAACTGAATTGCCATATCAGGTAAACAAGGCACAATTAATTATCAAAATTGCTGAATTAATCAAAGACAAACGTATCGAGGGCATTTCTGAAATTCGTGATGAATCATCCAAGGAAGGTGTTCGCGTTGTAATTGAATTAAAGCGTGATGCAATTTATGACGTTGTGTTAAATCACCTGTTCCAATATACGGAAATGCAGACGAATTTCCCTGTAAATATGATGGCATTGAATCGCGGTCGTCCAATGCTGTTTAATATTCGTGGGGTGCTGGACGCGTTTATTGAATTCCGTACAGATGTTATTCGTCGTCGTACGATTTTCGATTTGAACAAGGCTCGTAATCGCGCACATACATTGCTGGGGCTGTCTGTTGCAGTTGGCAATTTGGATGAAGTTATTGAATTAATCAAGACCAGTCCAAACCCAGATGCCGCGCGCACCGCATTGACTTCACGTGGATGGAAAGCGTCGGACATCGAAAATTATATTCAATTGATTGATGACCCAAATACAGAATACAAGGACGGAATGTTCTATATGTCCGAAGACCAAGCACGTGCAATTTTGGAATTGCAATTGCACAGACTGACAGGTCTTGAACGTGATAAATTGCACGATGACTTGGTTGCACTGGGGGCATTAATCAAAGACCTGTTGGATATATTGGGCAGTCACGAAAGAATTATTCAAATTATTCGCGATGAAACAACGGCGGTGCGTGATAATTGGTCATCCCCACGTCGTACTGAAATATCAGATGCTGAAATCGATATTGATATCGAAGATTTGATTGCCCGCGAAGATATGGTTATCACGGTATCAAATACAGGATATATTAAACGTGTATCATTGGATACATACCGTGCACAAAAACGTGGTGGCAAGGGTCGCAATGCAATGACTACCAAGGAAGATGACTATGTCGTCCAAGTATTTGTTGCTAATACTCATACGCCATTGCTGTTCTTCAGTTCCAAGGGATTGTGCTATAAATTAAAAACCTATAAATTACCAGAGGCAACAGCCGCATCCAAGGGACGTCCATTGGTGAACTTGTTGCCATTGGAAAAAGACGAAACAATTACTGCGATTTTACCTGTGTCTGACGAAGATGTGGAACGTGTCAAGGCGTCTGACAAAGAACATTTCCTGATGTTCGCAACAGCATCTGGTACAGTACGTCGTAATCGTATGTCTGATTTTGATTCAATTCGTGCAAATGGCAAGATTGCGATGAAATTGGATGATGGCGACAGTTTGATTTCTGTTCTACCATGTAACGAAGACCAGGACGTATTCCTGTCGACATATCGTGGTCGTTGCATACGATTCCCAGTACCAGAAATTCGTATATTTGCAGGTCGCAATTCAACGGGTGTGCGTGGAATCAGCCTGGCAAGTGACGATAAAATTATTGGTATGGCGATGTTGAATCACGGTGAATCTGATTCTAATGTACGCGCCGCGTATATTAAACAAAGCCGCGCCCTGCGCCGTGCCGAAGGCGTCATTGAAGAAGAAGCGTCTGATGATGAAATAGAGGTAACAAACCTGACATTATCCGACGAACAGATGGCGAAAATGGCTGCTGCAGAAGAATTCATTTTGACAGTGTCTGAAAACGGATTTGGTAAGCGTACATCTGCATACGAATATCGCACAACACACCGTGGCGGAAATGGATTTGCAAACATAAAACTGGGTGGTAAAAACACAGCGGTTGCGGGTTCTTTCCCTGTTGAAAATGACCAAGATATCATTATGGTTACAAATGGTGGTAAAATTATTCGTACGCCTGTTCACGATGTTCGTATCGCAGGGCGTGCAACTGCGGGGGTTACACTGTTCCGCACGGCTGAAAATGAAAAGGTTGTATCCGCAATATCTATTATGGGGTCTGACGCCGAAGATGCTGCCGTTGAAGCAGAAGTTGCAAACATCGCAGAATAATTAAACAGGGGGCAGGTATGGAAAACGAATATTTTGCATCAATTAATGACGTGTCAAAACGCTTGTCCATACCGGCACATACCCTGCGTTATTGGGAAAAACAATTTCCTGTTGCAATTCGCCCAACAACAGGTGCCGGTGGACGTCGTTATTATCGGGCAGAAACAATTGACCGATTGATAATTATCAAAGAATTATTGTATCGTCATGGTATGACCATTGCAGGGGTAAAAAAATTACTGCATGATGGGAATTTTCCAAAATCTGTTGATGATATAAACGTGACGGGGCATGTCGCAAATACGTCGGCACCGACAAATATTGCGACCACGCGCGATAACAGTGTGGAAATAAATGCTGCGATTGATTTATTAAGCCAGGCACGGGCGTTGTTGGTTTAGGCAAGTTTTCCTTGAAAAAACGTCTGCGTATACTTACATATAAAATATAATGGAAGCAAAACAGCCAATTCGGCATTTCTTTACAAATATGGTTTGCGGTCTGATTGCAAACAAAGCACGTCGTAAAAAAGTTCGTGTTTTGTTGAATTCAGACCTGCGTGCATATATCAAATTTATACGCCGTGATTTAGGTGTCTCGCATTTGCATAAAATTCGTACTGCAATCGGATATGGCGCCCAGAATTTAATTGTAATTGTTAATGACGCGTGGGTTTATAAATTTCCATTGTGCAAATCAAATCCAAATGAAATCGCATTGCGGGAAAAACGGATTGTGGACGCGTTTTCCAAAATATCGCCAATTTATGTGCCACCTGTTCAGTTGTTACAATTAAATAATATGTACGTGCGCAAATACGAATTTATTCATGGACGCACATTTGCACAATTGCGTGATGATGAAATTAATGCACACATAGACGAATGGTCATCAGATATTGCAAAATTTATTTATGTAATTGCAAAATCCGACCCTGAACAAATCGCTGATTTAAAACCTGCGGATGCAGGCGTGTCCAGGACTTTTTATGGATGGTGTCATGGTGATATTGCTGGTAATTTTATGATAGATAACAATACCCATAAAATTATCGCAGTAATAGATTGGGAAGATTGCCACTATGGTGATTTTTCAGGTATGTGGACCAGTTCATTACAACGTGGCACGGAATTTTATAACATTGTTCGTGATAAATATTTAAAACTGTGTGGGGAAAAATAAAATGTTACCAGCATCGGTCCGCAAATTTCTTGGAAATATTATTGGTGGCTTTGTGCCAAATCATGCGCGGCGTCTGCGTACGCGCATTTGGGTTGCAGCCCCTATGTGGCGTTGCATGCGATTTGTACGTCGCATTCACGGCAGGGGTGCAAAAATTGAAAAATTTTATGGCGCAGGTGGCAAAAGTCTGGTTTTGGGCGTTGATAAAAAATATGTATATAAATTTTCATGCCAGCGTAATGCAAATAAAATCGCACTGCGTGAAAAAGATATTGTTGATTATTTTAAGCCAATATCACCATTGCCAACACCAAATGTAACTGTTTTGAAAATGGGACGTGAATTGGTACGCCGTTATGATTATGTGTCAGGTACTGCGTTATCTGCATTGCCCCCAGATGTTATAATTAAAAACGCAAATAAAATTGGAAAACAAATTGCAAAGTTCTTGTTTGATATCGCGCAACATGACCCTGATTGTTTAAAGAAATATAAAACGCACGCAGTGGATATACCACGTCCATTTTATGGTTGGAATCACGAAGATTGGGATAACCTGGAAAATTTCATCATTGATAGGGACACGTTAAAAATTATTGCGGTCATAGATTGGGAAAACACAACATTTGGTGATTTTTATTGGCGACTGTACCGTACGCATCGACCTGAAAAACGCGCACTGTTTGATGCAGTGCATGACCAGTATCTGCGTTTATACAATAATAAAAAATGAAAATAATACGGGCGCATTTTTGCGCCCATATTTGTAAACATAATTATTTGTTTTTTTAGAACGATATTTTTAACCCCATCAAGACTTCGTGTTTGTACAAATCAACACTGGAATCAAAGTGACGTTCGATACCGTTTACATTGCCTTTTTCATGATACATCCAGTTTGAATATTTTACATTTCCCAAATCTGTGTATTTGTATTCCAGACTTAATGCAACGTTATTTGCAACAGGTACCAATACACCACCACCAATATTCCAAGAAGTGTTGTGTTCTTGGTCGGTTGTATCCCACCAATATGTACCACTGCGGAAATTATTAACTGAATCAATCATTGTGTAACCAACACCAACGGTTACAAATGGTGTAACACCACGATATACATCATATCCATATTTTGCATTCAGTGATATTGTGCTTTCGTCATATTTGTATGAACGGAAATCGCTGTCATTTGGGATGTCGCCGTTTTCAGCCATTGCGCCATCTAATGGTTTAAATTCATTTGATGTTGTGCCATATTCTGCTTCCAGTCCGAATATACCATATTTTTCTGTGGCGTAATCATATCCAACTGCAAACTTTGGGCTGATTTTATCATCGTATCCAGTCCAAGATTCGTGTTTTTTATCGTTTGCCCAGATTTTGCCATTCCATGCTTTTTCGATTCTGGATTCGTCCATGTGTACCTGGTTCCAACCGATTTTCGGTGTGATGTAAAATCCTGCATTTGCAGATGTTGCCGCAAACACCGCCAAAATGGATGACAACGCAATTTTTTTCATTTTTGTTCTCCTTTAAATTTATTTGTGAAAATAAAAAGACCACCAAAAAATTCGGCAG
>JBJEXB010000043.1:0-15670 GCA_051885395.1 Candidatus Enterousia sp. | reverse complement strand
CAATGGGGATGGGGGTGCTGGCGGGGGCTGGCGGTGTTGCGACACAATCTATGTTGGCGTTTTCGCGCGACGAAGAACGCATTGCCGACAACATGGGTTTGGATATTATGGTGCGTGCAGGTGCAAATCCAAATGGATTTATTGATGTATTTAATCAAATGAATGATTTGACGGGTGCAATGGAATCAAAAATAAATCCAAACCGAATAAATCACCCATTAACCAGTGAACGCCTAAAAAATATTCGCGAGCAAATTGCCACAAAAAAATTAACATATCGTGGGGACGCAAAGCGTGATGTGGCGCGCGCTGCGGAATATGATTTAATCCGTGCAAAATTAATTGGATATTTGGATGGACCGCGACGCGTCAATGCATTATATCCAAATTCAGACGCGTCCAATCCAGCCCTGTATGCGCGTGCGATTGCAAATATGAACGCAGGTAATCTGGATGCGGCACGACGTGGTACAGGAACACTGATTTCGCGCGCCCCACGCAATCCATATTTTTATGAATTATTGGGCGATATTGAATATCAATATGGACATTATGATGACAGTATTGATGCATATAAACGCGCATTGGAACTGGCAGATAATGCGCCACAAATTCAAACCGCACTGGCACTGGTATTAACTGAACGTAATGCGCCAGGGGATACGGACGACGCAATTACATTAATTAAATCATCACTGCTAAAAACACCAACACCGCTGGCATATTGGGTATTGGCACGCGCATACAGCACAGACGATGGTCGTGCAGATTGGGCAATGGCAGAATATTATAAAATGCAAGGCGATGACAAGGCGGCAAAAAAATTTGCCAAATCCGCACAAAAAAAATTGCCTAAGTCTGCCCCAGAATACATAAAATCTGGCGATATATTAAACTAACTATGCCGATATCGTTGTATAACGTTTGGGATTTATATCCTATTTCCTTGATTTTTATATTCCTTTAATTTAAAATGCTGATGTATCGACGTGTTGTCGGTACGAGGCATAAGAACCTCTTGTAAGTTGCGTACCAGGTTACGCAAAATTGTAAACGTCCAGCTTTGGCTGGAGGGCGACGAATATATTGAATAAGTCCGCTATACTTACTATAGTTCTTATCCTCCAGCCGCCTAATCTTGTTGGTGGTATTTTTATGTCCCGGAGGTTTTATAAATCTATCTCCACACACTATGTAAAAAATCCGGGACACCTTTATAACCCGGGCCCCTTATTTGACCTGGCAGATAACCCTTGTCGGGTTCCTTATTTGATGACCGCGCCTTTGATTAATGATACATCTTCTTTGATACCATCAATTTTCATCTGTAATTGACCGATACCTGTTTCTAGGATTGTTGTGCGATTTTCTAGTGATGTGATTCGATTGTCTGCACGTTCTATTTCTGCCAGGGATGAATCTTGGCGTGCAACCCAATATACCATACCCGCAATAAATGCGATTAAAAACCAACTGTCACGCAGGAAATCGACTATTTCCATCGCACTGTTCTTGTGCTGCATTTTATGTCCCCCGTGAAATCATATTTTCTATCTGGTGAACCAGTTGGCGTTGCGCTTCTAGTCCGCGTAACTGCGCGTCTGTCGCATCAGGCGACAGAACACGTTCAATCGTTATACGGCGCAGGTGCGCCAATACCGCGCGACCTGCACTGGTTGAAAATGCACGTGCATAGTTTTGTTCTGTTTCTTTCATTATTTATTTCCTGTGGTTATATAACGGATTCGTCTGCAACCATTTGGGCAATCGGTGCGATGTACTTTAATTCTGCGTCACTGTGCAGTGATATTTTCTCTATAATACCACGGCGTGATAAAATCTGTAAGCCACGGTCAACCAATGGTCGGATAAATTCATGCAACAGACGACCATATGTCGCACCCAATATACGCATCATATCTGCATTGCGTGCCATAATTTCTGTCGCGGTCATTTCTTTTTCACTTAATAACCCCAGGCGGTCTGCTAATAATGCGTGGCGGATACGTTCACGCAGGTCTTTTAATATTATCTGGGATACATCAAAATCTGCACCTGATGCCAATGGGGTTAATCCTGATGAACCAACTGCCTTGGGTATAATTGCGCCAGGTGTCAAATTTATATTATTCAGATTAATAACACCGTCATCATCTGCCTGCCAAATACCAGACACGGCAATCGTCGCATTTTTTAACACCAGTTCGACAACCTTGTTCGCGGTTTTAATATCTGGCAATGCACGCATTACAGGACTGCGACCATATATTTCACCAGACGCTGTTGCCCAACGGAATATTAAATATGGATTCGTTTCAAATATGCCGTTCGACACAATATTGTTTTCAATGTTGCCGCCAACATCCAGCCATGCTGTAAATTCTGTATCAACCAAAGATTGCACTATGCGCAATGGCATATGTGGGTCACGCGCGATTGCATCACGCAAATCAGACGGTGGTGTCCAATTTGGATATTTTGCAATCACATCTGATGCAGGCATTGATGTCGTATGAAAAACAGCACCTGGCAAAATCGCAATATCTGTCATCGGAATTGCAGTAAACGAAAATGCAGATGCGCCACCGATTGGAGCTTCACTCATAAACAAGCACGCTGTTCCATAAATTACTAAATCCAGATAGCACTGATGTATGGTTGTGTAAAAATTAGAATCATTCAAATTCGCACGCAGTGCCGCCGTTGCAGGCAATGCGTCAGGGGATGCGTCACTTTCGCGCACCAGGTTTAACCACAATGATTCTGGCGGTGTCAATAATGTGTACATTGATGCAGCCAGATTATCCACTGCATCAGATGCTGTTGCATCAAACAACATTGCCATATCGTCGTCTGCCGTTGGCATTGTATATTGACGCGCGCTATGCCACCGATTTAACCACGGACTGCGTATGTCCAGCGCACGGCGATACATCGTTTGCAATTGTTCATAGTTTGTTTGCATAAAAATTCCTTTTGGTTATTTATTAGATTTTAAAATTCGTATTTGCCGAAAATGATGCGGGCAACGCGCCCAACGGTCGCACTGGCGATGGCGCGGCATATATTGCGCCCGCCAATGCATCCAGACCATCATCGTGTCCGACATTACGCACGGGCGACCAGCCAATCATTTCTGACAACAATGGCGTTTGCTGCACGCGTTGGTGCATATGCAATCGCCCTGTATTCAAGATTGGTTCAATCGCATCCAAAATACGTGTTTCTTTGTTACGTGTATTGATGACTTTCTGGACAGTTATTGTGACATTACGACGCATTGCAACGTCACGCATGATTTCAGGCAACGCGTTACCAATTCCATTTGTTTCAATATATATTCGTCGCAAATGGTGACGCGCCAGAAAATCAATTACTGCGTCGCACTGGTATCCCAGTGGGTGCAATATGCCATCTGGGACGGTCAAATACATCACATCATGGACAAACAAGTGATGCGTTTTATCATTTCGATATAAAATAATGCATACACTGCCATCTGATTTGCGCCCACCACCTGATGGGTCCCAATACGCAGCAACACCTGTTATTGGGGTATCGCCAATTTTTGCACTGCGTGCATCAAATTCATCCGAATACATGCAAAGTGCGTCTGGGTCCAGTGACACACGGTCCGCAGGCAAAAATTCCAACATCATTTGCGCTGAAAAATGACGTGGTCCAACCGTATGGCGTAATGCGTCAATGCGTTCTGGGGGAAATAAATCATCCCACGTTGGACAGCCATCTGCATCTATGATAGGTATCTTTAATAACCGATACCCTTGCAAAAAAGGCGTTGAAAAATGAAATTTTTTATATACTATGTCTGACATAAATATTCCCCATAAATCAAGAGGCGTCATAATGGACTTTACCCCGAAAACATTACCCACAAATTTAGAAGCAGAACAAGCAGTTTTGGCAGCCGTCTTGATGAATAATCGCGCGTTAGAACGCGTATCAGAATTTTTAATGCCGCAGCATTTTTCACATCCTGCCCACCAAGAAATATTCAAACTGGCACAGCGTTTTTTTGCATCTGGTACGCCGTTTGATATCATCACTGCGAAAAATTATCTGGACCAACAGGGCACATTGGAATCCGTTGGCGGTGTTGATTATTTGACAGAACTGGCAGGTGCTGGCGCAACTGTTGTAAATGTTGAACAATATGGGCGCATTGTATATGAAAACGCAATGCGTCGTGATTTGATAAACCTGGGTCAATCAATTACAGATTCTGCATTTATCGAAGACCTGGATAATCCTGTCAGCCGCCAGATAGAAGTTGCTGAACAAAAATTATTCGATATGGCAACAGCAGGAACCAGTGAACGCGAAGTCGCATCGATTGCCACCGCATTACAAGCCGCCCTGCAAGAGGCAGAGGTTGCATACAAAGCCGACGGTAAGTTATCAGGTCTGACAACAGGGCTGGACGCATTGGACAAATCAATCAGTGGTCTGCACCATTCTGATTTGATTATTATCGCAGGTCGTCCCGCGATGGGAAAAACAACACTGGCGATGAACATTGCATTCAATGCTGCTAATGCGATTTTATACGGTCGTGCCAACGACAGATATAAGGGCGCGGTTGTATTTTTCAGTCTGGAAATGAGTCAATCACAATTGGCGGCACGTGTTCTGTCATCTCAGTCCAAGGTGCCAACAACTGCCATGCGCGAGGGGTCATTAACCGACGAAGACTTCTTGAAAATGAGCCAATATTCTGCTGCCATCGGCAAGGTTCCATTGTTCATTGATGACACCCCAGCAATGAGTGTTCCAATGATGCGCACACGTGCGCGACGCTTGGCACGAAAGGCAGGCGGTATCGCATTAATCGTAATCGACTATTTACAGTTGATGACGTCACCTGGTGGCAAACACAGTGACAACCGTGTTCAAGAAATTTCTGAAATAACACGTGGTCTGAAAATGCTGGCAAAAGAACTGGATGTGCCTGTTATTGCATTGTCACAGTTATCACGTAGCGTTGAACAACGCGATGATAAACGCCCACAGTTATCTGACTTGCGTGAATCTGGGTCTATTGAACAGGACGCGGACATTGTTATGTTTACATACCGCGAAGAATACTATCTGCAAAACAGAAACCCATCGGAACGCATATCGGGAAAACCAAGCCAAAACACCCAAGAATCATGGGAAAAGCGTATGGAACGCGCCCATGGCAAAGGTGACGTTATCATCGGTAAAAACCGTCATGGTTCAACGGGTACTGTGCATTTAGCATTTGCTGCCGAATACAGTCTGTTTGATAATCTGGACGAAATTGAATCGCGTGGTCCAACAGGTTATGACGATAATAATGCAAACAGCAATCAATCTGTCCCAGATGATGCACCACCTGCGGAATATATTGATGCAAACGCAATACCTGATGATATGCCACTGTAATTATTTTGCTTGATATACTTCTTAAAATTGACTAATATTTTGTCAAGATATAAGGAGTTGGCAAATGGCGCAAGAAGAAATCATTTTTCCAAATAATATCAGAAATATTCGTTTGGCAAACGGCATGAAAATGACGGAATTGGCACGTCAGGCAAATCTGTCGTTGTCCGCAGTTTCCAAGATTGAAAAAGGTGTGCGCCGCTTGAACCAAAAGCAGTTGTTAAACATCTGCAATATATTGGGATGCAAACTGTCTGACATTTTCATCAAAGAATCAGATGATGTTGCTGACCAGTGGCAAAGCGAAATCAGACGTCGTCTGAACGATAACGAAGACAGTGGTTTGAAAATCTTTGGCAGTGGTCTGCGTAAAATCCGCCAACAGACAGGTAAAACAATCGCCCAGGCCGCAAAAGATGCAGGTATGACATTGTCTGTTTATCACAAGATAGAAGTCGGACAACGCGAAGTATATCAAAATGAAATCGAACCATTGGCAAAATCATTTGCACTGAATGTCGAAAGCATGTTTGATAAAATTGCAAACCTGTATAAATCTGGCGAATTAAACAAACAAATCAGCAAGGTCAAAGAACGTGTGAAATCTGTCTTGGTCCCTGGCAACCCATTATCCGATATTGATATGCACGGCGGTTTATATGGTGCAAAGCTGTATGACAGTGCACGCAAAAAACTGGTGCCTGTATTTGGAGAGCCCCATGGCAAATCAATCACCTTCAAAAAATCTGATAAGACAATGATTGTTGCACCAATGCCACTGGAAGGTGTCAAAGGTGTTTACGCTGTTATTCCAAATTCAAAACGCCTGGGTGGTTTTATTCCTGAAAATGCGTACGTTTTTGCAAATGTTGATGTAAAACCTGCTGTTGGTGACCTGGCAGTGTTCATTGATTCAGACTTTGAAAAACTGACGGCAAACGATACTGTAAGCGCGCAAATTGCAACTGTTCGCCAGGATTCCAAAGGCAAATTATACGGTCAGATTTCTGGACCCGAAGAAAAAATTACCGCCAAAACAATGCACAAAGTTATAATGATTGTAATGCAGTAATAATTCCATCGTGCCACAGGGGGGACGCACATGAAAGCAAAAGCCAGCACAATCGCACAAAAATTGTTGAACCTGTATCGCCAGGAACACGTTATCATTGGCGGATGGGCAGCCGTAAATCCAGTATTTGTAGCCGAAGCAGAACCAGATGTCATTGAAGAATTACGTACGTTACCCACAGGCAATATGTTGATTGCGCATATTGAAAACCTGCGCAGTGGGAAAACATCAATGGACAGCATTGAACATGACCTGATGCCATATGGCGGGTTAATGAATCAATCTGAATTAACAGTGTCATTAACCAACAATCAAATTGCAGATTTGGAATATGCATTAAACAACTTTACCCCCGACCAAGAAGGTCTGGACCGAATTCAAGATTTGGATGTCGTTAAAAAATTTGGCGACCAATGGATACAAGCAATTCGGGCGGCATTGGTCACGCGTCCTGACTTAACAAAAAAATGGGACACAGTTACCCAAACATATCAGGCATATCATCTGTGGAATATCGCAAGCCAAATGGTAAACGAGCCTATTTCTGAACGTGTACGCGCACAATTACAGGCGGACATGCCAGAATACGAAACATATTTGCCAATGTTTGGAAACCCAGGCACAGAATTATTAACCAAACTGCGTACATTTATCAGCACACGTGAACCAATTGATACAGATAACGCACCAGACGCGCCACAATCTATTTAATTTCATCGTCTGATGTACGATAAATGGTATCCATGGTATGTGGGGTACCAATATAAATCATTGCGCCACCAGGCGATAATATAAAATCCAATTCGCGCAGACGTTCACGTAAATTTTCCCGTTTGGCTGGTGTGTTTGTGGTATTTGGAACCTCTATATCATCGCAAATAATCAAATCTGCACGCATTCCTGTTATATTCCCAGCAATGCCCTGACATACAACCGATGGTTCACGGATGCCAGGCGGTCTGTTAACAGTTATTCGTGTAGATGCCCATTGATTTTTCTTTGATGGAACCAATGACGTACATGACGGATGCGTTTCTATTATATTACGAATATGTGCGACCATTCGCGCTGCCAGATTTGTTTCTGCGGACAATATCAAGATACGCGTCTGGGGACGAATACATAATACACACGCCGCAAACACCCCCAACACCGTTGATTTACCAGAATGACGAAATGCCATCAGCAACCCACGATGTGGTGGGTCGTGCCATACGTCAAATAAAAACTGCATCATCTGTCGATGATGCGTCGGTGTTGTTAATCCCAGTATCGCATTCCAATCATCCAGAAAATCATAGAACACCGTAATCGTCGCTGATTGTGACATCGGCAGCCTCGGTAATAGAGCCATAATCGTTTATCAGTTTTGGTAATGCGCCAGATAATACGGACAGCAAATTGTTATACAACCCCAAAACACTGCCCCCAGATAATTTATCCTGGATGACCTGCATATTGTACTGCAAAAATTTCATGACATTATCATGTGTGTTTGCCCATTCGGTCAAATCAACATCAACCGCATTCAGGTCGCGAAATGCTTCCAATAAAAAGTTAAAATCAGCATTTAAATCTTCGGGGTCAATTCTGGCAGTCGGCTGATAATCTACGACACGGGACAATGATATATGACGAAATATATCCAGTTTAGCATCCTTGTCGGGGGCGTTGGCAAATATTACACTGCCACCAGTAAAATCGTCATTTATAATAACGGCATATTGCCGTGCATCCACCCGCACTTCGTTAACAGCAACACACACATCTGCATCCTGAAAAAATGGAAATGAAAATGCGTATTCTGTCGTCGTGCCATCACAAATATATGAAATCTTGTACATAATATCACCACACTTTATCCGACGATATTATCAAAACGTGACAATATAGATTTTAACAAGTTCGGCTTTTTAGCGCGCGCGTTTTTCAATTTTTCAAGATTGGATTTGCGCTTTTCTTCAAATGGTTGCGCCGTTTCACTTTGTAAACGCTTTAATACAGCCGCTTCTGTCATGCCTTGGTTTGTCATGCCAGACGCACCATATTTTGCACGCTGGGTCGCCAATGCTTTCTTTACCAGATTTGTCTTTGTTTGTTCATCTTGTGCCATTTGCGCCAAGATTTGTTTGCGTGTGTTTGATGCTTCTTTTTTTGCATCTTTGTAATCCAGAATTTCTGTTACATCTGATACCAATTGTCCCATATTATTTCCTTTTTTTTATTTTATTGTTAAACTGTATAAAATCCCCGTATCGTGACAGATAACACCGTCACAGGCTGTGAATCATTGCCATGAATCTGCCATGGTGGAACTGTGAAATCACGCACTGTCCCCAACATATTTACGGATACATCGCCTGTAAATCCTGATGAATCGGACTTATAGATGCTGTTTGGTAATGAAATACGGCAATTGTTTATAAACAATGATTTTGTATTTTCGATGCGCGCTGTTATTCTACGAATTCGAACAGCATCCGCATTATGCGATGTGCCGCGCAATGGCAATGCCGCCGCACAAAATGCAAAGGAATTATTACCTGTATCAGACAATGCTGTTGCATCAAATTTTTCAATCGCATATTTGTTATCACGTTTAACAACAACGTATGTCGTACCACCAACTACTGCGACTGATTTAAACAATCCATTTGTCTGGTACGTTCCCCAGGCTGAAATCCCAAGTGCAGAATTTTGATTCAACACAGCCATTTTTCCGTCGGACATAACAACAAACAGTTGATGCGTCTGGTCATTGTATGCAATATCAACTGGCGTCTGCATCAAGTGCTTTGCCATCGCGCATAAATCTGTTGCGTTATATTTATCGCCCAGTTCATCTAAATCTAGTTCGCGAATATCACGACCATTTGATGAAATAAATACGGTTGCACCTTCTATCTTTTGTGGTGGCAGGTAACGCGATGATACGCTGCCGACAGATGTATGCTGTTTTATATCAACAACAGATGGGGTTAAAGGCTTGCTGGATATCGCCCATTCACCAACAGATGTTAATATCTGTAAATTATCACTGCTGACAACAGTGCATATCTGTTGGCGTTGTTGTGATAATAATGTTATAAATATCGCTTCGTCATCTAAGCCTGTGCCAACATTAAAATTGTTATGGCGACCGACCTGACTCATCCAAACGCCGCTGGGATAATCACGGGAACCGCCATATACTAATCTGTCTTGGTGAAATGTGATACTGCATGGCCAGCCACGACGTGCGCTGAATGCACCTTCGCGCCAGTTTGTAACAGGTGATTGCGGTATGGTATATCCACCATTTACATAGGCGACAGCATTACGCGCGTCTGTAACACTGGTTATTTGCCATTGGCGGTCCAGCATTTGAATTCGCGTGTTCACATTATTCGCCGTCCAGAAATCTTTACTGGTCGTCAATGTCGCATAATTATTACCCGCAGAATTGGCAGATACTGTTATTTTTATTCCGTCAGAATCATCAAACCGCATAAACGGCATATTTATAGATAAGTCGGAATCATTACGTGCAAAATCATATGTTGCGATATCAAACAATCCATTTTCACGACGCAAAATACGTGGCTGATAGTCTGGATGAACAAATATCATCGTACCAAAACGCTGGGCGTATTGTAAATTTGCCAATGCGCTGTCTGACCATGATGTCAGCAAGTCTGCCACCAACACGCTATCATCATATATATACAGATGCCCTGCCCCCAGTGCCAAGATATAATTTTCTGTATCACTGACAGAAAACGGTATTAATCGCGCATTCGCGGTCAGTGGCTTAACAGAAACCAGCCCCATTCGACGCGTCAATCCACCACCAGCCAAAACATCCATATTCTGCAACTTTGACAGTCCATGAATATTATTATTAGCATAAAATTCTGGGGCGACTTCGCCATTTGCGAACGATACTTGTGTTTTTATAAAATTCGTCATATTTAAAACCGTGCGTTAATCAAAGAAAAATTTTCTATTCCACGTGCCGCGGAAGTTGTCCCATCAATAAATCGTGCAGACTGTAATTCTGATTCGTACAATGCTGCCAACATACGAAATACTGTCTGGTCACCTGTTAATGGAATGCAAAATTCCATCGCTAACTTTGCAACCAGCACCCCAACAAAATAACTGGGGAATGATTCTGGCGATACACGCGTTATTGCCATAATTGATACATCATCAGAATTTGAATTTATGCGATTTCCAATAATTTCACCTGGCGCACGCAAAACGCGCAAAACATCGGATGGAATTAAAAAATTTCCATCTGCGTTACGTGTTAAATTATATTCACGACACGCAAAGCGCCACGGGTATGCCACCAATAACGCGTCAGTTATTGTATCAAACAGTGTTCGGCACAATTTTGCCGATGCGGTATCATCCATCAATGATTGAATTGGGGCTTCACCAATTTTTAACAATGCCATTGAACATAAGTCTATTTTTGTCAGCATATTCTTCCTTGTGGTAATTTATTGTTAATTTATAAAACGGGTCGATAAATTCGACCCGTGTATGAAATAAGCCCATATATTACGCGCTTGCGATTGCACCAGTTGATACCACGCCATTCGTTACAGTAATTTTATAAATAGACGTATTATCTGAACCATTAATGATGATAATATCACCTGTGTTTACCAGACTTTTTACACTATTAAAATATCCCGACGCAGTTATCACAGCAAGTGTTTCACTTGATGCATAGTGCCACAATGTAAATCCATTGGCATACGCAATCACGGACAAGTTTTTATTCTGAAATGCCATATTTATATATCCTTTGGTTACGGTCGTTAATTAGGATGCAGATGATGCAGTTTCCTTGCACTTGATGCGAACAATGCCGACATTATCAATCAATACTGCCCCTTGGGACATGCTGTTGCTGATAAAGTGCGCGGCACGTTCACCATGCCAAGAAATATCTGTCTTTACTTCCTGACCGCATGCGTGTCCAATGCATGACGCATGATAAATAAAGCAATCACGCTTTGTAGTTGCAGGTGCAGGCAACGCGTTATGCAACAACCATGTAATACCCAGCCACTTTTTAGATGCGCCACCTGATACCAACGGCAAATCATCACCGATATAATCAGCGGACACAAATTCATCAATGCCTAATAATTCATTCCACTGTTGTACACCAACAACTGCAAAACGACGACCATCATCTGGAACATCATTAGCGTTTAATTTTTCAACCGCAGATAATATTAATGCTTTTGTTAATACACCACTGTAATCGCCGACAGAATTTGTTGCGTTATTCATTGCAGAAATAATTAACTCATCAGTCTTGCGACCTAATGCATATGCACCAGCCGACGCGACAACGCGACGTTCATCAACATTGGTTTTCAATTCATCTAATGCATCCACCCAATCGCCGGCATAATAATCCTGCAACATGCATTCAACTGGTTCATGATTTAAATTCATCACAGGAACAATTCCGTGACGTGATTTTGTGCTGGCTGTTCCACGACCAATTTTTTGGAACGTAGTTGATGCACCAACAACGCCAGATTTACTGCGTACGGTGCTGCGTAATTTCGTACCCATCTGTTGATATGCCAGATGAACATCCGCTTCGAATTGTTTAACGAATACGTTATCTATTGATACAGACATACTGTTATTTTCCTTTTGGTTAAAAGATAGACTTGCGCACAATGTGCGCGACAATTGAATGCAAGGTTATGCGGAATATCGCGCCACGCATCACAAAACATATCAGGGTCCGATATCGGATTATCCATAAAAAAAATTCAGTTACACTGTCAAATCATGTAACTGAATCTTTGTAAAAAAAATCCCCCACAATTGTGGGGGAAAAATATTATTTTTTCTTTGCACATGTTTTTTTTGCACATGGCTTTTTAGCAGCAGGTTTTGCAGCAACTTTTTTTACTGCAACTTTTTTTGCTGCTGGTTTCGCTGCAACTTTTTTTGCACATGGCTTTTTAGCAGCAGGTTTTGCAGCGACTTTTTTTACTGCAACTTTTTTTGCTGCTGGTTTCGCTGCAACTTTTTTTGCCGCTGGTTTTGCAGCTGCTTTTTTTACTGCTGGCTTCGCAGCTGGCTTTGCTGCTGGTTTCGCTGCAACTTTTTTTGCCGCTGGTTTTGCAGCTGCTTTTTTTACTGCTGGCTTCGCAGCTGGCTTTGCTGCTGGTTTTGCAACCGTTTTCTTTTTAAATAAATTTAATGCCATTCGTCTCTCCTTTCTATTTTTTGGATAGAACAATTTGTTTGTTCTTGATTTATATTTTATCTGAAACCAAAAACATAGTAAAGCAGAAAGTGAATTTTTTTCGTTATGAATACAATTTTTTAAAACCGTTTTCTATTTTACGAACGTATTCTGCATCATGATCACGCCAATATTTTGGATCACGCATCATACGTCGCAGGTCATTGTCTGTTAATTTTTCTGATTCATTTTTTTGCATTTGAACAGTCGGTTCCATTGATTGCATCATCCTGTAAATGCTTTGGATTCCCTGGGGTGACGCGCATAATGCATCAAATGCATCACGTGGTAAAAACTTTTCACCAAATGTATTTATTGCATTCAATGCGTCATTCATTTTGTCTGTTCCACCAAAAAAATTTTTTAATTCATTAATTGCACTATTTTCATTTTGCATATCAAATAAATCTGTTATCACAGGTGATAAATATTCAGTCGCAATATCATAAATTTTTGAAACCTGCATTGAGGTTAAACCAATTTCCAAAAATTTTTCACGCAATGCGTCATCGCCATCAAACAAATCACATGTTGGATATTCTGATGCTTTTTCTGGTACGCCAATTGCACGATTAAATTTTGTACGCGCCGCATCATCTGCATCTGCACCAGGTACAGAAATCATAGTTCCAATTTTACGTTCCAATTCACGATACGATTTTATTAATGCATCACTGTTTAATGTGCCGTCTTGATTCATAAATTTTTCTGGAATTTGTTCCATTATCTTTTTCCTTTTGATTTTTTCTCGCTTGATTTACGCAGGAAATATATTCCACCCAAAGTGAATATTGCCTGCAACATTGTAAATATATCTGTATCGCCAACCAGGTATGCACCAATCGCTGACAAAATCCCAATACCTGAAATTATGTATGTGCGATGTCCCGCACAGAAACCACCTTTAATAATTTTACGCATAACGTGCCACACTATAAATAAAACAGAACATCGTCAATGTCTGCAATATATCCAATTGATATTGCCCAATCAGGTAAAACATCTGCATTATGAAAACGGGTTGCGCCATTACATGTGTCTGGCAAAATTCCATTTAGCATTCGCAATGCGGTGCGTAAACACATTTTAAATCCTGCATTATTTGTATCTATTGATAAATATTTATGACGCGGTGACGTGACATCTAATGCATCAAATATTTTTTCATCTGAAACAATTTCACTGACTGTACGCCCTGATTGCAGCGCAGCGTTTGCAATCATTGATGTCATGGCTTCGACCAGACGCAATGACGCGGCATGCGTTTGTGCATACACAACACGTGCAATTTTATAAACAACCGCATGTATATCATCCGGATTTTCAACCAATTTAAAATGCATTTTTCCCCTCGTATATTTTAAATAAAAAAAACGCACGTGATTACGTGCGCCAGGATAAAAAATCATAAAAAAATCCACGCTTCGCGTGGATATAATCTGTGATATTCATGCTTTACATATTAACATAAAATCAATTAAAAGTCAAGCACATATTTTCCTAGGCTCCAATTTCATCGCCCCACGCCAGAAAATATCGCGTATTATCACGCAGCACCAGCGCACCATCCGCATTTATTTCAATTAATTGCACATCTGTACCGCGATATTTAACAGTCTTGTTTAAACCAACTGCCAAATTCATCCAACGTGCGCGCACAGTTGGAAATTCACATGATAACCATATATCAAGATTCCGCATCACGCGTCCCAAGAAATCCGTCACAGAAATATCGGACACATATTTATCCAATCGCGTTGTTCTATAAGATTCGACCGTTGGATTTGTTTTTATATTTACCCCGATTCCAATCACAACAAAAGGTCCTGCATATTCAATTAAAATTCCACAGACCTTTGCCCCGTCAATCAAAATATCATTTGGCCATTTTATCTGGGGTTCAACGCCATACGACAAAATTGTTTCTGCAACGGCGACGGCAACCGCATACGCAATTTGTGGATTACGTTCGTATGAATCAAAAATAAAACTGACGTACAGGTTTCCATGATGTGATACCCATGTGCGTCGATATCTGCCCCGCCCTGCACTTTGCGCCTGGGCAACTATGGCAGTATGGTCAGACGCGCGTCCATCTGCGACCAGTTTTAATGCATATGTCTGGGTACTGGGGATTTTATCAAAAGATATAACCTTATATCCGCCCAAGTTTATACACCCCATTTTCATTTTGAATGAAATCACGCCCATACGTTTTACGTAATGCACAAATTGCAGTATCAACCGTATGAGTATTTGTGTCCGCAGCATACCCCAGTGCAATTTTCAGGTCTGCAGACGACACACCGCCTGTTTTATATAAAATAGTAATAATTTGTGATGGCAACCGTGACAAATGCACATTTTCCCCCAGCACACGATTAATAATATTTGTATTATCCATTGCGTCCATAATTGCTACACGCAAATTTATAGGATTTATAGGCAATACTAAATTCAAAGAATCAAAATCAACATCGGCAATTTTTGGGTTATCAACAATATCAGCATTTAAATCCGCCAATATCTGACGCCAAATGGGGTCTGATGAAAATATGTGCAATCCATTTAACATACATTCAGGATAAATTATACGCCCCCTGTTGTCCAACAAAAAAAAGACCGCAATCAAAAACCAATTCATTGCGGTCATAGTATCTAAAAAAACGCAATTTATTACTCATGTCCAGTATCGTTTGGATTATCGATGAACTTTGTAAAATCTTGTATTTTAGAACCAGTTGACGACAATATTTTTGAAATACTATTTGTTGACGGCCATCGTGGCTGTCCTTCTTTGGACCAACGTTTGCTTTTGTTAAATGTCGTTGGATCCAATCCACTGCATTTTGCCAGTCCAGAACAAGACATACCATGTTCCGTTGCGAAACGTTCGATTG
>JBJEXB010000042.1:0-2887 GCA_051885395.1 Candidatus Enterousia sp. | reverse complement strand
TGTCGCTGGAAATATGATGTAATTTTGCGCGAATGTGAATCTGGCGTTGAAATGCCAATTGAAGAGGATTCACGTGGTGCATACATTATGAATTCCAAAGATTTATGTTTGATGCCACGACTGGCGGATGTAATTGCATCGGAACCGAATTCTTTAAAGATAGAAGGACGTAACCGCAGTGAATATTATGTGGGGTCTGTCACGCGCGCATATCGTGCAGCGATGGATTCATACAGGGAAAATCCTGACAATTTTGACCCTGCGCCGTTTATGCGTGATTTGGAAATATTGGAATCACGTGGATATACGACCGCGTTCTTTGATGGCCCCGTGACCCCAGACGCACATAATTTTGAAACAACGCGCAGTGTATCCGAATTTCATGCGGCTGGCGTTATAACCCAGAACAATGGCGACAGTATTACACTGGAATTACGCAATGAAATCTGCGCTGGCGACGAAATAACATTTTTATTGCCACATGGCGACAGTGCCAATGTCCAGTTGCCACAAATTATAAATGCAAAAACGCACGATATTCAGCCAAAGATGTCAGCTGGGCAACACAACAGTTTAATTATTCCGCGTGCGTGGCTGGGTGATATGAATATAGATAAATTTGTGCCATACGTATTGGCGTATAAACATAAATAAAAATACCCCGACAAATGTCGGGGTATTTATCAGGCGGCTTTCTGATATTGCATTTGCTTTATCAGCATCATTTGCAATTTTTTGATGTTTTCAAATTCGCGACCCTTTTGCTGAATCTGTGCAGTACCATTTTTGAATGCCGTATTCGGTTTTACAGCGCCATAATCACGGGCGGTATGCATATTCTGCATTGGCAATTGTTTTGCAGATGCCAATTTGTTGACTGGCATTTGTGGACCGTGTTGTGGTGCCTTTGGCTTTTCTGCAACATCCCGTGGCAATTCGGCACGATTTTGCTGTGCGGTTTTTATAATTGGTTTTGCAGGTTTTACCGCCACCGCCGATTGTTGTATTTGTTGTGATTTCGCCACGTCTTTTTGGAATTGGGCGATAATCGCATCCATTGATGTTATACCTTGTTTTGTTTGCATTTCCGCATTGCGTGCAAATTCAGCACGTTCCGCATCATTGGCAAATTGTTTGGTTTTATCACGATTGGGGTCTGTCATAGACTGTTGTGATTGCGCCACGGCATAGAATGCCTGAATCTGACGCAGATATACAGTTGCGGCATCATTTGACTTCTTGGATTCGACATACATTTTTTCGTGTTCCATCGCATTATACATCGATTGCCCCAACGTTTTATCTCTGGACAAGTTGGTGCGTACCAATCCTTGATACATTTCCAAGAATGCAGCGGTTAATTTTTCCTTGTCTGTTGCGCTTAATTTACGCGGAATATTCAGGTTATTGCTATGCATCACCGCCCCCTTTGTGTTATATGTTACCAATTCATTTTTAATATAGTGCGCGCATAATACGTTTCAAGCCCCATGTCAACAGAAAAATAATTGTTTTGACATTATTCCTGTAACCTGGCACGCTATACTGGTGTTATGTCACAAAAGCGTGCCGTTGCCAATAATGGGCGGCGCGGATATAATACCCAGTCTTGCCAATAATGGGGGCTGGTAATTTCATCGAAACAAAAGGATAAAGTGATGAAAAAAACTTTCAAGGTAGCCGTCGCAGCATCTGTGCTGGCGTCACCTGCAATGGCGTATGTGCCAGGGCAAATGTATTCAACGGTAAACAATATGGAAAACCCGTTATATTTGCCAACAAAACACGAATTCTATTCAAAGTTATCGAATAGTGTCATGTTAAAGGTTGCTGACGATTCCGTCGCACATAAAAAGAAAAATCACGACGGTGATGTCGAATTCCCAATTATACGTATTCAGGAAGAAATGGGATTTGGATTAACCGATCGTTGGGCATTGAATTTCGCAGTCCAATATACACACGACAATGATATTGGACGCACAGGACTGTCTGATGGTCGCTTGGGTACAACATACCGCTTGTTCACACCAGAAAATAATAACGGTTGGACATGGGATGCATATGGTGATTTGCGCCTGGGCGGAATTGGTGAAATGCGTGGTCAGTATAATATCAGCGGAAATTTGCAAGACGTCAGAACAGTTGACGGTGTATTTGATTACGATAATTATTCTGATGGTATGTGGGGCGTGCATGTTGGGACTAAGTTTGGTCGTGTATGGAACGAACGTTTTACAACATCAGCATTTGTTGAATATATGCGCAGTTTCGGCGATGACAACAATACAATCCGTATCGTTGGTGATAACACACCTATGGCTATTCCAGGTATGGGTAATGTATCAACCGCAATGATGCTGGCAAAAATTGGCGCACCTGCGACAATTTCCGCTGACCTGAAAGACAAAGAAGAATTAAGCGTTGGTGCAAATGCGTTCTATCATTGGACTGAAAAATTAACATCTGGCATCTGGTTCCGTTATAACCATCGTGATGATGCAGGTGTTGAAAAAATCACAACTAAATTGAATGCCCAGGTTCAGCCATTGGCAGATTATCTGGAACAAAAATTGTCAGATATGGAAGACGGCTTTGATGAATACATCGTTGGACTGTCACTGGCACACCAGTTCACAGAACATGCCCAGGTTGCCCTGTATGGTGAATACACATTTGATACCGCACATAAAAAATCACAAAACGGTACAGATGTAAAGGCTGAAATGGGTGTTCGCGTTAACTTTAAGTTCTAAGGTAACGAACCTTAATTAACAAATATTGGACAAAGTCGCCCCAGGTTTCCTGGGGCGATTTTAATCCCCTTTGCTTGCAAAGGGGTGGACGCGTAGCGGACGGGGTAGTGTTATCCCCATCCTTTTTCTTT
>JBJEXB010000041.1:0-15923 GCA_051885395.1 Candidatus Enterousia sp. | reverse complement strand
ACTTAAACACGGAATTAAATCAAGCCAATTCTATACATACAATTTGGCAAAGTATCATCAAAAACGAACTCTCTCTAAAAATAAAACCGCCGTTTCGGCGGTTTTATTTTTTAATTCAATGGTGCGCCCCAATGTTGTTGGATACTGCGTTCTGCATCCATTGGGCTGACCAATACCTGTGGTGTTAAAATCACAACCAACACATCACGTTGCGCCGCTGTTTCACGTGAACCAGACAACGCCATGAAATCTGGGTCACCCAATCCATAACGGGTATCACTATCCTGTTGCTTTTCAAATCCAGAAACAACCAGCATCTGACCAGATTCCATAATAACTTCCTGCATAAATGAACGTTCTTCAACCTCTGGCAATTGCAGTGTTACTTCGCCAATTGTCTGGGTGGACATTCGCAGCAATTCGCGTACCGTCATACGGAACAACAACAATATGCGCCCATTTTCCAAAATGTTTGGCAGCAATTGCATTGAGAAACCTGTTTCCAAGTCATCTTGGTCAACTGTCGACGATTCAACTGTTGTGAAATTACGTGATTCAAAACGTTTAATATAACCAGTTGTACGCGTATTATTAACAGGTGCAACACGGTTATTACGGGTTGTAACACCAACATTTGTTACCAATGACACCTTGCCCTGCTTTGCCAACGCCTCTATTAATGCGGTACTGCCAGCCACACGCGACAATGAACTGTTATTAATTTTATCTTCGGTGTATCCTGCCATACCAACCGATTCGGCAACTGCACTGGATAACACTGCTATATTCATAGAACTTGCCTCGGTCGATGCCAAATTATTCTTTGGATTTGCAACAATGTTTACACCCGATGCGGAATTAATTGCTGCTGCCAAGTTCAACCCAAATGCAGAATCATTTGAAATTGATACCTGCAAGACTTTTACATCAATTGTAACCAACTGTGACAAACGTTTATTTTGTTTCGCAATATATTCACCAACGCGATTCAATACCGATGGGGGGGCCGTCACAGTAATTGTTCCCAAACTGCGTGAAACAGTAAAATCCGAATTATCTGATTTTCCAATTATAGCAGACAACGCATTTTCTACCTCGTCCCATTCTTTCAGCGTAGATTCCAGTGATACCTGATTTCCATCATCTGTCTGGACAGCCGTCTGATACGATACATCTGTACCTAATGCATACAATGTAAACGTCTTGGTTTCTGTTTCATAGAAAACAATCGCATTTTTATCATAATACCACAACAAATCTAAATCCGTTGCGACCTGGGATAACAATCCAGATAATTTTCCTGTATATGCGATATTCATGGTTTTACGCAGTTTTTCAGCGTTCACCTGACTATCAATTTTTACAGGAATCCCTGTAATTGAATTTATATTATTCGCCAAGACCTGCAAATTCACAGGTTCATTTAACAAAATTGTAACGCCCGTATCTGTTTCAAATTGTGATGGCAAATTATTTTTATGTTCCAAAACCGTTGATTTATTACCCAACCATACGCCTTCTGACATAGAAACAGTATCACCACTGGCAACCTTGGCACGGGGATTTTTTGCCATTTCAAACGCATCGTATGCATTTATAAAATCTTGGTCAACAGATGCTGCAACCTTGGCAGATTCGCGGGTTCCACACCCCGCCAAGGCACCGCATATCATTGCGAACACGGCAAAAAATTTAATTGACTTGTTCATTTGTATTCCCCCCTGGGCGATATAATTATTCTTCCGTAGTAGAAATTACCAAAACACGATTTCCCTTGTAAAACTTTGCATACGGTATCGGATTTGCACGACCAAAATTACGTACCAATGCAGACGCAACATCTACAAAGCGACCTTTGAACACGGCACTGGCCTCAATCGGATATTCACGTGATGTTGCCCAAACCAAATCCCATCCTTCTTTATTACACCAGTTTTGTAACACTTCACGCAATGTCTGACCATTTGCAACAACCCATGAACGAACCTGGTCTGTAACTGTTGCGGGCGCTTCTGCATCCGCGGACACATCAACAGAAATTTCCGCAGTTTCGTCAATTACAGCACCATTTTCATCAACAATTTCGCCCTTTTCATTTACCAGTTTGCCATCAGCACGCATCATCATTCCATTCTTGGTCGCAAATGCCAAATAACCATCCGCATATCCACCACAATTTTTGCGACCACTGCGTGACACTGTCAAAACATTTCCACCATCGTCTTCTAATACCTCACGATGCAACAGTGGCATTTCTGCACCGTTATTGCATTCATCGGCAAATCCGACTGGAATCTGTGTACCGTGCAACATATTTGCCCCACCAGACCATCCGCCAAAGCCATCAACGTTTCCCGCACCCAGATTAAAGTTATTTTCAACAACTAAATCTGCACCTATTTTTGAAACAATCTTTATGTTGTCAGACTGTTTATTCTTTGCGCACAGACCAGATTCACAAGAAATCTCAACATCTGCATCAGACCCTGCAATCGGCCACGCGGGGATTTGTGCAGGCTGCACATCCACAGTTTCAACCGTCTGTTGCTGATATTGCGTATCAACATATCCATTATCAACAGTATCTTTTTCCTGGGAATAAAAAACTTCGGATGTGACAACTTGGGGTAAATTTTGCGCTGCGAAACAATAACCCGCCGCTGTTGCAAACATGGCAAAAATCAATATCTTGCGAAACATAAAACTTCCTTTCCTGCGCGTTTGTTCTTTTTATTATAAGTCATTATAACAATTCGACCGAATCTGTGCAAGACTAAAAACGCACTATAATCGGTGACTTTTTCAACCAATCAGATAAAATCGCGCGAATCGCAAAAAGTATGTTATACTAAATTCCAAATAATACACTTAATAGGATCAAAGATGCAAAATATGCTTATTTTATCAGGAATTGCCCTACTGATTGTGATGTTGATTGCGATTGTTGTAATGTTGTGGGGAATAAACACACGCGTTCGCGCAATGACCAAGACTTTGACATATCAATACAACCTGATTGTAAAAATACAAAAAATCCTGAAAAGTAAATCTGCAACAAACGCTGTTACAGAAAACGCTGAAATTATATACCAAGACTTGTTACAAAATCTGATTCCAATAATGGCGGCAATTGACGTCATGCCACGAAATACGTCCGAACATCAATTATGGCGCGCATTGGGTGGCATTATGGATGAATATGCAAAAAATCCTTTTGCATTGGAAAAATTACGCCGTTGTATAAAACTGGATTCTGAAATCGCACGTAACGTCGATAACTATATGACCCGTGCAGACAGTTTCCTGCATCACTTGACAACAACAGAACCCGAAGGAATCCTTGCCGCAACATTCACAGACGGCTTACTGGGGCAATCATTAACATTCTTTGCCCAGGCAAAACAACTAGCAACCCAAGATTGATTATGGCGAAACTGTCCCCTGAACTTATCCGCGAAATATCCGCTGCACGCAACGAACCACAATGGCTGTTGCAGTGGCGGCTTGATGCATTTGACGCATGGCAGAAAATGTCCGAACCACATTGGGCCGAAATAAATTATAACCCAATAAATTATGATGAATTAAATTACTATAATAACCCAACGCCAATTGATAATTCCGATTTAAAAGAAGTATATGACAAAATGGGGTTGCCAGAAAGTGAAAAACAAGCACTAATGGGTATGGCAACAGATACAGTTATTGACAGTCGATCAGTACATACATCATATACAGAAACACTAAAAAAACTTGGGATTATATTTTTGCCATTTTCAGATGCCGTAACACAATATCCAGAACTGGTAAAAAAATACCTTGGGACGGTTGTGCCATGCACTGACAATTTTTACGCCGCATTAAACGCTGCTGTATTTTCAGATGGCACATTTGTTTATATTCCACCAAACACAAAATGCCCGATTGATTTGGCCAGTTATTTTCGAATTGAAACTGCAAAAATCGGTCAATTTGAACGCACACTAATTATCGCGGACCGCGGCGCAGAATTATCATATATGGAAGGTTGCAGCGCCCCCCGTCGTCCCAATCACCAATTACACAGTGGGGTTGTTGAAATCGTCGCGCTGCGTGATGCAATTGTAAAATACGCAACAGTCCAGAACTGGTTTGCAGGTGACAAAGATGGACGTGGCGGAATATTAAATTTCGTTACCAAGCGTGGACGCGCGGATATAAATGCACGCATTGATTGGACCCAGGTTGAAATCGGTGCTGCAATGACATGGAAATATCCATCGACAATATTGGCTGGCGACAATGCACACAGTGATTTTTATTCTTTGACCATAACACGTGGCGCACAACAGTCAGACACAGGCACAAAAATGATACACATTGGAAACAACACTGTATCAAACATTGTTTCATATGGTGTCGCACTGGATACGTCACACCAAACATTTCGCAGTCGCGTCCAGTTTTCTGGACACAACGGAAAAAATGCATCTAAATGCGATACACGTATTATCGGGACAGATGCAATTGCGAACACACTGCCAACAATTATACATACAAACGCATCAAACCAACAAAGTCACGAGGCATCAACTGGTGCAATTAATGCAGACCAATTATTATACCTGAATATGGCAGGTCTCGATACAGACACAGCCACAGCATTAATAATTGGTGCAGCGGCATCCCCTATTATATCACGCCTGCCAATGGAATTTTTGGTTGAATCAAAGCAATTGATACAAATGGCACTAAGTCATTAAATATGGTATAATATCAGCAATATTACAGGATTTATAATGCTAGAAATCAAGAATCTGAACGTATCAATGGATGGCAAAAAATTATTGTCAGACGTTAATTTATGTGTCAAACGTGGGGCGCGACATTTATTATATGGTCATAATGGATGCGGCAAAACAACACTGGCACAAACAATCGCTGGCAATCCAGAATATACCATTGACGCAGGTCAAATTATATTTGATGGACGCGATGTAACCAATGAAAATGCAACGACACGTGCATTACTTGGTATATTTATCGGCTCACAAAATGTACCTGAAATTCCAGGATTAACAATGGTCAGTTTTTTTAAGTATTCAATGATTGCGCACACACATTTTGAAACAGGACGCGACCTGTCAATGGCAGAATTTCTGGAAAAATTAGAATCAGCGCGCGCGCGACTTGATATACCCAAAGAATGGTTAAACCGCAGCGTAAATGTCGGATTTTCTGGGGGCGAACGCAAACGATTAATGTTGTTACGTTTAATTTTAACACAACCCAAATTTGCGATTTTAGACGAACCTGATTCTGGGGCAGATGCAACCACAAAACAACAAATTGCAAATATAATAACCCAGATGCAAGACACAACATTTTTGTTTATCAGTCACCAAGATGACTTTATAAAATCGGTTACTCCAACAACCACAACCCAAATAAAAAACGGATGTATTATACAGGCATAAAAAAACGCGCTGGATGCATGTCAGTAACGCATAGGAGAATTTTATGAATGGTTTAATTTTATTTGTCGCATTTGTCACATTTCTGTGGTTGGGGCGAACAATTTTAATACCAATTTTGGTCGCTGTATTCTTGTGGTACTTAATAAACGCGATTGCTGCATACTATCGTAAAATCATGCCATTTAAATCATGTCGGTATGACACAGAATGCCTGTTGGCATCACGTTCGTTTGACTGGATATCACGTGGGCTTGCAATTGCAACACTGTGTTTTGTTATATACCTGTTTGCAACGCAAATTCGACCAATGTTTTCAGAACTGTTGGCGGTGCTGCCAGAAATCCAAGATAAAATGGTAAATCTGGGAAATTATTTGTCTGACATGCTGGGGCTAAAATTTGACGCCAGCATGTTACCAAACATGACCCAAATTGCATCTAATGTTGGTACATCCGCTGCATCTATTGTTGCATCAATTGGAATGATTTTGGTTTATATGCTGTTCATGTTTGTAGAACAAAGTACATTTAACCGTAAATTTATTGCAATGTTCCCAAACAAATTGCGTTCAAAGAAAATGCGCTATATTTTGGACAGCATTGATGAAAACATGAAAAAATACCTATTTATAAAAACATTTATTTCCGCAGTAACAGGTCTGTTTTCATACATTTGGCTGCAAGTAATTGGCGTAGAATTCGCAGGCGTGTGGGCATTTATAGTTTTCATTACCAGTTATATTCCAACATTTGGTGCGATCGTGGCATGCGGATTGCCAATCATTTATTCATTGGCAACCAGTCCTGATTTACACCAGCCATTACTGACCGCAGGTGGGTTAATTGGATTACAAATATTGTTTGGAAATATAATCGAACCAAAATTAACAGGAAAAACATTAAACATGTCAACATTGGCAATTTTAATAAACCTGGTTTTCTGGGGAATGATTTGGGGTGTTGCAGGAATGTTTTTCAGTGTTCCCCTGCTCGTGGCAACGTATATAATTACCGCCCAATTTGATTCAACACGTTGGATTGCAGTATTGCTGTCCGCAGACGGAAATATCCCCGACAAACGTGACGATTAAAATCGTGCTATATAGTGCTAGGCGCGGCGTATAACGGAAATTGCGTTTTCCAAAATGACCCGTGCGGATTCTGAATCCAAGCGTTGTTTTATATCACGAACACGTACACGCCCCATTTGTTCCTGGGCTGTAATGCTGGTCAAATTTTCTTCTATAAAGCAAATTGGTATATCTGTTGATTTTGCCAATTGATTTGCAAATTCGCGCACCATAACAGTTGTATCAGATTCCGTGCCGTCACCATGCACAGGCAATCCAATAACAATTCCAACAGCCTTTTCTGTTGTTGCCAATTGTGCAATTTGTAACGCAATATCATCAGAATGCGAAACCACAACAGATGGACGCGTAAAAACAAATTCACGCGACGCGTCACTGACCGCGACACCTGTGCGCCGTGCACCCCAATCAACACCTAATATGCGTCCGACACGCGGAAAAGCCTTGAAATCTGGCAAAATCATTGTATAATTCCCTTTGTTTAATAATAGGATTTGAAATGGCATTTAG
Organism: Candidatus Enterousia sp.; assembly: GCA_051885395.1. GTDB lineage: Bacteria > Pseudomonadota > Alphaproteobacteria > Rs-D84 > Rs-D84 > Enterousia. Next base: position 8,867 of record JBJEXB010000041.1, on the reverse strand, counting down.
CAAGCAGCAATTAAATAAATTCGCAGACCTTATCCGAATTGAAATATCGGATGAAAAATTGGCATCTATGAACATTGATTCCGTGGTTGATTGGCTGGACAAATTACAGAAAATTGATACACGTGGTGTTGAACCAATGCTGAACCCATGCGAACATACCCTGCCCCGTCGCAATGACACGGTGACAGACGGTAACATCCGTGATGCGGTCTTGGCAAATGACCCTGACACATCGGGCGTATCGCGCGGATATTTTGCAGTACCCAAGGTAATGGATGAATAAAATGTCAAAAGAACAAAAAATAAACGTAAATTTTAACAATTACCTGCCGTATGACAGTATTCCATATACATGTATAAATTTGGGACAAATTACATCGGCACAGTTAAATGCGATACTGACCGAATTTGAAAAAAACACATCACGTCCACATACATGTATCCAGACAATGAATATTGAATTCAGTGATTCCGTATCTTTTGGTCGGATACCAGGATCTGGAAAGCGTCATCGCAACTTAGAATTGTCTAATATGTTTTATTTTTATGATGTAAATGACGCGAAAACCCATGCGCCATGCATGGCGGGCAGGAAACAACCACAAACCGAAGACACAATGGTAAAAGCATGTGCAAATAATTTGCGATGTGGCAAATGTCGCGACGAATTCATCCGTCGAACCTTAGGCATTGCCCTGTTTCCACAAAAATATTCAAACGAAAACCAGAAATAAGAAAGTGATTAAACATGAACCTGATAGACCTGACAATTACAGAAGCACTGGCAAAATTAAAGAACCGTGAAATCAGCGCAACCGAATTAACCAAGGCTCACTTAGATAGAATTGAAAAATTTGGTAACGATTTAAATTGCTATATCACGCTGACACCCGAACGCGCAATGACAGACGCAGCAGCCGCAGATAAACGCATCGCCGCAGGCGAAATGCGCACACTGGACGGCATTCCAATTGAAATGAAAGACCTGTTTGCAACGCGCGGTATCCGCACAACCGCGGCATCCCGTATGCTTGAAAATTTTGTTCCAGAATACGAATCCACAATTTCCCAGAAATTTATTGATTCTGGTTCTGTCCTGTTGGGAAAATCAAATCTGGATGAATTCGCAATGGGAACATTCAGCAAAACCAGTTTTTTTGGTGCACCTGTGAATCCTTGGCAACTGGAACGCAGATTGACCGCTGGCGGTTCATCGGGTGGTGCAACATCAGCAATTGCATCAGGGCTTGCAATGGGCGGTACAGGTACCGATACAGGTGGTTCTATTCGTTTTCCATCAGCAATTACAGGACTTGTTGGAATGAAGCCAACATACGGTCTGTGTTCACGTTGGGGATGCGTTGCTTTTGCATCCAGTTTGGACACGCCTGGTCCAATTGCACGTACAGCCGATGATGCAGCATTATTATTATCTGTTATGGCAGGTCACGATCCAAAAGATTCAACCAGCACACCAAACGCAAAATTTGATTTTGACGGCAGTTTAAAACCAATTATTGGCGACGGAAAAAAATTACGCGTTGGCATAATCAAAGAATTCAAAGACGTTGAAATATCACCTGATATGAAACGCCTGTTTGAAGAACGTATTAATGATTTAAAATCTGCCGGCGCAGAAATTGTCGAAGTATCAATACCAAACATTCTGGACGCATTGGCTGCATATTATATCATCGCCCCTGCCGAGGCATCATCAAACCTGGCACGTTATGATGGTATGCGATATGGTCTGCGTGTCGAAGGCTCTGATTTAATTGATACATATAAAAAGACCCGTGCCGCAGGATTTGGTACCGAAGTACAACGCCGTATGATTATCGGCACCGCGGTATTAAGCAGCGAATCGTATGACGTATATTTCATGCAGGCAGCCCGTGTCCGTCGCATGATTGCAGACAGTTTTTCAAACGCATTCAAACAATGCGACCTGATTGTATGTCCATCTGGTGCAGGCACCGCAATGCCACTGGATTCTGATTTATCACCATTGGAATATTACGCATTGGACCTATTTACAGTTGCAATGAATTTAGCAGGTATTCCTGCATGCAGCGTACCATGCGGAATCGCGACCAATGGTTTACCATTAGGATTACAGGTTGTAGGTACACGATTCGATGATATGCGCGTACTGCAATTGGCAAAGCATATTGAACAATTTGCAGGAATTGATAATCGTCCAACAACAATAATGGGCAAATAAGGTTTTATAAAAATGTACGTATTGAAAATTGTGCATAAAAAAATGGTGGCTAGGGACAGAATCGAACTGCCGACACAGGGATTTTCAGTCCCTTGCTCTACCAACTGAGCTACCTAGCCAATCCAGGACGCATAATAAGATACAAAAAGATAAAAAGCAAGGAAAAAGAAAAAATGTTTACGATAAAAGGCAAAACAACTGATTGGGAATTAGTAATTGGATTAGAAACACACATTGAAGTATTGTCTAATTCCAAATTATTCAGTGGCGCATCTGCGGACTATAATCCAACCGTCGCCCCAAACACCCAGGTATCCATGGTCGATGTTGCAATGCCAGGGATGTTGCCAGTATTAAATCAATATTGTGTTGAACAGGCAATTAAATTCGGTCTGGGTATCAATGCGGAAATTTCCCGTCACAGCACATTTGCACGTAAACAATATTTTTATCCTGACCTGCCCCAGGGATATCAGATTTCACAGCCTGCGGATGTACCACCAGTTGTTGGACGTGGTTGGGTTGAAATTATCGGTGACGATGGTAACCCGAAAAAAATATTCATTGAACGTGCACACTTGGAACAAGACGCAGGAAAATTAAAACACGATGTGCATCCAACAAAATCTTTTGCAGATTATAACCGTACAGGGGTTGCATTGTTGGAAATTGTTACATTCTTGGATGTAAAAAATCCTGAAAACAATTCCTATATTTCATCCCCAGACGAAGCAGAACGTTACCTGCGTGAAATTCGTGAAATCGCACGTGCACTTGGCGTATCAAAAGCAAACATGGAAGAAGGTTCTATGCGTGCCGACGTAAATGTTTCTGTACGTCCTGTTGGCGATACTCAATTCCGCACCAGAACAGAAACCAAAAACATGGTATCATTCAAGTTCATTAAATCTGCCATTGAATACGAGGCTCGTCGCCAAATAGAAATATATGAAAATGGCGGCACCGTCAGTCAGGATACTATGCGATATTCACAAAGTGACGGCACAACATCCGTAATGCGCAGCAAAGAAGACGCATTGGATTATCGCTATTTCCCAGACCCAGATTTATTAGCATTAAATATTGACGAAGAAACAATTGAACGCATACGTCGTACAATGCCAGAATTACCTGCCGCAACACGCGCACGATACATTTCAGAATATGGTCTATCGGAATATGATGCTGCACGTTTGACAGAAAGCACCGACATATCTAAATGGTTTGACACAGCGGTTGATGGCAAAAAAGAACGCGGTAAACCTGTTGCAAACTGGATGATAAGTGAACTATTTGCGCACCCTGAAAATTGGGATGCAAAAAACGCTGTGGATACAGCTGACATTGATACACCGCGAATTATCAGGCCATCAGATTTATCAGAATTGGTTGATATGATTGCATCCCACGACATAAATGGAAAACAGGCAAAAGATATATTCATAAAAATGCTGGATGGCGAAACGGGCACACCACGTGACATTGCGAAAAAATTCGGGATGCAACAAATGACAGATTCCGCAGCAATTGAAAAAATTGTCGATGAAGTCATTGAAAAAAATCCTGCCCAGGTTGAACAATACAAATCAGGCAAAGTTGGATTGCTTGGGTTCTTTGTCGGCAATGTGATGAAGGCAACTGGCGGTACGGCAAATCCTGCTATTGTAAATGAAATTATGCGTAAAAAATTATCATAACCAACCAAAAGGACAATAAATGAAAATTGTAACAATTATAGAAAACAACGCGATTACAGGTGTTCAATACGGCACAGTCGAAGTTCCTGATACAGTTATCTCAACTCCGAAAGATGCAATTCAGTCAGCAACACAACAGATTGAAAACATAAGAAAATCACGTATTGCAAAAATTCACAAAAACAATACAAAGAAAAAATAAATATGAAAAAGTTTTTTATTCAAACGTTCGGTTGCCAAATGAACGTATATGACGGACAGCGTATTGCCGCATTGTTGCAAACGCATGGCATGCAAAGCACATCCAATGTTGCAGATGCAGATATTATTATTTTAAATACATGCGCAGTACGTGAAAAGGCAACGAACAAAGTATTTTCAGCACTGGGGCGTATTCGCAAAGCAAAAAAGAAAGACGCCCTGTTCGGCATTGTAGGATGCGTCGCGCGCGAGGCAGGCGCCACCGCATTTAAACGAATTCCCGATTTAAATTTTGTGCTGGGACCACAAAGTTATCACAAGTTACCTGAAATATTATCCGATCCAGACACAAAACTGTTAAATATCGATATGACAGGATTGGAAAAATTTGATGTCCTGCCCCATCCGACTTTATCCCCTGTCGTTGCATATATTCCAATTCAAGAAGGTTGTGACCATTGCTGTACATACTGCATCGTACCATACACACGTGGTCGTGAAATATCGCGTTCATTTACCGATGTTATTAACGATTCCCAACACGCTGCAAATACTGGCGCAATTGAAATATGCTTTTTGGGCCAAAACGTAAATGGATATAAATATACCGACGAAAATGGTGTATTATATAAATTATCCGATTTAATTCGCGCAGTCGCCAAAATACCAGCCATCCAACGTATCCGATTCACATCCAGTTATCCAACAGAAATGACGGATGATCTGATTGATATGTTCCGCACAGAACCAAAATTATTACCTTTCTTGAACATGCCTATACAAAGCGGCAGCCCCGATGTATTGACAAGAATGAATCGTCCGTATTCGCTAAATCTATATATAGATATAGTTGACAAATTGCGTCGCGCACGTCCTGATATTCAAATATCCAGTGACTTCATTGTCGGCTTTCCTGGCGAAACCGATAGCGATTTTGAACAGACATTAGATATCGCAAACAAAATTAAATACATAAATTCATATTCATTTAAATATTCACCGCGTCCACACACTGCCGCAGCATTGATGCAAAACCAAATTCCAGAACAAATAAAGGCTGCACGTCTTGCAACATTAGATGCGCAATTAAATGAAATTCAGCGTGAATTTAATGACGCGTGTGTTGGAAAGACATTCCAATGCCTGTGCGAAGGCGCAGATAAAACTGGAACCCACTTGTTATTTCGCACACCATACATGCAGCAATGCATCGTAGATGCCCCAAATGGCGATTTTGCGCCATTGGCACGCATACGTATCACTGCGGCGAATAAAGCGTCCCTGCGCGGCGAATTTGCCGATTAAAATAACATATGCGCGGAAATAGAAATTTTGTAATTAATTCCGTTGCCGTCGTGCAAAAAGCCAAAATTTAACTCGGCACCAATATCATCAAATGGTGCCATAAATTTTACATACGTATTTGCATAGAATGCCCCATCGGTTAAAACACTGCCACGCAATCCGTAATCATACAAAATATCAAACGTATGTTCTGACCAATTTATTTCAGCAGACAAATTTGCTAGTGCAGATATATCCGAATCGCCCAAGACCGACATATAATTTGTTAAACCACCAACATACGACGCAATTGTCACAGAATTATTCCGTAATACATACGTTCCAACATCCATCGACATATATCCAGAAATACCATCTGGATTATGGACGACATCTTTACCATCCAAAACAGGGCCAACATCAAAACTTGTATAATTACCCCCAACTGATAAATTACCAATAACTGTCCCATCGTCATAATGTGTGGCAATATTTGCACCATACACATATGCCAAGAAATCATTTATATCATCAGACACATCAATCTTGCCTGCATAGCCTGTTATCGCGGCATACAGAATATTTGTAACATCATCCACAACTGCGATTTTGACACGACCGCCAAAATCAGAATCTGAAAACATAACATCTGCGTTACTATAAACACCTGACGCGTTGCCATAACGCCACGTGGACAACATATCAAACAAGTTCATACGCCGAACAGGTTCCATCAACTTTATTGGATGCAACCGCACTGCCCCAGATATAATAGAATTTAAATCGCCCATATTCGACGCATTATCCAAAGCGGTTAATAATTTATCATTTGGGAAATCGTGCCGTAAATTATTCAAGAAATTTCCAACATCATTTTTCAAAATTCTGGCATAATCTGTTTCACGCGCAATGCTCATATACAAATCACCGTTATTAATAGAAGCAACAGCCTTATACAGCGGATTCATATCTGGCGCATCAAATCTAACACTGCCTGAACCAGAAACATTCCGTAACACAGGCACAGAATAATTCATTCCATTTGATGAATTCAATTTTAAAACGACATCACCAACAATTTCAATTGTTGGCGAACTAATATTTATTCTATTTCTGTTAGCGTCATTTAAAAACAATGTCGAATTATCTAATATTATTTTATCGGCACAGTCCGCAATACTTATAACATCTGTTAACGAAACATTTTCTGCATCATGAACAAGTATATCAAAATTCGAATCAACATTAATCCCCGTGATATGATCAACCGATTCGATAACCTGAATCAGGTTTGTATTTTCACCCAAACGAAATTCACCATTTATTATTCCAGAATTTTTAACATAAACACGCAATGCATCTGCAACATAGAAATCTGAATTTATAACACCATGATTTGAAATTAATATACTGCCATCAACATCTATCCTGTTTGCATTAAGCGTTCCAGTATCCGTAACAATTAAATTTTCGTTCAATGATACATGATTATACCCAACCAAAGAATCGACATGAAAACAGAATGCATTTGTATTAACAATACAAAATGCTGTAAAAGCCATTATCAAACGAACAACAAATCTATCTCTCACGAGATAAAATGATATCACATAGGAATAATATCTTAAAGTAAAAACTGCATAAATATACCCCCGAAATAATTCGGGGGTGCATTAACAAATATATTACTAATCAGATTAGAACAAATCTTTATCCAGTGTACCCCAAGCGGCTTTGTATCCACCATCGCGTTCCAGATAGATTTGTGCATTTTGCAATTGTGATGCCATCAGACCGCGAATCATGTATGTTTCTTCTAAACGACCTGGTTCATTGATGCGCAATTTTGGCAAATCAGCACCTAACATTGTACGACTGCAGCATGTTGTCGCATTTGATGCACATGGATTGCATTGATATATACGTGGTGTATATGTTACACCTGGGCGCAAATCTTTGACATCAACAACCATTTTCAAACCACTGTCAGTTTCTGTGAACTTGATATAACCCATTTTAGATTCACCACCCTGGCTGCTGTGTGTGTACATAGGTGCCTTAACATGTTTAATATCTGCATCGCTGTATGTCTGATAGTATTCAACATTCTGGGTTGTTTTAACTGGTTTCTTGTGGTACATTTTTTTTGATTTGGACACATACCAGCACAGCCTGCCAATATTGCTACAACGCCCACCAAGGACGACAAAGTTAACATTTTTTTGATTAAGTTTTGCATTTTGGTCTCCTTTTTTCCTTTTGGTTACAAAGATATCTTATAATATTTTTTCACACATTTCGTCAGGTTTGAATCCCTAGGAAATAGCGCATTTCATGCACATAGCACGTATTAGACATTGTGTCCTGTATCATAAAAATTTGATACATGGTAAATTATGATAAACCCAACAACTAAACATACAGGAGTACGCACATGTATCAACTAATGCAACACTTGATAGCCTTTAAATACGCATGCAAAATTAATCACTGGTCAACAGATGACTATGCACAACATTTGCTGTTTGACCGTCTATCGCAAGACATCGACACCTGGGTTGATTCAATTGCAGAATGCTATTTCATGGCAGGTGACAACAAAAAAGTTTTCCGCCCTGACCTGCTGGCACCAAAGATGATCGATCGCAATTTAGTCAAAATGTGCGAATCGATTATCATGCATCTTGAAGAAATCCAAGAAAACGATTTAAACGAAGGACTGGCATCATTACTATCTGCTATCGAAGAAGGATTTTTAAACAAACTAGCACTTGCAAAACTGGCATAAAAAAACTCCCCCAGATGGGGGATTTTTATATTTGATCTTTGACATTAACATTTCCTTTGAAAATCATGCGCCACTTTCCCAACACATAACTTCCAAATGGAAATGCTATCAAGACTTGTAATGCCAATGCCACCACATAATTACGTGGGAATGCAGTAATATAACGAAACGCTGACGGTACATATCCTGTTTCAATAATTGGTGCCAAGAATGTTAAAATACCTGCCATAAATCCAACACGTATTAATGGCATAAATTTTTGAATATTATATTTACGAACAATACGCATTACTAATGGACCAACAATGAAAAAATCCAGTGCAAATGCCGTGATATAAATACGTGGCAACGCTGCAAAAAAATGTTTCCAAGTTAACGCGCCATAAATCCACAAATTTAATGTCATCATCCCCAGCACCATTACAGTACAGTTTGGCAGTGACATTATTATCGCCTCTTTAATATTTTTTGGAAAATTCACTTTCATATCATACTCCTTTTACTACATAAAAATGCAGTGTCTGCAACTGGACTTATGTGTTGCGGACACTGCACGTTGTTATTTATTTTTTCAAAACTGGGGCAAATTATACGGTTAAAAATTTTCAAATCAAGTCTAAAGCCCCTGCGGCATATGTAGTGATCATGCTCATTCTCTTACCTGTCCAATCAC
>JBJEXB010000040.1:0-2965 GCA_051885395.1 Candidatus Enterousia sp. | reverse complement strand
CGTCTTCGTGAGTCATGTTTTCCCCCTGTTGTTACATGAATCCTAGGTAGAAAATCTACCATATTCCGATTTTATTACAGCACGCCCCGTGTTTTCAACAAGGACAATTTCCTATTAAATGGCCAAATATCAGGAAAAAATTGATAAAGACACAAAAAACATATACAAAAATTATTTTTTGACAAAATGCTTGACAAATAAAATAAAATGTATTACATTTCGAATCGTCAAAGGGACAAAACCTGATGACCAGATACGAAAGTACCTGTGGGGCCCGGGGATTCAGACTCCCTCCTACATTCTCTCTCCTCTGGACCTTGAGCCCCAAAATAAGTTTAGAATGCCCATTTCTTTTTCTCCTTTCCTTCCTTTCGGGGCATTCGGAAATACCGCCGGCAACGACGGTGTTTTTTTATAAAAAATCCCCCAATTGGGGGATTTTTTTTATACATATTGAATCAATATTATTTTGATTCTGCTGGGGCTTCCGCTGCTGCGTCTGTCGCAGGTTCTGCAACAACTTCTGTTGTTTCTGTAACTTCTTCAACAACTGGTGCCTTGATAATATCAACAACTGTTACCTTGAAGACAACATCTTTGCCAGCCAATTCTGGAACATAATCTGTTGGGAATGTGATATTTACATCACGAACATCACCCTTTTCAGCGCAAATCAACTGTTCTTCAAATCCTGGCACGAACTGACCGCTGCCCAAGACCAATGAAAAACCATTTGCTGTACCGCCAGCAAACTGTTCACCGTTCAGGTATCCAGCAAAGTCAATTACAACTGTATCACCATTTTTTGCAGCAGTTTCGCTGTCACATGTTTTGGCACTGTTACCATCGCATGCACCCAACATAACGGCACCACCCAGTACCATTGCAGACATAATTTTTTTCATATTTTCCCCCATTAGTTGTTTTCGTTTTGATACCGCACCCATGTACGATTAGTTGCAGTCTAGCGAAAACAATATTGCAAATTCAACTGTTTTTTTTATTAATTTTCATAAAAACAACCATCCGTATAAATATAATCGCCTGCGGAATCTGACATGGTCTTGTTTGGCATAACGTAACAATTAGTTATTGATGTTCCGTGTCACACGATGCACTTGGGTAAGAACTCCAATATCCTATGTGGGTAAAACCTTCAGAGGTTGTATATTCTGGCACCCATTCGCCACAGTCAACCGTCAGCTTTTTTGTACTGCCAACAATAATACCGTTGCAAATATTTGATTCTTTTTCTGATTCCTTTTATTGTTTTGTTAAACAATAAAAATCACATGCGTGGGATAACATTTAATTATTATATACACATCGGAAACCATATTCACGCATGGTGGCACCTTCTGCCTCTATCCGATAATCAAAAAATGGTGTTGGGCGCATTGCATCAAATGATGGACGGTCATATACCATTACAATGCTGTCTGCATTACGTCCGCATACACGTTTCATTTCATAATCTGCAACCTTGGCTAATATAGTGCGCGCATCACCATCAACATCCATACCATCCGCATTTTGTATCAAGCGCAGGCGCATTTCGCGCATGTCTGTGTTACCCAATAATATCTGGACACGTACCATCGCGCCATGATATTCCTGCCAACGGGTTTCCATACGTGCGGTATTCCAACGGTTACTGTTTTGTTCTTTTTCCGCAGAAGTCTTTGGCTTGTACGTATCAATATTTGCATACTGATTATCTGCCTGCATAAATTCACTGCTGCGTTCGTTATATAACGGCGCGTCTGCACCACCATGGGCAAAATCATCCGTATTATACGGCGTATCACTAGACGCGACACATCCTGCCAATACAAATACGGCGGACAAAACGAAAATCAAAGAACGCTTCATAATAATCTCTCTTTTTTTTGATTGTATCAAATAAAGCCTTTTGATTCAAGACCCTATTTGTGGTAAAATTATACAGATGACAAATATCGTACTAGAATCTTTGTTAAAGCCACTGGAAGAATTCTATAAACCAACGTTTGTAGAAGAAATTGCCATAAACCACGAAGGACAAGTATGGATGCGCCTGCATGGTGCCCAGGTTCCATGGGTTGCATACAATGCGCCAACATTGACCAAACAATATTTAATCGATTTAATACACACGATTGCAAATATTTATGAAAGACCATTTGACCCCGTTCATGGAATGCCGGTTGTGTACGCTACACTGCCTGGGAATCACCGTTTTACTGCGATTGCGGGTCCAAATGTTCAATATGATGAACGCGATGTAACAGGTGGTGTTGCTTTAAACATTCGTGGTGGCGGTGTAACAGATACCAGTTTTGAAAATTATCACTTGAAACGTGGGGAAAAACTGCTAAAAGTAAAACCACGCGAGGATGTTCGACCTGATGACCCGTATGAACGATTAATGTCGGCAATAAATGATGGCAGTCCGATTTTAATCAGTGGTGCAACAGCAACTGGAAAGACAACATTTCTGAATCACATGCTGACACTGATTGACCAAAACAGTCGTGTTATCACAGTCGAAGACGCACGTGAAATACGTGTACCGCAATTAAACCGTGTGCATTTTGTTCTGTCACGTACCGAACAAAATAATAATTTCAATTATGCACGTCTGTTGGATTTGGTTGTGCGTATGACACCGGATGTAATTATCGGTGGTGAAATATCAACAGACAATGCATCTGTGTTGTGGGAAATGCTGGGAACAGGACACGACCACTTTTACACAACGATTCACGCAGAAAGTGCCGATGCTGCATACGCTGCATTTGCAGACCGCATATTGCACACGCAACCAGCGTATGACCGCGAAGATTTAATTGCGGAAATGAAGAAAAAGATTCGTGTTGTACAATTATCGCGCGATGGCTCGTTACGTGCCGTGACCGAGGTTGTATGACAGATACAAAAGAACAAATAATAGATAACAAAAAAAGGATAAAAAATGGAAAAATAT
>JBJEXB010000039.1:0-16203 GCA_051885395.1 Candidatus Enterousia sp. | reverse complement strand
CGGCATTTGCAGGACAATTTACAGCGATTATTATAAATACAGATGTCCATTTCCAAACGTGCCACATTATGCATTCCCCTGGGTAATTTATATGTAATAATTATAAACAAAATTTTAATAAAAGCCAAAGATAATCTGATTCCACCATTCAATGCGAATGACAGACTAGATTTTCTTTGGCTGGCTCTTTCCTCTGTGTCGAAGCATACAAATTTTATCAACACTGGGCGTCCAACACAACAGGCGTGTTTTCCTGAACGTTACGACAATTTTGTTTCGTATTTTTCAAACACTTTGTTCAATTGGTGATTTACACAAATAATTGTTGCACATTTTGACATCTGTTTGATACTGACCGCGCCAATATATGTACAGCACGATGCAACGCCACCTTTGATATCTTGGAATATTTGCGATATGTCGCCAGTGTATGGCACCAACATTTCACGTCCTTCGGATGTGCGATAATTCGCCATACCGCCTGCAAATTTATTATTCGCGTATGTTGATGACATACCATAGAACCTTTTAAACTGGCGCGTGACAATAACAGGTGCGCCGTCAACAATTTCGTTTGTTGAATATATCTTTTCAATTATGTCACCTGACGCCTGGGCGGTGCCTGCCAACATTCCACCAATCATTATAAAATCAGAATTCAGACAAAATGCCTTGCATATATCGCCAACATCAACGATACCGCCATCTGCACAAATGTGACCATCAACAGAATGTGCAACGTCTGCTGTTTCTAAAATCAATGACACCATTGGAACACCACAGCCCGTCTGGCGACGCGTTAAGCAGCCAGACCCACTGCCGATACCACATTTTACAATATCTACATAATCCAATAATTTATGGATTATATCTGAACTGGCAATATTACCCGCCATAATTACAGCATCTGGGAATATTTGGCGTACTTGCTTGGCAACGTCCAATGCAGAACTGATATAAAAATTAGGCGCATCAATACAAATGTTTTTCTTGGCAGTGTCACCCATCGCGTTATACACAGTTTTTAACTTTTCAATATCGTCCGCTGCCGTACGCAGTCCCATTGATATAAACAAATTATCTGTTGATATGTTGTCTGATGCACATTCACGGTAAAAATCAATAATATCTGATGCAGAATAGAATTTATGTAATGTCGGAAACATTTGCTGTGACAGCATTGATTTTGCAATTTCCAGATTTCCTGTGGTTGCCATATTTGCACTCATAATCGGCAAACCATGACGTTCCTGACCGTGCTTGAACACAAAATTGCGATACAGATTAATCAATTTACGCGAAGAAAGGTTATTACCCATCTTTGGTTTAATAAGAATATCTGAATAGTCCAAAAATTTTTCTGATAATACCTGTGTCATATATTTCCCCTTATGTATATAATAAATCCTATACTGATTATAACCACATAATAAACCAGATGTCTAGTCTTGACCTGATGTGTCAATTTCGTAATAATTAATGCATTATGAATCAATTTATTTTGTATGCTTTTACTGCATTTATCACTGTATTTGTCATATATATGTTTATTGACAGTCTGGAACAGGTTATATCGCACATACGTCACAAGATTCCATTGGTTCCCAGCACATGGCGGCTGCGTCGTGCAGTGGTGAATGAAATTCGCACTAATTTTCCAGATATGCATACTGCGGTTGATATTGGTTCAGGATATGGCGGAATGGCGCGGTTAATTGCACGCAAATGTAAAATGAAGGTTATTGGTCTGGAAAACATGCCATTTGCAGCAACAGTTTCAAAGATAAAAGACCATATTACATTTACCAATGGCGTAAAAACTATTTGGTGTGACGCATTTGAATATCTGAGAAACTCAGACGGATTTGATATCGGCATTGCATATATGGGTCCTGGCTTTAACGAAGATTTATATAAATACGCAGATAAATTTCAGGTTCTGATTACATTGGTAATACCTGCAGATGGATTGCAACCATCACGTGTTGTTAACCTGCCCCGTGGACGCACGCGATATGGGCGGCATCTGTATCCACATAAGTTATATATATACGACCTGCGGTCATACAGAAAATAAAAACGCCCCACTTTGCGTGGGGATTTTTATGACATGAAAACATATTTTCTAGTTAGCGGTCACGACTGACGGGTCTGTCAATAAAGTACCAAATTAACCATATCAATGCAGCGATACCGATAATGCTGTAAACGATATTGCTGGCAACGGTTCCAGGTCCAAATATAAACGCAACCAAATCAAAACCAAAGATTCCAATCAGCCCCCAGTTTAAAGCACCGATAAAGGTCAATGGTTTTAAAACATAGCTTGTTAGTCCTCTCATCTCTTTTTTCTCCTTTCAAGGTTGATGTTGTCTTGATAAAAAGACATGACCATTATAGCGACTTTTTTCAAGCCTTGCAATTTGAATACTGTATTTAGGAAAAGGTTCTTATGCGCTGATTTTATTCTGTTCACCAGTACATATTGCCGTAATCATTTTACTATTTCACGGATTACATAATCTGCCATATATAAACCAAACGCACCTGTTACGGTTATAATCGAACCAAATGTTCGCCCCCGAACGTTTGGGTCGGGTGCCTCGGTTGAATACACAACAGGGAAATCACCAATATCACTGTTGCGAACTAATTTACGTATCTTGGCAGCCAATGGACATACCGTTGTGCGCGACAATTTTCCAATACGGATTTGTGACGCGTCCGATTTTCGTGCCGCACCCATACTGGAAATAAATGGAATGTTACGCGCCCTGCACCAGCGATATAGCGCAATCTTAGACTGTACAGAATCAATCGCATCAATTACAAAGTCAGGCGTAACATCCAATTGCGCACCGTCATCAAAAAACATATTTATTGCATCCACAGTAATTTCAGGATTTATATCATGTATGCGAGATTTTGCAACATCAACCTTTGGCGTGCCAACTGTTGAATCCAGCGCAAATAACTGACGATTTATATTTGATGGTTCGATTACATCAAAATCAATTAATATAATATGACCCGTGCCAGAACGTGCCAAAGCCTCTATTGCGAAAGAACCAACCGCGCCACAACCAACAACCATTACAGTTGCATTCTGTAATTTATTAATCGCAGCATCGCCCAGTAACATTCGAATTCGCCCCAATCTATCCATTTTGTGTCACCCTTTGTGCGTTATTGTATATCGTGTCAAGCAGACTTTCAATGGGCATATTTTTTATTGTCGCGATACGTAACGCGACATGACGTAACACATCCCCAGATTCAGCCATTGCGCCGTCACTTTCAATCAAAATATTATCCATCGGTGTGCACCGCACGGTATTCGCCAGATTATGACGCCGCGCATCACAAACAGATGCAGAATATGAAAAATATACACGCGACTTTAACTTTAACAATCGCTGCATTATTTCAGGCGATGCGCTGAACGCATGAAATACCAGTACAGGGGGCAAATTTGATAATCTGGTCAAAATTTCTAGCATATCACCCCAGGCACGAACACAATGAATATGCACCGCGCGATGCATTTTTGCCGCTATATCCAGGCAGCGCGTGAATACATCAATTTGAACATCATAATTCGGATGCAATTTATCCAATCCTATTTCCCCAACCATACAATGTGTATATTGTGACAGGACACGCATCAATCGCATATCCCAGCCTGCTTTAATATCATTCATATTCCACGGATGCAGCCCCAGGCACGGGAAAACAGCCGTATTACATTCAAATATTTTTAAAATATCAACCCATTGGGATTCGGTTACACTATTACAAAAAAACGCCGTGACAGAATTATCTGTCGCGCCACATCCAATATGACAATGTGCATCAATGTATTTTTGCATAACCCTGTTATACTAAAACAATACCCATATTGCAAATGGTGCAACAACCGCTGTCATCAGACCTGATATTACAATGGCAAGGCTGCACCACCATTGACAGGGTCACGGCATCAATCAGCGCGTATAGGCACAATTAATACACAATACAACTCCCTTCTTTAAAAAGAAGTTAATAAATATCAATAAACACCGCAAGGAAATCATCCCCCAGCGCCCGAAATACATGCAAAAAAATAAAATATGATAAAAATGCATTTTTTCTTGCATTTGGGAAAAAAATATGTCAAAATTTGCCCCGAACTACCGAAACAGTACCAATGTGTTCTGGATTTTCGGGTTCGGTTTTGGGGACATAGCTCAGTTGGTAGAGCAAATGACTTTTAATCATTGGGTCCAGGGTTCGAGTCCCTGTGTCCCCACCAAAAATTCAACCGCCACTTTGGCGGTTTTTTTATATCATGCTTTATGTATAGAATTTTTCTGTGCAGAATTTGCAGGCGTGGCACTGACGCCGTTCAATAATTGTTCAAAGCGCACGGATATAGACGCGTCTGTATCCATCCAATCAATTACAAACCGAATAATTTTTTCTACATATTGGGCGGCAACCCGTTTATCTTGGTGAAAATGATGGACGTTTATCAAACGCTGAACATTATGTGCCAAGTTTGTTAATGACTGAATCTGGATTACAGACAATATATCACCATTTGAATTTTGATATATCAATTCGTCTAATTCATGATGCAAAGTCATTAATGTACGAATATGTGTTGGGGTAATTTTTATTTGTACGGCAATTTGCCCCAGGCGCAAATCTGCCATTTTATTCAGTCCAGACAACGTAAATTTGCCGCGCATATTCATCATCTGGCGCAAAGATAAAATCATATTTATTAAAACAGTGTCAATCTTGTCATGGGTCGTATTTGTCAGAGCACTGTTTAATTTGCGTGATATGCGATAATTGGAATAATCATACAGCAAAAACACCACTGGTATTGACAGCAATGATGCCGCGATATTATTTATCAAATCAACCCAATCAGGATTATGAACGTTATCTTTGGTTACCAAGAACAAAACCAACCCGCCGACAATAGACAGCAGGTATGGTATGCTTTTTAGCAATAAATTTCGTAAACGTACATCCATTACGCATATTGTATAAAATGCGCACCAATATGTTCACAAGAAAGAATACCTGAACTAAATCTGACCAGATGGGCGCAATGTTACCTGGGGGGCATCACGCATAATCTGGGCGCGACGATAACGACGGCGTAAAAACACCAGTGCCCAGAATCCCAAGGACGCCAGCAATATCGCCATTATCATAATACTGTAACGCCAACTGCCCATTAATGACCCTAATCCAATAATCAGGCATACAACCATATATGTTGCCTGGTCTGCGATGCTGTAAAAAGACAATATTTCCATTCGACTACGCGACGGGGTTAGGTTTTGGAATCGTGCGTATGTTATTATTTTTATTATAGCGCAAATTACATACGCTGCCCCCAGTGCCAACAATCCAACTAAACTGTATTGCCACGCAAACAATCCAAACAAAGCCCCAGACACAACTATTGCGCCATACAGGAATCCTGGATGGACACCTGTGAACTTGTGCGCGACGGTTTGCCCCAGCATCTGGCAACATAATATAAAAAATGGAACAATACCGATGTATTGCGGTGCTAACCCAATATCAACCCCAATCAGACTAAGGTAATCATTCAAATATGAAAAATTTGTAACCAATACACTTAATATCAGCATAGATATAATCGCAGGCGTTGCGCGCATTGTCGAAATTGCTGTTTTGATGGCATTTATCTGGGACGAACCATCAGTTTGTGCGCCATGATAATCTTGGATTAAATTCATTCGCATTATAAATAACATAGATATCGCCAACGCAACAATAGAAACAGCAGTCACAAGCCCATATCCATAAACCAGCAACAATGAACCTGCGGCAGAAAATGCAGTCCCCAGTGCCGCCACATTACGTCGCCACCCCAGCACACGTTCATACGTCAGATTGTGGGTACGTGCACGCAATTCGTCATACAAGACGTCTTCGGATACAACGTTATAAATCGCGCCGTGCATTCCCCATAAAATCATTCCAATTGCAAACCCAATATAATATGGGAAAACAAACCACAGCAAGAACGCGATTGCCTTTAATATTTGCCCAAAGAATAATATATTTTTTGCACCACATTTACGCGCACAGGCGGCAATTGGGAACTGGGTAACCAATACGGCACCAGACCACAGCATCAATAACACAGATATGTCAAAGTCTGTCATACCATTAGCCTGCATAAATATGGCATAAACAGGCGACAGCATCATCATCGAATTAAAAAATGTATATCCATAGATATTGGTTAAAAATCGCTTTGTTGTATTTCTGTCGCCCATTTTGATTTCCCCCGCCAACGTTAAAAATAATTATACATAAAAAAAAGAAATCACGCACGCTAAAAAAAGCAGACAAAAACTTGAATTTTTGTCAAAATTCACTATAATAGTAATGTGTGAGTGAACCAAAGGGGGTAACCATGGCAGATGTATCAATGAAAGAATTTTTACAATTATTCTATATGCAAGATTTAATAATAAATATGCCAGAGGCTCAGTTTGCCCAATATCAGGTATATTTAAACGCCAATGACGGAAAAGGCGATTTTCGTGGAAACATGAAATTATGGCGTGATAAGGGTCTGGTTCAAAAGAACAGCAGTGGCGAATGGGTACGCAATATGCAATACCCTGGCGACCTTGGAACACGCGCAACACGCACACAACCACGTATTGAGCCCAGCCCAATCCAAATGGAAGACAAAGATTGGGAAAAACTGTTCCGCGAATTGCAAAACGCATTTCGTGACATGGCTGCCAACCGTGATGATTTCAAAGACAATAAACAAGCAAATGAATTTCTGGATGAATATTTTGGCGACAATAAACTGTTTTCTATGTACAAAGCAACGCCACAAACAAAGTTGCAAATAGACAAACTGCAAAATTTATTGGATGTTCAGGCAAATACTATGCATCCATTATTGTCTAATATATTTGAAACACGTCAAGATTATGACAAATTTGTAAAAGATATTAAGGACAGCAAATATAATGACAATCCAAAAACACGCGATAAATTATTACGCATAATTAATGCAATATCCCATGAAATGAATTGGGGTGATGGATTTAATAAGCATCCTGCTATTAAAAACGAACTGCAAAATATTAAAATCGATGAAATTATATCTGGGCTGAATGATAAAAATGAAATAATTAATCCAAATAAACTGGACTACTTTAAACGTAACTACCAAAACATCTTAATCGGCGCAAAAAGTGGCAAAGTATATGATGTCGTAAAGACTTATAGTCCCAGTATTTCCAGTGCAGTGGAATATGCAAAAAGTAAGGTAGATTATAATAATGCCAACAGCAATGATTATATTCCACCAAAACGTAATGACCAATTGACAGATTGGCAGAAAATCGCTGACTGGGTTGGCAAGCGTTGGTCTGACCGTATGGACAAATACACTAAATTGCGTGGTGGGCATGTGTATTTCTCGCCTCAGGCAAAATCTATTGTAAACGCGTTGGATGGTGCCAAGTTTAAACCAAATGATGGTTTGGGAAAACTGTTAGAAAACGCAGGAAAAGTCAAAGAAAGTTTAAAATACAAATCTCCGTCTGCAACTGCACATTTTGAATGGATGACAAAAAAACTGGGCGAATTAAAAAATAAAAAAATGTTCAAAGGTGCCTTGGAAAGTGCATCGCAAATGAAAGCATTGGTTGCAGAATTGGCGGTTATGGCACTGGAAGACGGAAAGCCAGATTCTGAAGAAGCGGTAAAGACAGCAATGGAAGTCTTAACTGTTATCAAATATGGTTATACAACCAGTAACGTTATGGACGCTATTAAAAAGGAAAATTTAAGTATTTTCTCGGATAAAAGCCTGTCTTGGAATAAAAATGAAGGCATGCAATTTGTCACAAAGGCAATGGATTTAAGCATAAAAACTGCTTTTGTTGGTGTAGGCTATTTGATAAATGGCGCAGGTCACTTTATCAAAATGCGCGGAAAAAAATTTAATGCCAAGCCCGGCAAACAAAACAAATATCAAAAAGATTTACAAGGCAAAACAGATGCAGAAAAAGCAGAACTGGAACGCCAACAACGCGCAGACAGCAATCAAAAAAGACGCATTAATACAAAATTGAATGCATATCGCAGAAGCGGTATAACCGAAGCAAGTCTGGATGCCGACATCACACGTTATAATACAGATTTACAAAATTTATACCAAAACCAACAAGCCTCTCTGAATTATATTATATCCTGGCTGGAAGACCCTGCTAATCAACATGATTCAGATTATACAAATGTTCAACGTTTTTATGAAGAGGTTATAAACAAACAACCTGTTACGCCAATTACGCTTTCCAATACGACACCAGACCCCAATTTGGCATCATCAATAAACGACATATTAATTGATTTGCCAACGATTGAAACATATCAGACTGATTTGCAAAACGCTACTGATATGCGTCAAAAATTTCAAAATGGAATTGATGCTGTCAATATGTTAAAAGCCCAAATGCGTGCCAGAAAACAAAAACTTGATAACTGGGACAAAGATCACCAAGATAAATTTACAAAATTAATGGCACACTGGGATTTCTTGCAATCAGGCAGTTCAAGAACAGGTGAAAACATCCTGCAACAGGCATGGCGTGCTCTGATGCCTGTCAGCCAGGAAGCGAAACAGAAAAAGTATGATAGTGTGCAAGACCGTGTTAACCCAATTACAGGCACGACGGAAAAAATGTCTAAGAAAGATTTATTGTATCATCAATGGATGAAAGAACACGGCATGGTCGCATAAAACACATACTTGATTTTTATCGTGTTTTATGATATACTTAACATTAATCAAACACCGCGGATTGCGGTGTTTTTTATTTCCCATACTTAATTTAAACAAAGGATTTAATATGGCACGGATTTTACAAATTCGGCGTGGTACAACCGCACAAAATGATAACTTTACGGGACTTTCTGGCGAAGTCACATTTGATACAGATGAAAAAACGTTGCGCGTTCACGATGGCACAACATTGGGTGGCTTTAAAATTGCACGTACAGACCAAATCACACAATCTGGGGATACTGCGTTTGATATTAATGATGTTTCAGATGATTTCTGGCAACAATTGTTTGCACGAATGATGCCACAGACAGTTAAATTCACAGACGGCGTCATCATGCCTATTGGCAATGTCGCATATCTGGAATATGTATTTGACGCAGTATCAAGCCCACTGTTCGCGCAGCCAATTTTGGTATGTGTTGGGGGTGACGCAGGATACGCGGTTAATGAAGAAGTACTTTCTTTTGGAATTGGCGCCAATCCTGTAATGAGTCCGAACCTGTACACCGATAATTACGGGCTTCATGTACGGTTATTTATTGGTGGCGAACAGTTTTGGGTTGCACATAAAACAACAGGTATAAAGACAAATGTCGGTCCTGATAATTGGCGCATAAAATTCCGCCTTTATTATTGAAACGATTAAAAACATTTGCTATGCTGGCAACATCTTAGAAAAGGATAATAAATGTACATACTTGCTTTGAACTGTGGGTCGTCATCACTGAAATATCAAGTGTTTGATGCAGATTCTATGAATGTTGTTGTCAGCGGAAACGTTGAAAAAATTGGATTGCCTGATTCTTTTATAACACAAAAGTATCCAGACGGCACGAAAACCAAGAAAGAAACGTCAATGAAAAATCATGACGAAGCATTGAACGTTGTGCTGTTCATGCTGCGCGAAGCATCAATTGATTTGAATGAAATCAAGGGTGTTGGTCACCGTGTTGTTATGGGTGGCGATAAATTTGCATCGTCTGTTAAAATCACAGATGACGTTATCAAAACAATCGATAAACTGTCACCATTGGCACCACTGCACAATCCATCTGCGTTGATGGGTATCATCACAGCAAAGCAATTATTACCAAATGCAACCCAGGTTGCCGTATTTGATACCGCGTTCCATCAGACAATGCCTGATTATTCATACCGTTATGCAGTACCTGCAGCATGGTACCGCGAACTTGGTGTACGTCGCTATGGTTTCCATGGGACCAGCCATCTGTATGTATCAAAACGTGCCGCAAAAATGTTAGGCAAACCTGCATCTGAATGTAATTTGATTACATTGCATATTGGTTCGGGTGCATCTGCAACAGCAATCCGCGGTGGCGTATCGGTTGATACGTCACTGGGTATGACACCTTTGTCTGGATTAACAATGGGAACACGTCCAGGGGACTTGGACCCAGGTGTTGTATTGTACGTAATGGGTCAATTGGGATTGACGCCAGCCCAGATGGAAAAGCATTTAAGCAAAGACTGTGGCATTATGGGATTGACCGAATGCTATGCGGACCGTCGTGACGTTGAACAAAACAAAACAACCAATGATGCATGCCGTCTGGCACTGGATATGGAAGTACAAAATGTAAAAAAATACATTGGTGCATATATGGCGGAACTGGGTCATACAGATGCAATCGTATTTACCGCAGGTGTTGGTGAAAATGACGAATATCTGCGTGAAAAGTTCTGTTCTGGACTGGAAGAATTGGGAATCAAACTGGATGTAGACAAGAATAAAAATGCTCTTGCACGTTTGGGTGCAGGCGAAGTCGAAATCAGTGCCCCAGATTCACGTGTAAAAATATTTATGATTCCAACCAACGAAGAATTGGTTATCGTCGAAGATACATTGGCAATTATGAATAACAAATATAATCCAGACCATCTGAAAATGGAATATTCGTTCATTTAATTATGGATTGGATAAATTCTGTATATCCCCTGCCCTGGGTGTGGGGGATTTTTATATCATAAAAAACTGGATTATTTTATTTACAAGAATTAATATATATTAATAACTAGGATGTATGATATGAATTTAAATAAAGCGGAACAAACTTTTTATGCCCAGATTGGTGCGTCTATTCGCGGTGTCCGTGAGCAACAAAATAAAACACCACAGGAAATGGCAATGATTTTAGGGGTACCTGTTACAACATATATGAATTTTGAATCTGGGGCTGAACCAATTTCTTTGTTTCAAATGTACATGATTATTAATGCAACACAGCCAGAATTAATTACCCCAGGACTGTGGCCACAAATTTAAAAAATTATTTGGTCTTTATCGCGCGTGCCAGAATTAAAAACTCGTGGGCTTCAGGAACGTATCCATGTACTTGACCAGTTATATCAATTAATTCAAAGCCTGACATAATCTGTGGCAAATCGTTATATGCGATGCCGCATACTGTAACCTGATGCGTGCCATATTGTGCCTGGCATTTGATGCTGTGTGGGTCAATACGTTTTTTGCCACGAAAATAATCGCAACTTGAATTTAGTAATTTCAAAAATACTTCGCCGTTTGATCGCAAAACACGATGAATTTCTGATACCGCGCAGCACATTGCATCATAGTATGTTAAATACACAATATTATCAGCAAACACAGCATCAAAAGAATTATCACCATACGGCATATTTAACATATCACCCAGGTCATACGATACGTTCAGAATATTGTCCATTTCATTAATTGTTCGTGCGTATTTTAATGCATTGGCATCAATATCTAATCCGCGAACATCAAATCCATAGCGTCCCAGCACACGCGCATTACGCCCCAGTCCTGTTCCTAAATCTAATACTTTTGTGAATTTATTTTGCAACTTCCACCGGTCAATTAATTCATACGACACACCGCTGTGCGACGCCCAATTTTTAAAATCGACCGAATTCATACGGTCCCAATCCCATGTATTTGGTGGATATTTAGATATAAATTTCATTGCATTAATCCTGACTTTGTTTTTATTTTAGACAAAACAATACCATTGTCAATACAATTCAAAGTCAGAAAAAAAAACGGGGAACATTGTTCCCCGTGATTATTAACTGACCAATTTTTGCCACAATGTTTTCTTTTTCGGTTGCTTTTTACGGCGACGTGGTGCAGACATTGTTGTTTTCTTAGCATCAACATGACGGGCATTTTTCTTTTGCGTGTCTGTTGATGGGGCGTATGCATTCAACAATTCTTCGGTCTTGTTCTGTTCTGGGGCGACACGCTGAATTGAATATTGGTCGATATTCATCAAACTGTCGTCACCAACGATAACAATTTCTGTTTCAAATTGTGATTCCATTTCCGCCAATTCTGCACGCTTGTGATTCAACAAATATATTGCGACATCTGTTGGAACAGTCATAATGATTTTTTGCGCGCTTTTTGCCAGCAGTTTTTCCTGTAAATGACGGAATAATATTATCGCTGCGGTCTGAATACTTGGAACAACCCCTGCCCCCAAGCAATGCGGACATGCAACATAGGATGATTCCATAAAACTGCTGCGCAGGCGTTGGCGTGACAACATCAATACACCAAATGCATTGATTTTTGCAACCTGGGTACGGGCACGGTCACGTTTCATGACTTCACGCATTTTCATTTCCAGTTTGCGGTTGTTCTTTTCTTCTTCCATATCGATAAAGTCAATCGCAACAATGCCAGCCAAATCACGCAGGCGTAATTGGATAGCAATTTCTTCGGCGGCTTCTAAGTTCGTATTCAATGCCGTTTGTTCGATATCTTTTTCTTTTATCGCACGCGATGAATTAACGTCAATTGTAACCATTGCTTCGGTCTGATTGATAACCAATGATCCACCAGATGGCAAAGATACATACGGTCCATGCAAACCTTCCAATTGTTTTTCAACACCAGCCTTGGTCATTAATGGAACAGCAGTATCTTTGTATTGAACCAACTGTTTACGCGGCGCGCGACCATACATTTGCTGGAAATATTGTTTTGCAGCGTCAAATGCTTCTTCGCCTTGGATTACCAATACATCGTCTTTGTCAGCCAAGAAATCGCGAACAACACGACGCAACAGCGAATCTTCGGTATGAATAATTACAGGTGCAACAGATTCCAGTGTCGTTTTACGGATTTCATTCCATAAATTTACCAGATAATCATAGTCACCTGCGATATCTTCGGCGCTGGCACCAAATGCTGCTGTACGCAGGACGACGGTCATGCCCTTTGGTATCTTTAATCCATGCATAATTTCACGCAAACGGGCGCGTTCGGCTTTATCAGAAATCTTTTTTGAAATACCGTAACTGTTACGCTTGCGCGAATTTGGCATCAAGACAGCGAAACGCCCTGCCAATGACAGATATGTTGTCATTGACGCACCTTTTTGACCGCGTTCTTCCTTGACCCCCTGGACCAGCAATATTTGCTTTGGTTTTATAACATCCTGAATTTTAAATTCACGGGCGCGTTTGGCAAATTCCTTGTTATCTTCGCCAGCGCTGTGGTCGTCGTATTCGGCGACTTCATCTTCTTCGTCATTAGGGTCATCATCATCTTCGACGATGTTAGCATGTGCCAATTCTAATAACTTCTTTTTCTGCTCAGGGCTTACCTGATAATAATCGGGATGAATTTCTGAAAATGGTAAAAAACCGTTCTTGCCATTGCCATAGTCAACGAATGCCGCCTGCAAAGACGGTTCGACACGTATGACTTTTGCCAGATAGATGTTGCCCTTTATCTGGGGCTTGGTTGTTGTTTCAACGTCAAAATCAGAAACGCGATTTAGTGCCGTATCAACAACCACCACCCTTGTTTCTTCTGGGTGGACTGCATCCACATAAATCTTCTTTGACATTTATTAATCCTTTTGTTTTATACATGTATGCAATGGCTATAATCCGTCCCCGTGGGGCGTCCATGCCCATGCCAAGGGATCGCGCCACGATAACAATCAGCGCATTTCGTATTATGGAAAATAGTGATAAAATAAACACTTATATTAACCCCATATCATACAGTACCCAATAGCATAGCATGGACACAGCACGTATAGCAAGGCATTTATTTTCACATACGTTTGTTTTTTTGAAAATGCGGTAATTTCTGACGGGCATCGTCAATTCGCTGTTTTGCACGGTTCGCCCACGAATGCATCCGCGCCCGCAACCAACGTTCATAGATAAAAAATAAACTGCCGACGCCAATCAATGGCAATACATAGTAAATTATTCTGTATGCCAATAACGCGCCGAAAATATTCGCCTTGTCCACGGTGTCAGGCAACGCCAGCAAGAATATACTTTCAAAAACACCGATACCACCAGGAACCTGGCTGAATACACCGGTTGTCTGGGCGATTACAAACAGTCCAATAAATGTACCAAATGGAATTTGCATAAATGGCGACAGGCAAAAATACAAAACCAATCCAGCCAGCAAACTGTCTGTTATTCCCAACAACATCTGAACAAAAGCCATACTAGTGGTTGGAATTTCAAATCGCAGTTTCGCAATCCGCAGACTTTTGTTGTGGAAAAACAGCGTCATTGCAAAATATGCCAATATTGCCACCGCACAGAATATAAATAAAGTATCCAGACCAACACTTGCCGCCTGGGGGAATACTTCGCGTGGAACCAAGAAATATCCAATAATAACAATTGCGGCTGCCCCCAAAAAATATGTAAATCCGTTGATAGTCAGCATCTTTACAATGTCGCCACCACGAATGCGCCACCGTGTGTACAGACGATATCGAATTGCCCCCCCACTGACAACCGCGTGCCCTGCATTATTACTGATGGCAAAGCCCAGCATACCAGCCAGCATCCATTTCCACCATGTTACTTTCTTGTATTCGCCGACATACCACAGCGCCAAATAATCATACAGTGACAATGCAAAATATCCTGCAAAGCACGCCAAACATGCAGCAATCAAGTTTGTCATTGGTATCGCCAGAATTGCACTTGCAATATCCCGCAGACTGTAATTACGCAACTGCCACCACAGCATTCCAGCCGCCAACACAAAAAAGAAAACACCAGAATAACTGACCAGTTTTTTAAACAAACGCTTTGTCTTGTTTGACATATATATCCTTTTCAAGTACGAAAGGATAACAACATATCATCCGAAATGCAAACTGTTAATAATTTTCGTCACGAATTAAAATGTACTTGCTTTTATAACGGGTTATGGTGCAATAACAATTTTGATATAGTCATGTAAAAAATGAAACATATAACATCTGAAATATGCGCAAAAAAATTACAGTATTGAATTCCTGCGAATATTGTTTACAGTTTTAATTGTTCATTTTCATCTGTTTCATGCAAAAAAATAAAAAAACACCTGTCGGTGCTTTTTTTATTTAATGGGGCGCCTTACTGGGCAATATTCGAACCACCAAAGCAGCAGAACCCCGGAAAATTCAATTTGCAAATTGGAATTTTGATATGCTTTTGGTGGCATAAAATCGAATCAAAAAAATGAGCCCCCGGTAAGCTTGTTATCGCTCATTATCAGGGGCTGCCTTATTCCTTAAAGAATTAGGTCTTGCAAGCCAGTTTCCTGGGTACGTTGTTATTATATAATAAATTAAAATGGCTTGTCAAGCGACAAACCCAAAAGCCCAACCAACACCACGAACAACATTCGCGAAATCATCTTCATTCATTCGCGGGCACACATACTTACGTACCCCAACCTTTATTCTATCTAATCTTTTTAATGATACTGAACAAGCCAAATCGCATTTGGCGTACATCGGTTTATCATCTTGTGACAAGTAATTTTGCGACAACAACACACAATATGGAACATCATATTTAGGCGGCGTAGAACTCAAAGGAACAACTATCGCCAAATCACTGCGATAAGGCAACGGATCACGCAAAACAACAACAGGACGTTTTTTCACAATTTCCGGAACAATATTGCCCTTGAAATCGCATATCAATATCTCACGCTTGCGTGGATGAAACTGTAAACCTGAATCTTTTATTTGTGCCGTCATACGCGGAATTGTATCATAATAACACCACTAATCAAGAAAAATTTTACACTAAAAACACAGCAAAATCAATGAATTATCGTTGGGCGGGTGACCGCGCCTGCGTTTGGCGATTATATCGCCAAACTTGTATTGTTCGCTTCGCTCACCACTCGTTAACGCTCGATTACACTATGTTTATCTCGCTTACTCGTAAGCGAACCGTCGGTTCTCATCCGACCCGTCCATACATTAAATAAAAAAACACCTGTCGGTGCTTTTTTTATTTAATGGGGCGGGTGACCGGATTCGAACCGGCGACACCTGGTACCACAAACCAGTGCTCTAACCAACTGA
>JBJEXB010000038.1:0-16839 GCA_051885395.1 Candidatus Enterousia sp. | reverse complement strand
CCGCACATTACACGCGGTAAACTCAATTGCAACAGCATATGAATTGCCCCGCGTATCAATCCAGGCATCCAGTATTATTCGTGACCGTGGCATACTGGAAATTGATGACGATATTATATATTCTGCGCAATACCCCCTGCCCGATTGGGAACCAATGGGTGGATGGTCAATTGACCGCGCATTGTTGTTGGCAATTACAAAACAAGAAAGCGGATTTAAAACAAACGCAAAATCCAGCGCAGGCGCAAATGGATTGATGCAAATTATGCCTGGTACAGCAAAATTGGTTGCACGCCGAAACAAGGTTTCAATGTCTGACATTGACATATCAAAGCCTGAGCATAATATGTTCTTGGGTCAACAATACATTGTTGATTTATTGGCACACCCAAATATTGAAAACAACATCATCAAAATGCTGGCGGCATATAATGCAGGAATGGGTACCGTTGTAAAATTTGAAAAGGCATTTGATACATACGACCCATTGTTATATATCGAAAGTTTTCCTGCATACGAAACACGTGGATATATCAAGCGCGTTATGTCAAACCTGTGGTTGTATCGTGCACGCTTAAACCAACCACTGACCACAATGAAAGATTTAGCCGATGGTCAATGGCCAATGTACAACAGTGAAGACGAATACGTACAAAAGCAAATTGCCGACCGCATGTCGATATAAAAAAGTCCCAAATTTGAAAAAACGATGAAAACAAATCCTGATTTTTCAATTGAACGGGAATATGGCGAATTTCTCATCGCGGGCTGTGACGAGGCTGGACGCGGCCCCCTGTGTGGTCCTGTTGTCGCAGCGGCGGTAATATTCCCAAATCACGATATTGACATACCTGTTATAATTCGTGATTCCAAGCAAATGACCGCATCCCAGCGGGACACAGCATATAATTGGATTACACAAAATACGATTTGGGCAATTGCCAAATGCAGTCCCACAGAAATTGATGAAATAAATATATTATGGGCATCAATGTTGGCGATGGAACGCGCGGTTGAAAAACTGTCACATTGTCCTGATATGTGCCTGATTGATGGAAATCGTGTTCCAAATGGATTGCACGGGCGCGCAATTGTAAAAGGCGATACAAAATCATTATCAATTGCGGCGGCATCTATTATTGCGAAACAAACGCGTGATAAAATTATGCAAGACCTGGCAACCCAATTTCCTGAATATGATTGGGATAAAAACGCAGGATATCCGACACAATCGCATTTGCGCGCTATTGAAAAATATGGTATAAATGAACATTATCGAAAAAGTTTTGGTCCAATAAAAAAACTAATTGAAGGAAAAGAAAATGCAATTACGCACGATTGAAAATTTAGACTTACGCGGAAAATATGTACTACTGCGCGATGATTTTAACGTTCAAATTGTTGATGGCGAAATTACCGACACGTTCAGAATCGAACAAAGTATGCCAACAATTCGCGCATTACAATCTGCCGGCGCACGTATCGCAATCTGTGCACACTTGGGGCGTCCAAAGGGTACACGCAATATGGAATTTACACTGACCCCAGTTGCAAAATATATGAACATCCCATTAATTCCAGATTGCCTGGACAAAGATTTTTTACCCAATATGCATGATGGCGACGTTGTATTGCTGGAAAACGTACGTTTCTATGCAGGGGAAGAAAAAAATGACCCTGCATTCGCGCAAAAATTAGCAGACGGTTTTGATGTATTTATAAACGATGCATTTGCTGTATCACATCGCGCCCACGCCAGTACCGTTGGCGTTGCCGAAATTCTGCCATCATACGCAGGCAAATTATTGGCATCTGAAATTGAAAACCTGTCTGCGGTTATGGAAAATCCATCGCGCCCACTGTTGTCTATTGTCGCCGGCAGCAAAGTTTCAACCAAAATCGGCGTATTAAAGGCACTGGCAAAATTATCCGACACATTAATCATCGGTGGTGCATTGGGAACTACATTTAATTACGCCCAGGGTAATAAAGTCGGTAATTCCCTATACGAAGCCGACCAGAAAGACACCGCCCTGGAAATATTAGAATATGCTGCCCAAAACAATTGCCGTGTATTATTGCCATTGGACAAAGGCGTCGCCAAAGAATTTGCCCGTGATGCAGCACGTGAAAATCGTGCAATTGACCAAATTGCGGATGATGACGTTATTATTGATTCTGGCATTGAAACAACCGCACGCGATGTTTCAGAAATCAAAAAAGCACGAACCGTAATCTGGAATGGTACCGTTGGTATGGCAGAATGGGCGCCCACATGGTCATATGGTTCATTTGCAATTGCAAATGCGATTGCTGAACAAACACGCGACGGCAAAATCACCAGTATTATTGGTGGTGGCGATACAGTCGCCGCCCTGGAAGCATGTGGTGTCAAAGACGATATCACATACGTATCAACTGGCGGTGGCGCATTCTTGGAATTTATAGAGGGTCGCGAACTTCCTGGCATTGCAATATTGGAAGATAAATAAATCACACAATACAGATATAAAAAAAATCCCGACAATTGTCGGGATTTTTAATTACAACCGCATCAGAAATTATATCTGAATTTCAGCATACCTGTCTGGGACGTATAATCCTTGTGCAGGTCCAGGTCATAATTCAGCGAAACAGTAATTCCGCGATACAATGCAGACATACTGATACCAAATTCGCCACCAAAGCGTGACAATCTGTCTGAATCAACAACATACGCCGCCGCCCCAGGCACCAATACAGTTGCCGTTGCATTATCCGACATAAAATCGTATGTCGCGGCTGCGCGTAATTCAGGACTGAATGTCAATTCAGGCGTTGCGACAATATCAAACGCATATTTCGCGCCTGCGACACCTGTCAAGAAATCTGTATCAGATGCCTTTATATTTACCAGCCCGTTGGTATATTCGTCCTGGGCAACATGCAGGAAGCGCGCCCCAACAGATGGTGTTACACCTGATGCGAAATCATATCCTGTCATTAATTGTGCGCCGTACGAATCAACATTATGCTTTGACGATATATTGATTCCGAACACATCAGACTTGTCCGTATAATCTGCAAAGGTATAATTAAATGCCCCGTTTATAAACCATTTGTTTGGCTTATATTGTGCATAGGCAAACAAAGTATCGCTGTCAATATCTGTTTTTTGCGCCCCTGCGTGAACATCTGTATTATCGTGTGCGTATCCCATACCAAATGTATATTTGCGATTAAATGTCGCATCAATACCAAATGCCACACCACGGGTATCACCATGGAATGCACCGTTCATCTTGGACCGATTAATCAGTCCATGCGCCCACATACCACTGCCTGTTGTGACAAAGTCACCACCACTGCGTCCCACTACGCCACCAGACATACGGGATGCCACCAGTGACAATACCTGGTTCTGAACAGATGTTGACACAGAATGTACAACTGGTTTATTAACAGGTGCAATTTTGGCAGATTCTGCCTCTACATATTCAACATTGCCAGATGCCAGCGCATTTTGTGCAGCAATTGATGCACTGGACGCCACACCACCAGCATTTGCAATCGCAACCAATGCGGCGGCAGCCTGGGTTGACAATCCCTGTTCGGACGCCAGAGTGTCTGTATCCTTGGCTGAAATTACAACGCCTGCTGCGCCATTATTTTGCACATCAAACAACGGTCCTGCATTAATATCTGCAAAATCGTTGTCATTACCAAATATTTTGTATGTACCTGCGGTGGCGACGGTCAGATTTAACTGTGCATCATCACCAAACGTAACATCACCCAACAGACGACCATATTCACGCGCATTTAATATATCAGCATTTACAATGCCATTAATATTAATGTTTTTTTGCTGAATTGCGGTGGTACCCATATTTAATATTGCGCCATTTTCCAATGTAAAATTACCGTCACCAACGATGCCACCATCAATTGTGGTTGTTCCGCCCGTGATAGTAAAAGCGCCATCATTATAAATATCGTTACCTAAACTGCCACGACGATTGCCCGAAAACACATTTTCGCCTGCCAATTCCATTGACGCATCTTTTGAATTGTAAATCGCACCACCAGTTATTTTGGCGATATTATTTGTAAATGTTACGTTTTCCAGATGCATTGCAGCAGAATGTCCACCATTGTCCTGTGTACCATCATTATAAATTGCACCACCCCACGTAGAGTGATTACCAGTAAATATTGACTTTGACAGTGTCAATGTCCCAGAATTGTGAATTGCACCAGCAAATTTTATAGTACTATTACCAGTAAAAGTAGCATCCGCAATAGACATAGATACTGGTATGCCATTGAATATTGCGCCACCTTTCTCAGCTGCTGTATTATTCTCAAAAACAGATTTGCCATTGAACGTAATGGTTGCCGTTGCTTCTTGATTTGCATCAGTATCATTCCAAATCGCACCACCATCACCGTTTACAGCATGATTATTTTTAAATGTCACATCACCATTAAATGTAATTGTTGGCGATTCTGCGCCAGTGGTATCGGTTTGACCAAAGTTATAAATCGCACCACCATGACCAGTTGTAGCAGAATTATTTTCAAATGTCGTTTTCCCATTAAATACAATATCTGATTTGTTTCGATTCAGTACCGCACCACCATTCATTTGTGCCATATTATTCGAAAACTTATTTACTGAACTTCCGTCTTCTTTACCAATTGTAGCGCTGGCGGCATGGTTATTATTACCACGCGACTGTAACGCTGCCCCACCAGATTGTGCCACGTTTCTTTCGCTATAATCTTTATTATTAGTGAATGTGTTTTCTGCCCCTAATATTTCTAAGGTTCCAGAATTAAATATATTGGCACCATATCCATTCTTTGGGTCATCAGAAAACTGTAATTCATTTCCATCAAACATGATTTTGCCAGCATTCATCGTTGCTGTGGAATATTCATTATATAATGCCACACCTGTCCCAACGGCATTATTTTTACTGAATTCTATCACACCATCATCGCCAGCATTTATTGTCAAACGGGCAGACTGTTTTAAAGCCGCGCCATTTTCAATCCCATGATTAACAATTCCAGCAGAAGTACCCGACTTATCATTATTATTACCTGTGACGTATACACTGCCCAAAATCGTTACATCACCACCAGCATTATGTAATGCCTTAGCTTGCTTATTATTTGAAAGTGTTAAACCTTGTTCAAATTTTACTTTTACATCTTTATTTATATATACCGCTGAATTTGTGGATGCAGATGGATTGGTATAATTGCTGACAGAAACATTTTCGGAAAAAGTCTTGTCTTCTGTAATATTTGTCGGGGCATCTTTTGTTCCATCATACGTTTCTGCCATCGCTGGCGAAATAATCGCGATTCCCATAGATGCAATAAATGCATGTTTTAATACGGCACGATATGCCGCAGTTAGTTCTTTGATTGCGGTACGGGACAGTTTCATTTTTTTCTCCTTTTTGATAAGGTTAAATGCCTTATAGATTTAACGATAGCAGTTATTTATATGTTCTCAACCAATATTTTGTGAAAAAACAAAAAAATTAACCGCCACAGGAATCTGTCGGTCGGGTGGGTTCAACAAATCATATAACGGCCACGCACAGAATGTTCGCCGATTGTGTATTGTGGTAGAATCGTTGAAATAGATTCCGCCAACTGTTCAACCGTTTTTGATTCCCAATGACACACTCTAACCAAAGATGTCATATAGTCATACACGGTCGATGGTTTGTTATTCTGCGTTGTGGTAGAATAACCTTTTTGAATTAACCAATTTTTATAATTTTTTAACATTGTATATCCTTTTGTTTTTAGGTTGTTTTTGCTTCTTGCATACTTAAATTATGTCGTGAAAAATTGTCCCCGCGAACTAAAAAACACAAAAAAAACAGCAAAAAAGCCCAGTTTTTAGCCGTTTTTGCTTCTTTTTACTAAAAAAATCCGTATTTACTGTTGAAATTAAATAGTTAAAAATAAACTGTTTAAATTTAATAGTTTATTGCATTTTATCCAAATATTGTCACATAAAAACAGCACCTTATAGTGCCATTTATCATAAAACGCACATAAACAAGCCAAATTCAAGCCGGAAAGTCATGTTTAAACAATTATAAAATCACGGTATCGATTAAAAAAGTCCCGAAATAATCGGGACTTTTTCGATTTAGAACACTATTTTTCCACCCAAAGATACATAAAATAACGGGTCTTTTAGTGCTGGTGACATAATCACTGTTGGTTCTGTATAAACCCTGAGCCAATTAAATAATTTATATTCCAAACCAACAAACATTTTTCCCGTTGTGCCACCATGTTTAATATCTTCATCGTAATGCTCTACCCATCCGCCTGGAGACATCATATCACCGGGATGGAAAATAGCACTCATTTTATGAAAACTGGAATTGTGATACCCGATACCAAAACCTGCATAACCGTTAAAAGATTTGTATAATTTTGTTCCCCATCCAAAATCTATTAGATGTATAGTATCTTCTGTATTATTATTATATTGCATTCCACCGTTCTTGACACATTCAAGACCACAGGAAAGGCCACCATTTATATCATACGACTTACCAGATTGACCAAACCAGCCCATTTCGTATCTGGCAAATAAAAAGTCATCCGAATATTCACTTAAAACCATCAAGCCCACTTGAAAACTGTCTCCATAATGACTTGGGTTTGTAATATATATTCCATCATCCATCCTGTATTTTTTATCTGTTACATAGTATTGTAATTCGAAACCAACGAATGGATCAAAATGCAACCATTTCCACCATATTCTGTCCCAGACAGGAACACTTACATTTGCCGCCTGCAGTTCCGCTTTCAACCTTTTTCTTTCTGCTATTCTGGCTTCTTCTCTTGCTTTCCTTTCACCCTTTCTTCTAGCTTTTTCTGCAGCACGTTCAGCAGCAAGTCTTTCCTTTTCTAATTTTTCCGCCTCTGCTTGTGCCTTCTTTTCTGCCTCTTTTCTAGCTTTTTCTGCGGCACGTTCAGCGGCAAGTCTTTCTTGTTCTAATTTTTCCGCCTCTGCTTGTGCCTTCTTTTCTGCCTCTTTTCTAGCTTTTTCTGCGGCACGTTCAGCGGCAAGTCTTTCTTGTTCTAATTTTTCCGCCTCTGCTTGTGCTTTGCGTTCAATTTCTGCTTGCAATTTTTGCTTTTCAATTTTTGCTTTATTTGCCTTTATCGCAGCAGCCAAAGAAGTTCCGCATTCATATTCAACAAGATTCATATCATCATCAAAGTCTTTACATATTGCGGCATTGGCGACGTTAGAAAACATCGCCAAACCAACAGCACAAAGCATCAGTTTTTTCATAATATTAACCCCCTGTTAAAAAATATTAAAACAAACCACTAGATTTAGAGGTTGTGTTTGCTTTCTGTTTTTCATGAACAACGGTACGATCCATATCTGTTATAGATGTGATATTCCCAGCATACCCCTTGACCAACACTTTTGTTGTTCCTACTAAACATTTGTTTCCAAAACACAAAACACCGTTTTGAACAGTTGTATATTGCGGTGCAACAAGTATATCTGCGTCGGAACCTTTCATTGCATCATATACAGCGGCCGCAACACAACCGCCTGATGCTATTACGCCTGCACTTTCCTGTAATTTTGGACCAAATGTTTTACGTTCTGGCACAGAATCAAACAACCACAAGAGAGATGTGCATTCGGCTGCACCTGATAATTTACTGCTTGTATTGATTGAAACATGTGCTTCCTGTGGGGTAAACTGAATTTCAGAGTTATCTATTGTCATACCTATTTTACCGTTATGAACTGCGGAACATGCTGTCAATGCTAAAATTGATGTAAAGATTGCAAGTTTTTTCATATGTCACTCCTTTGAATATTCCTCGCCCGGAAGTATTCCACAACCCAACGTTTGTTTAATAAGTCGGATGTTCTAAACATAAAAACAACCCCAACGTCTTGTGTGTATTGGATTTCTAGCACTTTTTTGTTGGTGGCGTATTTATAACAACCAATTCAAAATAGGAAAAAATATGTTGAATTTATCGTTCTATTAAATTGAAGCATTTTATCAACCAAAGGATTAGAAATTATGGCAGTTATTGGGTATATTCGCGTATCGTCAAACAAACAAACGGTGCAACATCAACATTATGAAATTCAACAATTTGCAGAACATAACAACATCAATGTAGATAAGTGGGTTGAAGAAACAATCACATCACGCAAACCATTAAATAAAAGAAAACTGGGGCAATTACTGGATGAATTACAAGACGGCGATATTTTGATTGCTGCTGAAATTTCACGCCTTGGTCGTTCATTGTTGGAAGTTATGCGGATTCTGGAAACTTGTTTGAATAAAAATTGCCAGGTTTGGACATTAAAGGAACATTACAGATTAGGAAACGACATTCAAAGTAAAGTTATGGCATTTGCCTTTGGGCTTTCGGCAGAGATAGAGAGAAATTTAATATCACAACGCACCAAAGCGTCTTTGGAAAGCATAAAAGCAACAGGTAAAAAGATAGGACGACCTTTTGCTGCACAATCAAAGAAATTGAAACTATCACGCAACACAAAAAAGGTTAAACATTGGCTTGAAACAGGATTAACCAAATACCGAATTGCTAAAATGATGTCCGTATCACCTGCAACTGTATCTAATTTTATAAAAAGGATGGGGTGGTAATTACACCATATGGTGTAATTTGTCTATAAAATTATCTGAATTGGAAGTTTAGTTCGAGAACCGTCTGTTTCGAAAAGATTCTAATACATATCAATAACGCGGTGTTGTTGTGTAATCATAAGGTATTGATATGAACGATTTTGAAATATTAAAGCAAGAAATTCAATCTTGGTATCCAGATTATGCTTTTTCAGACAAAGAATTAAATAATGCGGTTCGTGATTTAATTAAATTCTTTGCAACTGGTGCATTATACACATACGAAGCAAAAAGTGAAAATAAACGCGTACAAAACCAAACGAACACGGTAAAATCAAATAAATAAAGAGGTGTATCTATGTTAGAAACTAAAAAATCAGAAATAAATTTTAAGAAATTAAGACCGTGCAACCAAGCAATAGCATTTGCCCGTGTATCTAAACACGACCAAGCGGAAGGTGCTTCTTTAGATGCACAAATGGATAAAATCGAACAATATTGTGATGGCCACAACTTTACCATTATACAAAGAATCAAATTAACAGAAAGCTCAACACGCGGCAGCAGAAAAGAATTTCACAAAATGTTGGAATTTGTAAAAAAGCAAAAAAACAAAACTGCGATTGTTGTTCATTGCGTGGATAGATTTCAAAGAAGCTTTAAAGAATCTGCAGAAATAGAAGAATTATTAAAAGAAGATATCATCGAATTACATTTTTGGAAAGAAGGACTGGTATTAACAAAAAACAGTTCATCATCAGATATAACCAGGTGGGATATGGGAATTTTGTCAGCAAAAATGTATGTTGGCGCTTTACGAGATAATGTCACCCGAAGTATGGAATATAATTGGGCCGATGGAAAATTGCAAAACAAGGCCCCAACAGGATATATAAATATTACGATAGATAAGAAAAAAACAGTTATTATCGATGATGAACGCGGGCCATTGGTTAAGAAAATGTTTGAAGAATATGCAACTGGACTATATTCATTAAAAGATATGGTTGTTTGGGCCAGAACACATAATTTAAAATCCAGGTTTTCAAATAAAACACTATGTCGGGCTGCAATACACGCAATTTTACAAAATCCATTTTATTGTGGTGTTATGTTAATCAAAGGTAATTATATCAAACATATATATGAACCATTAATTGATGAAGATTTGTTCAACATAGTTCAAGAACAATTATCAGGAAAAGCGACTATACATACTAAAACTGAATATGGCAGTATGGATTTTGCATTACGCGGTTTGTTCCATTGTGGTAAATGTGGTTGCACAATGACACCAGAATTACACACAAAGAAAAGCGGTAAACAATATTCTTATTTAAAATGTAGCCATACACATGGTAATTGCGACCAAAAGCCCATAAACGAACAATTGGTATTTCAACAAATTGAAGATGAATTGGTTGGTTCTTTCCATTTTTCAGACAAAGCATTAAATGCATTAAAATCAAGTGTTCGTGAATATATTCAAAACGAAAACGGGTTTAACCGTATGCACAAAAAACAATTACAAACCCAACTAACAAACGCAAAAAATCGCTTAGATAATGCTGTTAATTTATTATTGGATGGAGTATTAACCAAAGAAACATATGAAACCCAAAAACAAAAATTAGATAATGAAATTGCTGAAATCGAGAAAGAATTAACAAAATGTTCGGATAATTTAAATGAAATTGGTGAAATTATTGAAAATATCATCGAACTTGTTGGAAATACTAGAAATCTAATACGGAGTTCGAAAACAGACCAAAAAAGGGCCTTTTTGAAATTGATACT
The DNA here is from genome assembly GCA_051885395.1 of Candidatus Enterousia sp. GTDB lineage: Bacteria > Pseudomonadota > Alphaproteobacteria > Rs-D84 > Rs-D84 > Enterousia. The sequence goes on along the minus strand of JBJEXB010000038.1, from coordinate 6,376 downwards.
TTCGAACTCGACCATCACTGACAAAAAAGCTTGGATTTCCTTGAAAAAACCGTTCGATTTACTTAAAAATTCGAACGGTTGCACATCTTGGTTGGGGCAGCTGGATTCGAACCAACACTGACGGAGTCAGAGTCCGGAGTTCTACCATTAAACTATGCCCCAAGCGTCGTGCATTATATAATCATTTTTTTCATATTGCAACATCAAAATTATACAATGCACCTTCCTATTTCACCAAATAATCAATATAAAAAGCCGCCAATTGGCGGCTGTAATATTTTATAATTAGCGCGAAATTCCCAATTCCTGCATTGCAGCATACAATTGTGCAATTTTTGCACGCAATGCTTTCTTTTGCATTGGCGTATATGGGTTGAAAGTACCTTCTTCCCAAAATCCGACACCGTCTGTTACGGTTTCACCACCTTCAACAGCGTGCATTGCGGCAAGTGCTTTCTTTTTAAATTCTGATGATTTAGATTTATCTGATGCGTTCGCAATCGCAGACATTGCCGCATTATACTTTTCAATTAATTCATCCTGCCCTGTATATTTATTCAGGAAATTACGCACACCCAATTTAAATTTACGGACAGTTGGATTTTCAAGTTTTTGTTTACGAGGTTCAACTTTTCTCATTTATTCACCTTTTTCATATCTGTGTTGATTTTAGCACAAAAAATATAGTATTTCAAATAATAACATTATGAATAAATACAGCAAAAACAGAAACCACTCCTATAACATTTGGCATATAAAATTGATACAATGAAATCATGCAAACAAAACGAATTTTTTCTGCGCTGGCACTGATTGTTGGATTGCTGGCTGCAAACAGGACTGATGCCTGTACGGGTATCACCCTGAAATCCCAAGACGGCGGCACAGTCGTTGCACGAACAATTGACTGGTCAGGCACCGTAATGGATAATATGTACGTAATTATGCCACGCGCGCAACAGCAACAGTCGCTGTTGCCAGATGGCAAAACTGGTGGAATGCCATTTATCAGCAAATACGGATTTGTCGGTCTGGCTGTTGAAATTCCTCAATTTGTTGTTGATGGCACAAATGAAGCAGGACTATCTGCTGCCCTATTCTATTTCCCAGGCTTTGGCGAATACCCTGAATACGATCCAGCAAACAAAGATAAAAGCATTTCTGATTTCCAATTGGTATCATGGATACTGTCGAACTTTTCCAGTATCGATGAAGTCAAGGCAGCAATGCAAGATATCGACGTCATTAACATAGACAGCCGTGCTGCAACCGCACACTGGCGAATAACCGAGCCATCTGGTCGCCAGGCAATTCTGGAAATCGTTGACGGCAAGCCACATTTCTATGACAGCAAAATTGGGGTTATGGCAAATGCGCCTGGATATCCATGGCACCTGACGAACTTGAACAATTACATAAATTTAACATCTGGCACAATGAGTCCACATAAACTGGGCTTTGGTTCTATGACGCTGAAATCACTCAGTAACGGCAGTGGGTTCTTAGGTCTGCCTGGCGATATGACATCCCCATCACGATTTGTTCGTGCGGCATTCTTATCCCAATATTCACGTCCACAAACAACATCATACAACTCAGTAATGCAGGCATTCCATTTATTAAATAATTTCGATGTGCCAATTGGGTCACAATATGGAATCGACGATACACCACCCGATATGCCGTCTGCAACCCAGTGGACAATCGCAACGGATTTAAAAAATCATATCATATATTATCATACGATGTATGACCGCGTGATACGCAGAATTGATTTTGACAATATTGATTTTGCCCGTGTTCCATTCCAGGTACATCCACTGGATGCGCACAACAGTCAAACAATAATAGATGTCACAATCAGCGATACCAGCAACATACCGTCCGAAAAAGACATCGAATTAATCGCAGAAAAAGTATTCCAGCGATAAAACAGAAAAATATATAAATTGCCTTTTGATTTTTGTATGGCTATCATATAGCCATACAATTTCAAAAGGAGAAACGTACATGAAAATCAAACCATTTGCTGGTGTTCGTCCACCCAAAGAATTAGCCGCCCAGGTTGCATCACGTCCATACGACGTATTAAATTCTGTCGAAGCCAAGATGGAAGCTGGTGAAAAATCATTGCTACATATTATAAAGCCAGAAATAGACTTTGACCCAATTGCAGATGAACACAGCCAGCCAGTATATGACAAGGCCGTCGAAAACTTTAAACGCTGGCAGTCAAATGGTTGGCTGGTCCAAGACGATACAGAAATGTACTATATCTATGCCCAAACGATGGATGGTCGCACACAATATGGTCTGGTTGCGGCAGCAAATGTCGATGACTATATGACGGGCAAAATCAAAAAGCATGAATTAACACGCAAAGACAAAGAAGACGATCGGATGATTCATGTACGTATCCAGGATGCAAACATAGAGCCTGTTTTCTTTGCATATCCAGATGTTGCAGAAATGAATGAAATCGTGGAAAACATCGTAAAAAATACCGCACCAGAATATGATTTGTTGCACCTGATGGATTTGGTCATACATTCTGGGCGATTCGCGACGCCGCAATAAACCAGCGCATAACCGAAATATTTGAACGCATACCCGCATTATATGTTGCTGACGGTCACCATCGCACCGCCGCCGCGGCACGCGTTGGTGCAGAAAAACGCGCAGCCAATCCAAACCACACAGGGACGGAAGAATATAACTATTTCTTGGCTGTAATATTCCCAGAAAGTCAGTTAAAGGTCATTGACTATAATCGCCTGGTAACAGACTTAAATGGTTTGACCAATGATGAATTCTTGGAAAAACTGGCCCAGTCTTTTGACGTTACAGACATGGGTTCAGATATTTATAAACCAAACAAACTGCATAACTTTGCAATGTACCTGAACGGGCATTGGTACAGCCTGACCGCAAAGCCAGGCACATACAACGACAACGACCCAATTGGCGTTTTGGACGTGACTGTCTTATCAAATCTGGTATTTGATAAAATATTAAACTTGGGCGATTTGCGCACCAGCAAGCGTATTGATTTTGTCGGCGGAATTCGCGGACTGGCAGAATTACAAAAACGCGTTGATTCTGGCGAAATGGTTGCGGCATTTGCACTGTATCCTGTTACAATGCGCCAAATTATTAATATCGCAGATACAGGCAATATCATGCCACCAAAAACAACCTGGTTTGAACCAAAATTACGCAGTGGCTTGGTAATACACAAACTGTCATAAAACAATCAAAGTAAACGAAAAAAGTACCGTCAACATATGACGGTATTTTTAAATTTTAATAGTATTTTCTGTTAATTTATTGTTGTATATGACAGAAATGCCTTGTCCATTTGTTTTAAGGGATTATATATGATATAATTTATCTTGAACTAACCGGGGGACCGGCGGGTTCGGGCCGTAGAAAAGCTCAATATTGCACGGTGCAGTTTGCACTGTAATCTGGTTTTGGTGCCAATTGCACCGTTATCCCTGACCAATGGTCGGGTAGCCGTCTGTTATAAAATAGGATTATACCAAAGACAGTCGGGGTCATTTGCAATATTGATTTTTCTAACTCACCCGACCGCCAGATTCCTTTTGGCGGTTTTTTGTAGCAGGGGAAGAGAGAATGGCACAGTCACTGGCAGAGCAAATGCGTCATGCACGACGCGAGGAAGAAGTCAAAGACATATTCCAGAATTACTTTAATCTGGGTAATGTTGGACTGGGGGCAATTGACTTGTCGTTGCCATATATTTATTTTGAGGCCAAGCATGAAAACACAGACATTTACCGTATGTTGGCGCAGTTAATGCTAACCATTCATCGTGACGCCGATAAAATAGACTTTCCCGAATACATCGGTGGATTTGATAATGTTAAATGTGGCTTTACAGAGTTTGACCCACTTTATCAGGCATTAAACACAGCCAGTGATATGAACTGGCTGCAAACGCCCAGTGCGGTTGACACAAAAACAATTGATTTAGTGCGCAGATTCGCCGAAGGCAAAGTGTCCTTGTACCAGTATCAAACGGATTTTAAAGAATTAAAATCCGCATTATCAAAGATTATTGCCGGCCGTGGATTACGTGGTCAGGTATTGCAAAAGAAAATAAACGCCAATAATTTTGTATCCATTTTTATGAAATGGCAAAAGGAATTGGGAAACAATATTCGTGATATCGACAGTGATTATAATAAAAAGGCCGGAATTACCCCTGGGGATTTTTATCTTGCCGACCTGTTGTCCGAAGACAATGAAGCAATCCCAGAGCTGGAAAAACTAAAAATACTGCGAAGTGGTAACGCTTATAAATCAAATGTAAAAATAGACGGGCGTCTGTTTACAACAGATTATGCCATTATAAACCCGGACCGACACAATCAATTTTGGAATAAATATCGTCGTCCACCCAAACGCGAATATTGGCAGGTAATTCAGGAACGTCGCGATTTATTGGTGCCACAAAAGGTACGTGAAATAACTGGGGCGTTTTTTACGCCACAAATCTGGGTTGAAAAGTCCCAAGAATATATGGCTGCCGCATTTGGGGACGATTTCAAAGATATGTATATCTGGGATTGTGCGGCGGGTACGGGAAACCTGTTGGTTGGGTTGCCACAGGAAAAACGTAATATATTTGCCAGCACACTTATGGAACCAGATGTTGAAATAATGCGCCAAAACAGCAATCTGTTTGAAAATCAGGTTTTTCAGTTTGATTTTTTAAACGATGATTTTAAGCCCGTACGCGATGGCGGAAAAATGCCTGATAGGCTGTATGATATTATTCAAAATGATGAAAAGCGCAAAAAATTAATTATTTATATAAATCCACCGTATGCAGAAGCAGCGAATAATAAGAAAATCGCTGGAAAAAACGGGAAAAAAGCCGTAGAAGAAACAAAAATAGGTATACGATATAACAATATTATGAGTCATGCAAAAAAAGAATTATTTGCTCAATTTATCATGCGTATTTATAAAGAAATCCCTGATTGTATTATTGCGGAATTTTCAACATTAAAAGCAATACAGGCACCAAGGTTTTCTGTTTTTAGGCAGTCTTTTTTGGCAAAACTGCAAAACAGTTTTATTGTTCCAGCAGATACATTTGAGAACGTAAAAGGTCAATTTCCAATTGGGTTTAAAATATGGGATACCAGTATTAAAAGCAAAATAAAAAGTGTCGCTGTTGATATACTAGATAGAAATGGCGAATACATCGGTAGAAAACATTATTTTTCTTATGATAAAATCAAATTCATAAATGATTGGGCTAAAATTTTTAGGGCGCCATTTAATGTCAAAGGTTCAGTTGCTACTATGGTTGGAATAGCAAATGATTTTCAGCAACAGAATCTTACCTTTATTACAAAACCATATAAAAAAGTAATTGCAAGTAATCATAACTTTCAGATAACAGAAAATAATCTTGTTCAATCTGTAATTTATTTTTCGGTTCGTCATGCGATACCTGCAACATGGTTAAATGATCGTGACCAGTTTTTGTATCCCATATCTCGACCAATAACCGACACGGATAATTTGTTGGAAGCACGCCAGGAATTTTTATACGAATCTGACGATGATTTTAAGAATAATTGCCTGATTTACACCCTGTTCCATACACAAAACCGCATCAGCAGTAATGACGGCACAAACCATTGGATACCATTTACAGAAGATGATGTTGGGTGCGCATCCGCCTTTGATAGTAATTTTATGTCGCGCTTCTTGGCGGCGCGTAATATTCCGGTGGCTTTATCATCCGCTGCGCTGGGTGTATATAATGCGGGACTGGCCATATGGCGGTATTATCATACGCGTGGGGCGAATCCCAATGCATCGCTGTATGATATTAAGGAATTTTTCAAGGGACGCAAAGATAACGGTAAAATGAATAATAAATCCGATGACACCGAATTTAATCGCTTGGAATCTGAATTAACCACAGCTATACGCAATCTTGCCGCCGAAATAGAACCAAAAATATATGAATATGGCTTTCTGCGGAAATAAATAACCCCAGTGGATGTTTCTAGTCAGTAAAAACACGGGTGGCCGCCCATCGCATGTGTGTGGAGATAGATTTTTTAAACGCAAACGCGTTTTATGCGATGTGCAACCAGTATATATAAAAATACCACCCATAAATCAAAGGTGGCTGGAGTTTGAGACAATACATCAAAATAAATTGTCGGCTATTCAATATATTCACCGAACTCCAACCAATGTTGGATACAATGCCCGTATTGACGGACATATTTTTTTGATGTGGGGTCTCAATCCCAGCGCAACAATTCGTTGTGCGTTGGCATTATACTATATCATAACATTGTCAGATGGAATCTGCAGGTCGAAA
>JBJEXB010000037.1:0-17008 GCA_051885395.1 Candidatus Enterousia sp. | reverse complement strand
TAATCGTTGAAGAACCTAAAAAACAAAACACGCAAACCGCAATGCCTCAGGGGACCGACATACAATAACATAACAACATAAATAAACGGGCAGGAGGACCCGTAATCATGAGAAAACTGCTGATTATTTTATTTACAATTCTGCCAATCTACGCAGCCAATTGCAATGATGCTATACCTGTTTCCGATGCGTCTGAAATATCAGAAAACGATATAATTTCAGCGGATGTATTACTGGCACGCGAGCCAGACGCAACAGAATGCGCAACGGCTGCATTTGCAGACGCACTGGCAGAACAAATCCAAGACGTTCCCGAAGACACCCCGCAATCAGATATTGAAACATTGATTTACGCAGTTTTCTCAAACGGCGCAACGTTGGAACGTGTTGTTGCGTGTCCTGAAATTGCAAATGCAGATGAAATGGATAACATAAAATTTTTACCTATAAAATATACTTTCCCGGGCGGACGTGAAATCGTTATAAACTATGAAACACAGCCAAAGATTATAAAGCAACGTCTGTCCTTGGCAAACCGCGCCAATTTACCAGCAGGCGACCCCAGCCCACGCTTAGGTGATTTAAATGACCCCAGTATTTGGACCAATACAGATCCTGCATGGTACGGCATAATTGTGACAGAATCTGGCGCATTAAGCCAATTTGTCGGCAATGGAAAAAACAACACAATATCATTACGATATATCGAAGATAACATCGATTCATTAATGCCACAATCAAAAAAGTGCACCAGCGGCAGCGCATTAGCAGACGATGATGAAAATATAAACCAGGCAGTCGACAAAACCGTCGGCGAAGACCAAGATTATTACGTTTCAGGCGATGTTAATTTACAATGGATATCATATTTGGAAATCGGGCTGGACGTTGTAATAACAGTTGCAACATTTGGTGGTGGTGCGGTAATTTCTGGCGTGACCAAGGCAGCACGTGCAGCCAGGGTAATGCGCAACCTATCAACAGGAATGCGTGCACTGGCAAAAACAGAATCTGTAACAAAATATATTCGCCTGTCGCAAAGATATGCAAAATTGGCTGCAAAGGCAAAAAAGTTAAAGAGCTCACGTACAATAACAAACTTAGACCGTGACTTAGAACGTGCAGAGAGAGCATTAGCAAAAACGAAGCCAGGCTCCCCAAAACATGCTGCACAACAAGCCAAGGTTAATGATTTAAAACAACGCGTAAAGGCACTGGATGATCTGGCAATGAACCCAGAAAATGCCGAAGCACGACAAATTCTGGAAAACGGTTCTAAAACTGCACGCCAGTCTATGAAAAAAGTCTTGGATGAAGGCGCAACAATTGCCGATCCAAAGGCTGCACAGGAAATGGAAGAAATCGCTAAAACAATGCGCGATATGGAACGGACAGATAAAAACGTAAAGCAATATAAACAATCGGCAGATACTTTTGCTGAATTAAACAAATATCGTCATCAACTGTTGTTGTTGCGTCGTCCTGCACAACGTGGAAACATTGCAACCCGTACATTAAAATCATTAAGGGCAGCCAATAAAGGCACATCTGCAATAAATGATGCAAATAAAGTTGCGCAAAAAACCATAAAACAGGTAAAAAAAGAAATTTCAAGACTGGAAAAAGAAGCAAAAAAATTATCCAAAGCCGACCAAACAGCGGATAACATCAAACGCTTGGAAGTGGTAACCAAGGAAATAAAATTATTACGTACATCACTCCAAGAAACCACAGTGCTAAAGTTTGGTGCAGAAGCGGGCAAAACTGGTGCCAAAACAGGGCGTCTGCGTGATTGGTTGTTCCATTCATCAATGAAAAACATTGGCAAACTGGGACGCATGGAAGAAAAGGCAGGATTATTATACGGCGCAATGAAATTTGCAGGCGACATGTATGACTGGTCAGAAACCAGCACCGGTGATTATACCAGTGGCATACAATTCAAGCCATTGTTATTATTGTCCGCTGATGATATAGAGGGTCAAGAAAATGTTGTAAATCATGGTATGTGGTTACTGTGGCAGGGTGACACATACAGCGCATCTGATGATGACGCGGCATACCTGCAAGCAATGGATTTTGCAGAAAAATTCTATCGTGATTTACTAGACGTTCAATCCGAAACAAATGACAATTCTTGTAATGTCGACATATATGTTGTCCGACCGATAATACGTAATCCTGGTGAACCAAACGCGGAATTGTATTACTTGATAATGAATGACACACCATGGTCAACCGCCAACCAACAGTAAGACGAACAATTACCCATTGTTTTTCAATGGGTAATTTCTTATAATAGTACCAAAGGCATAACAAAAGGGGGCATTTATGAAAAAGATATTAACCGCATTTTTTGTTATTTGTATCACGGCAGGTGCCGCAAATGCATATCAGGTATTGTCATCAAAAGAAATCGGACAAAACGATGCAAAGAATCAAAATGTCGTTGTAAAATGCACCACTGATACGGGCAAGGTATCAAACCAAACATGCTCGCTGCGCAGATATGCAAAATGCACAGGAACAGGAACTAAAAAAACATGCAGTGGCTGGCAACCATGGTCAGATTTACGCAATCCTGGCAAAAAGTATTCTGATTGGCGCAGTGCTGCATCCAGTTGCTGTCGCGCCAAGGGATTACGATAAGCAAAAAATTAAAACATCTGATTTTTTACTTGCACCATGTGGCAGCGGGTGTTAAAATCATGCCAGCACACGCGAAAGCATTCGGGGATATGGCGGAATGGTAGACGCTGAGGACTTAAAATCCTTTGGTTATTGCAACCGTGTGGGTTCGAGTCCCACTATCCCCACCAAATAAACATTCGCCAATGTGCGTTTTTTTATTTTCGGATGTATAGCTCAGTTGGACAGCCGCATTTCGTTCACATTGAAGCGGTCGTTGGTTTCTGACCATAGCATCAGAAAGTTTCGGATGTGTAGCTCAGTTGGTTAGAGCGCTTCGTTCACATCGAAGAGGTCGTTGGTTCGAGTCCAATCACATCCACCAGAATAAAACACCCATTAGGGTGTTTTTTGTGTGGGTTTTATAAGTATAATTTTTGAAATTCGCATTTATCCTTGATACTGGTATTTATTAAAACAGGGTATATTCCTGATGTATCTACATAAATACTATCAAATCGCCCCCACATTATTGTATTACACATAACACCCTGCTTATAATAATCACTTCCACATTTAATTAGCTTGAAATTTTCATCAATCAAACTACAGGAACCATAATAACCAAAGCATGGCGTTATACATAACACACCAAATATAAAAATAAATTTTTTCATTTTTTACCTTTTACATCTAATTATTATCAAAATCGATACCCCAATCCCGTGTTAAATGTCCACGATGTATTTTTCAAGGTGCCCTTTATACCAGATTCTTCTTCCTTAAATTTAGTATACCCATACGCCACACCAGCCCTAATGTAAGTATTACGTGTCAGGTTATACAACAGTCCTCCCTCCACACCAAATCCAATAGCAGATACATCATCAACCCAGTCAAGGTCAATTGTTGAATAAAAAGCACTTACTTCCATATACGGCTGCAATGTTCCTTTTGTCATGGGTAATCGCAACCCCACACCAATGTTCGTTGTTTCTTCATCGTTTTGCTCAATGCGTCCCGCCATAAGATTTATTTGAGCATTCAACTCCGAAAAAGCGACTCCCAACAATAACATTCCTCCATTATTCAAGTCCGTTGACTTACTTTTGCCAGACGCTTTTACGTATCCATTTGATAAAGATAGCGTAGACTTGGCAGATGTGAATAAATTAACCTGATATTCCATAACAAATCGCACATCACTGTCTGAATCTGTTTCTGTATAATTCTGTTGTTCTGATGCCTTATATAGATACGATGGTTTATATGGTGTATAATTTGAATTATTATGCGCTTCATAATCCCTGTACACAGAACCTGGCGCTGCATGACACGCTTCAAATAAAGCAAAATATCCACAAACACAAAAACAACACAATAATATTTTAGATTTCATATCCCTTTCCCTTTTTTATCAAAATAAAAACCGCCAACAGAGATTGACGGTCGGGGAGTTGAGAAATCACTTCGTTAATGATTCTGCCGCTTTCGGGAAACCCTGTTATATAACGGCAGCCCCCCGACCAATAAATAGTCGGGCGGATTTAACGATGACGAAACAGGTATGTAATCGGATTTTGACGATGCTTACTGTTTCCCACCGAACGAAGAAGGCTTCTCACAGCCCCGAACCCAATTCCCATTGGATTCAATACATATTATATCAGGAATTTACCCCGTTGTAAATACCGACAGACCAAACAAAAGGTACCATAGCACGACACTTGGGGGGACAGGGGTATAAAATCCACAAAATGTATTTACTTTTGTTTTCTGGTGTGTGCAATTTTTTCTTCCGATTTGTTGATATAGTGTTGATAAAAATTAAAGACGACAGAAATGTCGCCTTTCTTATTTTATGCAACTTGTTGATTTTACTTGCTTTATCCTGGTGGAGCTGATGGGACTCAAACCCACGACCTCTACGATGCGAACGTAGCGCTCTATCAACTGAGCTACAACCCCAAATATAAATGACTTGCCATACAAAGCCTTTGGCAAAGTATGGTGCGGATAAGAAGACTCGAACTTCCAAGGCATTGCTGCCACTAGTACCTGAAACTAGCGCGTCTACCAATTCCGCCATATCCGCATACGGGGCATATATTATATTAACTTTAACTTTTTTGCAACAAGAAAAATTAAATCATTTCTTTTCTTTGCCTGATGCCGACGCATTCAAATCTGCGACAACACGACGCATCACACCAGGCAACAAATCACATTCGTACGTTATAAAAACTGTTCTTTTTGCTTGCTCTGATTTTCTCTATTTTGCTAACATTATAACCAGAGATGAGCAGAATTCTGATTTTTATCGCATGCTATATACTGTCCGTGGCACATTCTGATGCCGCGATTCGTGATGGAAATACCACTGCACGCACCGCGGCTGCAACGCAACGTGTTGTTTCAACACAACCAATCAGCCGCAGTGCCACACAGCGAAAAAGTGTCCTGCGCCCAGCACAGAATTCGCAATCGCGCACCGCACAAAATACAACAGCACGTACTGCGACCACAAATGCGCGCACTGCAACACCACGCAGTACGACATTGCAAACAATCAGCACACCACGTAATGCAACATCTGCGGTTACCGCACGCGCCACAACAACAAGCGCAATGTCACAAACACGAACAGGCGCCGAATACGAGCAATGCAAAAACGCATATTTCACATGCATGGACCAATTCTGCCAGTTAAAGAATGATACATATCGTCGTTGTTCTTGCAGTGACAGGGTATATAACTTAAATGATGCATTTGACACATTGGGCAGTGCAGGCGAAGAATTAAAAACATTTACAGAAAACTTGGATGTGGTTGGAATGACCGCCGCCCAGGCATCATCCATGAAGAATGCATCCGATGGTGAAAATGCGCTGACATCTGACACGTCTGCATCCAAGGCATTATTACAGGCAATTATGAATTCAATCCGTGGTACAGATGCGTCTGTTGCTGGTAAATATTCAGACCTGAACAGCATTAACATATCGTTTGATACTGCAAATGCATTTGGAACTGCCGATGCAGGACAGATTATCGCAACATATAACGGTCAAAATTTATATTCTGCTGTTTATCCACAGTGCCGTAACGCAGTACGCGGCGACTGTAATGACGCATCTTTACAGCGTGCAATAACCGCATATTTAATGGCAGTTGAACAAGATTGCAATACCGTCCAAACAGCAATTGAAAACAAGCAAAAGCAAATGAAAGCCGCTGTTCGTGAAGGCAGCGCGATGCTGGACCTGGCACGTGTAGAAAATCGCCAAAAGCATAACTCATCCGACTTTACAACGTGTCTGAATAATGTTGAAAGCGCAATTTTAAGCGAAGAAGTATGTGGTGCAAATTACCATAAATGCTTGGATAACGGTGAATTTATCGACATTTCAACAGGCAAACCAATTGCAGGTGTTGAACGTTTCTATGAATTGGAACAATTATTAACATTCAGTGATAACGTTGATGCCGCCAATCAAAAATTGTCTAAGGTCGTAAAAAATCGCCAATTTGTAAATAATTTTGAATCACGTGTAAAAAAATTCGCCCAGCCTGCGTTGGACAAATGCGTTGAATCTGCTGATGATGTATGGGCAGAATACCTGGACAAAGCATTACTAGATATTTATTACGCCCAAAAATCCAAAGTATCAGAAATTAAACAAGGATGCTTTGATTTTATATCTACGTGTTATGTGAACGTTGACACAGGATTAACCGCTGCAATGAAAGAATTACTGAATGGCAGCGATATCGTAGTTCAACCTGATAAAATCGAATTAAACACCAGAATGTGCAAAGATTATGTTGATTCTTGTAACAATATGTTTGATGGCGATATCATTACAGAATATATCAATAATCGCAAAGATACAGACAGAATTGCCGCATGTCGCGCAGTTGCAAAACAATGCTTTGATAAATTTGGTGGAACAGGGTATCAAAATTTCTATTATCCATACAGTGGCCTGTTTAAGGAAGGCAATGCCTTGGATTGGATGACATTGTATGATCAAACATCATGTAACGTCACAGAAAATGACAAAACTGTCGATGCTGACTGTTATAAATCTGAATGTGCAAAACAATTAACTGAAATTGAATCTTGTAAAGACAAAGACACTATCGAAACTGTATTTGGTGGATTTGATAAATTTTACGCCTGTCTAGACTCTACCAGCCAGGATCAAATGACATACACAACAGAAGATTGCAACAACGATCAACAAAATACTATATACGGAACACTTAATGAAAAGAAAAAAATAACACACCACGAACCACGCCCAACAGGTGTTGCCACCGAAATATATTATCAAATTGTAGATACACTATCCACCCAGTGTTCTAATATCCAGGGACGCTTTATGGAATTGCAATTCATACTGCCACTGGCGTCATATGACAAAGAAAATATGTGCCAAGCAAAATTTAGCAACAACACATCAAAATATAATAAATTGGTTGACAATTATGGAATCGCAGACCAAGAAAACATGTGTCCACGCGATTATACACTGAATGTTGATGTTCCATCATGGGGCGCATGCCTGTGCTGGGAAAATGGTGGGCGGCGCAGCAAATGGGGCACCACCCCAACATGTGTCGCAGCATTACCTGTAGTTGACGCAGTAGATGACGCATCATGCGATGGAAAAATGGTTGGTACTGCATCAAAAGAAACGCCAAAGAACTGGTGTACTCGTAAAACAACTGTTATAAATCAGGTTTGTCCAATCGGCGCAATCGAAGGTAACGCAGAAGAAAAATATAAATGCGTACTTGACAACAAAGTTTTACAAGATGTACCAGAAGGAATAACAAAGTAATTTTGGTTAGAGATAAAAAAACTATCATTGTGAAAGCAGTTAAATATTCTGTTAACAATCAAATTTATCTGAACACTGCGCACTATTAATTTTTTTCAACAACTGTGCGATATATATCATCTGCAATTGTACCAGCGACCCCATCATCATTTTGTCGCCATAAGTTATCTGCATTTTTTAAATCCGCAATCATTTTTTCACGCACAGACGGTATTGCCAATTGTCCAACGGCATCTAACACATGTTCTGCGGTTGCGCGCGGTCCTAAAAATTCTGGATATACGGTGCGTTGTAATAAAACATTTACCAGTGACACCCAGCGCGTACGTATTACCTGACGAACCAACCACGTTGTTATCGCATTCATTTTATATATAACAATCGTTGGAATATGTATCATTGCCAATTCTGCTGAAACTGTTCCACTGGCGGCAATCGCGATATATGTTTTTGCATACCAATCATACCGTGATGACGCAGGAACCAATTCAGGACGCGTTTTCCATTTGGCAATCTGTTCACGCAAGTACGCATCCGTTGTTTCAACAGTCGGAATAATAAATCTGTAACCGATATATCCACACGATACCAACATATCAGTTATTTGATGAAATATTGGTAATAACTTTTTAACCTCACTCAGACGGCTGCCTGGTATCAGTGCTATTATTTTTTCTTGTTTTTTATTATCCGTATTGTACTTGCCAATCAATCCATCTGCTAATGGATGTCCAACCGCAATCGTACTCAACCCATACTTTGTAAAATATGGAACTTCAAAATCAAAGAATGCATATAACTTATCAAACGTCGCAGCATATTTTTTTGCACGTCCTGGACGCCATGCCCAAACCTGGGGCGCAACAAAATGATGGAAACGCAATCCGTCCTTTATTAAATCACGTCCAACCGCTGATTTTTTTACGCGCTTAATTACACCACGTGCAAATCCAGGCGCATCAATCGTCAACACAATATCAGGGCGCACGCGAATAATTTCATCCGCAGTCTGACGAATACGACGTGTCAACGTACGTGCATGTGCTGCAACCTCTATAATTCCCATTACTGCCAAATCGGATATCGGCAATATTGATGTCAATCCCGCACGCGCCATATTTTCGCCACCGACCCCAGTAAATTCTGCGCGATCGCGCATTTGTTCAATTATACGCGCCCCCAGAACATCCCCAGATACTTCGCCAGCGATTATAAAGACTTTGATTTTTTTATTCTGCATTGTTTGATGTACCAATTCCACGTTTTGAACGATTTTCGATGAAATCAATCGCATCCATTGCATATTTATTATTTTTTACTTCTTTGCGAATTTTTGCCAAACGGTCTGAAACAGTACCTTCTGTTCCACGAAATACCGCAGAATACACAGAATGAATGGCATGCATATCTTCGTTTGTGAAACCATGACGCATTAATCCGACACGATTAATTGTACGATATGTCGCGCGCGCGCCGTCATAAATTGCATATGGTAAAATATCGTTACCAACCCCAGACATTCCACCAATGAACGCATTACGCCCAATTCGTGCAAATTGCAACACGCAAACACCACCAGATAAAATCGCAAAATCTTCAACTTCTACATGACCTGCGACCTGAACCAAGTTAGACATAACAACACTGTTACCAATCTTGCAATCGTGTCCAACGTGTGCATTAACCATAATCTGGCAATCGTCACCAATAACTGTACCATCTGATGCAGGCGTTCCAGAATGAATTGTCACATATTCGCGAATCTTGCAACGTTTGCCAATACGCAGACCTGTCATTGCGGCTTCGTCCTGCCATTTTAAATCCTGGCTCATCACGCCTAATACTGCAAACGGATAAACAATAGAATCATCACCAATATATGTTTTTCCATCAACAACAACGTGCGAAACCAATTCCACGCGATCCCCCAGCACAACATTTGCACCAACAGTGCAATATGGACCAATTTTACAGTCAGCGCCGATAACGGCACCATCGTGAACAATCGCGGTTGGATGTATATTTGTCATAATTCAAGACCTAATGTTAATATTAACTTTGGGCTTTATAGTATAACATCTGTACTTTCAATGGTATTCAATAAATATAACGAATTATAACAAGAATTTTGCATCAGCCCAGAAATCAGTCTTTGGCAAATTTGCCCAGTACAATATCCCCAGTGCTGTTAATACAGGCATTGTTGTTATGATGCCAAACATCGCAATTGCCAGCGCAAAGAAACGCACCGCCAGCATATCTGACGTGTGCGACGCGTGCCATTGTGATAACGCAAACAATATAACAAACGCCACAAAAGTCCCTATAAATACTGGCACAGATTCTGTCAGAAAGAATAACACAACCCCCAACGCAGTAATAAATCGCGCCATCCATTTCAGTTTTATAAATGCACTGCGATGTATGCGCCCCTGTGGATTAATATTATTTGCAACAATTGCGCCCGCCACAAATACACCAAACAACAACAGCCCCAGCATGTGAAACACAGTCAAATTTCCCAATTGCCCAAAACGAAAGAATTCAGGCTGCATTAATATTGCGATAATGCACATCGACATAATTAACATCGACCCCAGCATATCTGGCATCATATACTTTGCACGACGCCCAATCAGCGCACCCATACAAAATGCACCAATCTGCAATATTGGTCCCCACCACGCATGCATATCAGACAACCCCAGTGCAATTAATAATAATCCGGTTACACAAAACACCCCCAGACGCATACGTCGTGACATATCACGTAAGCGAGGCAAGCGAATACCACGTGTACGCGATGAAATGAAAAACGAACATAAAAATACAATTGTCGCAACCAAGAACGGCAACACTGACCCCCCGTCACGCAGCACAATATAATTACCACCAAATAAAATCATCCACATAAAGGTTAAACCAACCGTCGCAAGCGCACTGCGCGACATAATATTGGCGCGACTCCACCCCAATTTTGTCAGAAATGCACCACCACAGAAATAAACTAATACAAACAATGGTACAGCCAACAAAGCGGCCCACAAAAACGCTGGTGCTGCTAATGCCGCATTATTAAATGCGCTGATCGCGCTTTGAACAACAATTGCTTCATCAAACATAAACTTGCCTTTTAATTTTGTTGAATTATTATATAGGTATGGCAGAAAAACAAGAAATTTTTACCCTAATGGGTGGTCAGGTTCGCATTCATCGCGGCAAATACAACCCAACATCTGATGCAGTATGGCTGGCAGCGATGGCAGGGGACATACATGCAAAAACCGTATTGGATGTTGGTATCGGGACAGGAGGCGATGCAATGTGCATGCTGGTACATAACAGTAATGCCACCATTACAGGAATTGATACATCCGAACAAATGTTAACTGAATGCGCCCGAAACGCAGAATTAAATAATCATACTATTGAACTGATTTCGGCAGACATCACGTCATGGCGCACAGCCCGAACATTTGACATGGTAATATCAAACCCACCATATTTCAAAGGGACGCCCGCCAAACACAACGCCCATCATAACGCAGACCTGAACCTATGGACCCGTAAGTGCATTGCGCGCGTAAAACCGCGTGGATATTTCTGTACAATCATTGATGCTGCATCACTATCAACTGTGATATCTGCAATGACACAGGCATGTGGCGATATATATATAATGCCACTATTTGGACGCGCACATACCGCAGAACGCGTACTTGTACGTGGGCGTGTTGGTGTACGTGGGGGTACGACACTGCATTGCGGGTTATCAATGAACAGTGATGCGGTTTTACGTGACGGCTTGACTATTGGTGCCGCATTGTCTAGACTTAATTTACTATGATAAATTTTATAACACGATATTTTACATCTTTGTGGGCGTTTATAACGTCGCCTTTGCGCGCGATATGGCGTGTAATTGTTCGGATTTTTCCACCACGTGAATTCACCGTTATGGATACACCACGCGGAAACGTTTATACTTTCCAGCAAAGCAGTTTTTGGCGTTTTACCAAATGGTGTGGCAAAGTTGGACTGATTATATGGGCAACATGGTCAACGTATGTATTTGTATATCACCGCCCAATGCTGCAAAAACGCACCCAACAACTAGAAGAAGAACGTGCCACACACGCGCGCCACATGGCGGATTTGCAAACGTATCTCGCAAAATATAACGAATTAACCAAGAATTTAAACGTAATTGACGACCAGATATTAAATGCCACGAAATTAACCGATGCTCAGAAAGAAGAACTGATGAACAACCGCCTGAAAACCTGGGGCGAACTGGACTTTCTGCGAACACGTCTGACCCAGTTATTTACAGAAGATGAATACACCGCCGAATATACAAAACTGTCAGATTTAGCGATTGAATATGAATTGACACGCGCGGAAAATGACGAATTGAAAAAACGAAACGCGCAAATGATTGAATCTGTTCAGGCAATTGCCGATGCCGATACCCAGATTGTAAACGCTGTTTCACAGTTAAGCCATGAAAAAACAGATGAACTGCGCAAAAAATTAAAAACTATAAACAGCAGTATCATTGCACTGGGGCTGACAGAACGCACATTAATAAACAGCGCAAACAAATATACAAATCCGTTTGTTGGCACCGTATTCAGCCCACTGGACCTGGACCGCGAACTGGACGAAAAATATCAGAAATTAGCAGATGATTTAGAATTATGGGCAGGATTATCACGCCTGGACACAATATTACCAATTGGTGCACCTGTCAAAAGCATGCGAATAACATCAAATTACGGCATGCGCAAAGACCCATTTACAGGCAAGCAAAAGCAACATCGTGGAATTGACTTTGCAGGAAAAATCGGCACAGAATTAATGGCAGTTGCACCTGGTCGCGTTGTATCCGCAGGCGAACGCGTTGGATACGGCACAACAGTTGAAATTGACCACGGACTGGGATTCACGACATTATACGCACATTTATCGCACATAAATGTATCACGTGGCGATTGGGTGCGTCCTGGGACAATTGTAGGATTGGGCGGCTCATCTGGTCGTTCAACGGGACCGCATTTACACTATGAAATCAGATACAAAGGCAACCCGTTTGACCCAACAAAATTTGTAAAGGAAAAATAAAATGCTAGCATTCACGAACGCAAAAGAAAAGCAATCGCCAACCATAATCGGGGCAGGGTGCAAATTAACTGGAAACATAAAAACAGACCACACCGTCCAGATTCACGGTTCTATTGTTGGTGATATCACCGCTGATACAGTCGTTATTGGTCGTGGCGGAATCGTCACAGGCAAGGTTGTTGCCAACAACCTGTTTTTGCACGGGACGTTGGATGGTCCTGCAACTGTCAACACAGCAAATATGTTCAGTGCAGCGCAAATGACGGGCGTATTGGCATACCGCACATTAAATATAACAGGAAACACGGGACTGGAATGTAAACTGTCAAAACGAAAGGACAAGGAAAAATGAACAAAAACATATCCAAGGTTTATATCGCTGCCGACCATCGTGGCGTTGGCACAAAACTGTATTTAATTGAAATGCTGAGTGCAGCAGGATACCAAGTTGTAAACTTGGGGACAGACGACCCAAATACGTCTGTTGATTTTCCAGACATCGCCGCAACGGTCGCAGATGCAATGGAAAGCGACCCAAAATCACGTGGAATATTAATTTGTGGCACAGGCGCAGGCATGGAAATCGCAGCAAACCGTTATCGCCATATCCGTGCATCACGTTGCATGACCCCATCCCAGGCACGCGACGACCGTTTTCACGATGATATAAACGTTCTGGCACTGGCAGCAGATGATATTGATATAGAAGTTGCATTCCTGTGCGTTCAAACATTCTTGGAATCGCCATTTGATAATGTGGAACGCCGAATTCGCAGAATTGAGAAAATATCATAAAAAAGCCACCATTTGGTGGCTTTTTTTATTTAAGCCTTTGCAGCGTTCTTTATATTATATCACAACAAACACCAATAAAAAACACCCCACAAACGTGGGGCAGGTTATTTTATCAACATAAAATTACCGTTTTACAACAAAATTTACCATTTTGTTTGGAACAAATATTGTTTTGATAATTTGTGCATCAGCTAACTTTTTACTTGCTGCATTTTTTGCACTTTCAACAATTTCTGATTCTGATGCGTCCGCCCCCACAACAAAATCTGCCGCACGCTTACCATTTATCGCAACAACTATTGTCATTGATGTCTTTACCAACTTTGACGCATCAAATGTTGGCCATGGGCTGCAAATCAACATTGTATCATTACCCAGTTTTTCCCACATTTCTTCACACATGTGTGGTGCAAACGGGCTTAACACCTGAATCAATGCTATATATGCATGGCGGGGCATTTTACCTGCAAACGCGTTCATATATTCCATCATCGCAGAAATCGCCGTGTTATAGCGCATATTTTCAATACGGTCTGTGACATCTGCAATTAATTGATTAACCAAGCGTTCCTGTTCTGCATCCATTGGGTCATCTGTCAGATTATCTGCCATATTTTCCACACGCTTCAAGAAACGTTGAACCCCAGCCAGCGCACCTTCGGACCAGTTCACATTTGAATCCCAGGGCCCCAGTGACAACACCGTTACACGTGCAGCGTCTGCACCAACAGCCGCGACTTTTTCATCAACCTGAAATCCATTACCAGCAGACTTTGACATTTTTTTACCGTCACTGCCCATCAGTAATCCATTCGTAGTACGCTTTTTATAAGGTTCTGGTGTATTTACGTACCCCAGGTCAAACAAAGCCTTGTGCCAGAATCTGGAATAAATCAAGTGACGTGTATTATGTTCATTACCACCATTGTAATGATGAACTGGCATCCAGCGTTCCATTTGTTCACGCGAACAAAACGCCTTGTCATTTTTCGGATCCAGATAACGCATATAGTACCACGAAGACCCAGCCCATTGTGGCATTGTGTCTGTTTCACGGCGCGCTGCCCCACCACAGCACGGGCAGGTCGTATTTACCCAATCGGTCGCACGCGCCAGTGGGCTTTCACCATCTTCTGTTGGGCGAAAATCACTCATATACGGTTGCAACAATGGCAGTTCAGATTCTGGAACAGGTACCCATCCGCACTTTTCACAATATACCAACGGAATTGGTTCACCCCAGTACATCTGGCGTGAAAATCCCCAATCACCCATACGGAAACGTGTCTTTGGACGTGCAAAACCACCACGTTCACCAAAATCAATCGCCGCAGCAATTGCGTCAACCTTGTTCATACCATCCATAAAGCCTGAATTTATATGCGCGCCATCACCTTCCCATACAGCGTCAGGTGTGCCGCCTGCCAACACAGGTATTATTTCCAAGCCATATTTTTGTGCAAAATCCCAGTCACGTCCATCGTGTGCAGGCACTGCCATAATTGTACCCTGGGCATAATTTGCCAAAACATAATCAGCAACAAAAATCGGAATCTGTTTACCATTATATGGGTTTGTCGCCATAAGTCCTTCTAACTTTACCCCTGTTTTTTCCTTGGTAATATCTGTTCTGTCGATTTCAGATTTTGCCGCGGCTGCACGAATATATTCACGAACAGCATCCGCATTATTAATGCGTCCTTCGTCCAGCCATTTTGCAACCAATTTATGTTCTGGGGCAATTGCACAGAATGTCGCACCAAATATAGTATCAGGACGTGTCGTATATACGGTCATAATATCGTCACAAACACGGAAATCGATATCTGCCCCTGTTGAACGTCCAATCCAGTTTATCTGGTCACGTTTTACCTTTTCTGGATAATCAACCAGACTTAAATCATCCAGCATACGTTGCGCATACTTTGTGATTGCCAGATTCCATTGCATTTTTTCGCGAATTTCGACATCGCCATGACAACGATTACATTTGCCATCTTCTAATTCTTCATTGGTCAATGTTGTGCGACAATGCGGACACCAATTCATGGGCAACATAGACTTATATGCCAATCCTGCCTTAAAGAACTGAATAAACATCCACTGGGTCCAGCGTATAAATTCTGGGTCAGATGTCGCAACCTGGGATTCCAAATCAATAGACCAGCCCATTTCCAGCATATTTTTCGTAAACTTTTGTGCTAATTCGCGCACAACATCTGATGGGTGACGTCCAATCTTGGTTGCGTAATTTTCCGCAGAAATCCCCAGCGAATCAAATCCCAACGGGAACAACACATCATATCCACGCATACGCATAAACCGCGCCATGACATCACATCCGGTATAATTCAACATATGCCCACCATGCAACCCCGTGCCCGATGGGAAAGGAAATTCTGCCAACATATAAAATGGTGGTTTCGAACCATCATTTTTTGGTGTAAAGGCTTTGGCATCTTGCCATTTTTTTTGCCATTTTGATTCGCGTGCATGGATTGCGTCAATATTATCTGCCATAATTATATACCCCTGTTTTTCGTACAATTTTATACACGCACCAATACAAAGTAAAGCAGTTTGTACATTACCAAAAGCAAAGACAGATAAAAATCCTTGATTTTTTGGTATATGGCAAATACGCATTTGAATGCAATTGTCCCTGGGATGACAAGAACAGTTGTATCCGCAGTTCCACCGCATAAAAAAAACAATAACAATTACCAACACAAATCAAAGCAAAATATAAATAATTGTATTTGGTTTTTTGTTTTTACGTTATTTTTTTAAATACGCTAAAAATTCTTTATTACCGCTGCCACCACGAATTGGAGATGAAATTACACCATTTGACTGATAGCCCAAATCTTTAAAACATTGAATTACTTTTTCAACAGACGCACGATGCAATTCGTCAGACTTTATAACACCACCCGAACGCGCTGCAATTTCACGCGACACTTCAAATTGCGGCTTTATCAAAACAATTATTTGTGATGCCTGCCACGCAGCCAAAGCATCCGATATATTTGTCAGTGAAACAAACGAAACATCCACAACAATCAAATCAACAGTGTTACACGGGGGCAGGGTACGAATATCAGTCTGTTCCAAAGATGTAACACGAGCATCATTTTTAATTTCATCAATCAATTGATTTGACCCGACATCAACAGCAATAACGCTCGCGGCACCACGCGACAATAAAACTTCGGTAAAACCGCCTGTACTGGCACCAACATCCAAGCACCGTAAACCAACTGGATTAACACCAAACATATCCAAAGCATGTGCCAACTTTAAACTGCCACGCCCAGACATATACGGCAACGCACCACCAATAATATCATCAGATTCAGAAACATTCTGACTTTGCTTTTGCGCAACAACACCATTGACCAGAACCAATCCAGCCTTTATCGCTGCAACAGCCTTGGCACGGGTAGGATACACGCCACGCGAAACTAATTCTGAATCTAATCTCATAATATCTATTATAACCCCAAAACAATACAAAATCAATACAACAAACAAAACAATATTTATAACACATAAAACAAAATAATATTTCAACAAATTAAAGCAGCACAACAAGTATTACCAAAAAAATTAT